>NZ_JBHZGO010000001.1:0-69290 GCF_042747725.1 Coleofasciculus sp. H7-2
CCGCGCGCTGCTGGCCGAGCTCGCGCTCCACCCTGGCGCGCGCCTGGCTGAGGGTGAGGCCGCCAAAGGTGCCGGTAAGATAATTCGCCGCGCGCTGCAGCGCCGCGGGGTCCATGCCGGGCAGCTCCTATATCCGGATAAATTTTAAGTTGGTACATTAAAGTCAGGACTTACGCAAATAGCACCACATAGTAAGGGCAACCACAGGGGGATTGAACCGACAAGAACGCTATATGTATAAGCTTTGCGTAAGTCCTGAAAGTTACAAGGCGCGAATGCTTCACCCTCAACCTGAGAACCCAAGCTGGGGCTTATGGGTAATGCATAGCCGATTCCGGAAAGGGGATGGGGGTTAGGATTGTTAGCTGCAAAATGTGTATTTCCCCGACTTCCGACTTCCCATTTCTTATTCCAATTTTCAAGACGATTGATGACGCCGATCGGATTCAGGTTCAGGTTCAGCTTCTGGTTCTTTCGCTTCTGCTAAAGGTTTGACGACTCGCGCGATCGCTTCTTGCACAAATGTCTTGATAAACTCATCCCGGCGATTTAGCTGAAACTGTCGCTGTACAACTTCAGTAATTCCACCATCGCCCCAATCTTGATCGTGACGGAAGTATTCAATAAAACTCTTTCCAGCAATTCGAGTCAAATAAGCGGCGGTAATGCCTTGAATGACCTTACCAATGGGATAGGCGGCGATACTCAGTTGGAGGACTCTAGAAAGCAATTCAATTGCTCCTTGGACAATTCCCAAACTAGCGAGAGTTTTACCCAAAGAAAGCGCTAATTCGCGCCCTCGATCCATATTCAGCTCGCAACCGTAAATTCTGCCAATTTCTACAACCATTTGGGCATTTACAGCGGCGGTTGCTAGCAAATCCACCACTGGCAGGGGCGTCACGGTGATGACACCCGCACCAATCCACTGAAAACGTTCTACCACCTTCTCCGCTTGGCGTCGGCGCTGAGCATCCAGCAGGCGTCGCGCTTCGTCTCCCAGTCGCTGAGATTGAAGTAGGATATTGTCAGCGACTAAGTCTTCCCCTTCGGCTCTGAGAACCACCGCCATGCGGCGAATTAAGGGCATCACATCGGGTTCGGGTTGGAAGGTTTCGCCACTTTCCAACTCGGCTGGCTGGGGATTCGCGGCGATCGCTACAACATCGGCGGTGGCGATAAATCCGCGCACTCGTTCCCGCAGACGCGCCAGAATCGTTTCCTTATCTGTGTCTGTATAAAGATCGGTTTTGTTGAGGATCAGCAGCGATCGCTTGCCAATCTCTGCCAAGGTTCGCAGCGGGTTATACTCCGACTGCCGCAAGTCATTATCTACCACAAATAACAACAAATCCGCTTCAGTCGCCAATTGCCGTGCCAGTTGCTCTCGCTGCGTTCCCGCCACCCCTGCTTCTAAAATTCCTGGCGTATCGGTAATCAGAATTTGCCGATTTAACCCTTTCAACTTGAGAACGTAAGTTTCCCCCACCTCAGTGGTTCCCATTGGCGCGTCTACCCGTCCCACCATGCGCCCAATCAGCGCATTCACCAAAGAAGTCTTGCCAGCGGAACCCGTGCCAAATACGACGACTAACAGTTCCCCACGCGCCAAGTTTGCTTCAATTTCGCGCGATCGCTCCAGTAATGCCTGCCGCGACACCTCATCCTGAATCTGTGCCACTTGCTGCCGCACTGCTTTGAGGGTTTCTGAAGCCGCCTCTGTCTTCGCTTCTGGGATTTTCGGCTGTCTGCGGCGTTGCCGCGAACCTTTTGCAGTCCCCTGAAGAACCATTACATAGTAGATAAATCCACCGATTAGCACCCCCAGCAGGGCAATCAGCAACAAAAGCAGCAGATTTCCCAGCAAAGGTGCGGTAAAAGAAATTTGGATATACAGCCGATATAGAGAATTAATCAGCCACAGCATCAGCCCCAGAATTACACTGAGGCCAACGATCAGCGTTAATAAGCGCGACAGGGGCATGAATAGGATTGTGGTAAGGAGATGCTTCTAATCTTAATCTCCCTCTCATTGTCTGCTATCAGCAACAGGCAAGAGATGCTTCCACAAACAAAGTAGAGCCTGTTGCCGTGGTTTTTCTCCTCTTAGATTAGGACTTACGCAAAGCTTATACATATAGCGTTTTTTCGGGTTCAATCCCCTGTGGTTGCCCCAGATGTGATGATGTTGCGTAAGTCCTGAGATGATAGAGTTGAAGCGTCTTTCTGGGTGAATTTTAAAAAGTATAAATTATAATACAAAATAGCTTTTAAACTTATCCTCCACCGGATAGATCGATGATCTCTGAGCCAAACATCAGCAAGCCTCAGATACGCTTACGCAGTGCCTTCCCCCACCCAGCAAGTATCTCAGGCTGGCTCAGCCGGGTAACACGCCGTTTCAGTGTTAGCCAAAAGATTAGTTATGGATATGGGCTGACCCTGGGCATTGCCATTTTAGGGACGGCTGCCGGATTTATGATTGGAGATTACTACCAACAACCGGCTACGAAGTTGCATGAATATAGCAACCAAGAACTAAACCTTCTCCATCGCTTGCAAAATGGTGTACTACAGGCACGTACACACCAACAACAGCTGATTCCGCTAGCAGAGAAGCCGGAATTGTTTCAAAAAGAATACTCCCATTTTCTGGAGCATACCACTGAAATTAGGCACGTATTGTCTGAAATCAAATCTTATACAAACAGCGCCATTTATAAACGCGAGGTAGCGGTTCATGTACACGCTGACGGGATACCCAGTTTTCTGCAAACTTACGAAAACGTACCAGAAACCTACTTCCGGCAGTTAGACAAATTAGTACTGAACATTGCTCCGTCTCGTTTAAAGGCAGAGAAGATTCAGGAAGCACAAAAACTACTTTTAAATTTCACGAATGGTTCTGTAGCGCTCAAATTTGATGACCTCTCAGACAACTTAACTGAAATCATTTATGGCTCTTATCAGGATGTTCAGCAGGCAGAACTTGCCTTGATTGCTGCGGAAACAATTCGATTTCAAATCATTGTCGCTAGCATTTTGTTGTCAATTGCGATCGCTATCCTTTTAGCCATCTACACTTCTCGCGCCATCGTCCGTCCCCTCAAAGCTGCAACCAATGTAGCGCAGCGGGCTACTCAAGAATCTAATTTTGAACTGCAAGTGCCGATTACAACTGAAGATGAAGTGGGAATGTTGGCAACCTCCCTCAATCAGCTCATCCACCAGGTGGGGCACCTTTTGAAAGAACAAAAAGCAGACAGCGAGTTGCGGCTGATCCAGAGTGAGAAAATGTCTAGCTTGGGACGAATGCTTGCCGGAGTTGCCCATGAAATCAATAATCCGGTTAACTTCATCTATGGCAACTTGGCTCATGCTGGTGACTACGTTGAGGAACTTCTAGCATTACTAGAAACTTACCAAGCTGAAATTCCCAATCCTCCTGAAGCGATTCAAATTCAAGCAGAGGAAATCGATATCGATTTTCTTAAACAAGACCTGCCCAAAGTTCTGCAATCGATGAAAGTCGGTTCTGACCGAGTTCGACAAATTGTTCTAAGTTTAAAAGATTTCTCTCGCCTGGACGATCCACAACCCAACTCTGTAGATTTGCACGCCTGTCTTGATAGTACCCTGCTGATTCTGAATAATCGGATTAAAAACAATATCGAAATTGTTCAAAACTACGGCGACATCCCAGCCATTGAAGGTTACACAGGCTTGCTTTATCAGGTATTTATGAATCTACTAAGCAATGCTATTGATGCTTTAGAAGAGACAAAAGAGTTTGGGAAAATTGTCATTTCCACAGAACGCCTCAACAAGGACACAGTTGGGGTGCGGATTGCTGACAACGGTTCTGGTATTGCACCCGAACATCAGGAGAAAATCTTTGATGCCTTTTTTACCACGAAACCGAGAGGCATTGGTACGGGCTTGGGTCTAGCGATCAGCCGTCAGATTATCGTAGAGAAACATGGCGGTAGATTTAGCTGCAAATCTTCAGTAGGGGTGGGTACAGAGTTAGCGATCGCTCTACCCATCAAACATCAAGTCGGTGTCGCATCAACATCAACTACAAAAATTCTCTGCTAATAGCTAGAGGCGAACTACAGCCTAAAAGTGAGACATTTTGTTCAAGTTATCAGAGTAAAAAGAGTTATGGGACTTTTCGAGCAAATTATCAATGCCCTAGACAGTCCAGATCGCGCTGCGACTCCCGGACAGATGGATAATATTTTTGGCACTGTGCAGCAGGTCAGCAATAATTATGGTGCCGATCCCTCAACAGTGCAATCTGCAATGTCCCTTGTGGGTAACTACGTGCGCTCTGCTCTACAACAGAAGCAAGCTACCGAAGGCACCGAACAAGCGCAAGCTCTTGTCAATCAATATAGCGGCAGTTCTCCCAATCCTCAAGCCGTGGATGCTCTTTTTGGTTTTTCTCAAGTGCCGCAAATCGTGCAAGCAATTGCTCAAAGGACAGGCTTGAATCCGGCGATGATTCAACAGATGTTGCCGGTTCTCGTTCCCCTCGTGTTAAATCTCCTAAAAACTGGCTCCAGCGCTCAAAATCCCCAAGGGTCGAATCCAGTTTTAAGTGCTTTCTTAGATGCTGACCGCGATGGCGATGTCGATATTGCTGATGCGATGCAATTAGCGGCTCGCCATCTGGGTCGTTAGAAGTTAAGTGTAGGTTGGGTAGAGCGCCAGCGGATACTGTTGGCGAATGGGCTACGAACACGATTACGCAGAGGTGACAAATGCTGAAGCCATTGAGATTTCGTTGCCTCTCAAAGTATGCAGTACGTTTGTAGGAAGCTTTGTATACTATCGCCAACAGTATCAGCGTAAGTGAAACCCAACAAAGCTCACCAGAGCTGGGTTTCGTGACCTCAAAGGGAGCCTACAAATCTGGAGAAATATTACTGAATGGCTTGAGGACGCAGGATACAAAACTCAGTCTCCTTTTCAGTATCAAGCGACTAATTGCGTACCTGTAGACATCTTAGGCAAAATAGCTAATGTAAAGATTGAAAAAGATAAAATTAGAATTGAAATTGACCTGCAACCAGCAAATTTGTCAATACCAACATCATTATCTTCAGAACTTCCAATACAAAAGCTAAGTTCAGGAGAAGATACGGTTAATTCGGATATTGTAAAACTATTAACGACAAAGCAGAGTAAGGCGTTGGAAATGGTGCGTTAGGCGATCGCTCACGCACACTACTAAACTAAAAAGATAGAAGTATAACCAATCGAGATTTGACCTATGACCCCCACAGTATCAGATAAAGTACGTTGGACAACTGCCGACTTAGAGTTATTTCCTAATGATGGCAAGCGTTATGAGATTATTGATGGAGAGTTATTTGTGACCAGAGCGCCTCATTGGAGACATCAAAATGTTGCTGATAATGTCTGTGGAGAGTTGAAAATTTGGTCGCTAGAAACGGGATTGGGAGATGCGGCGACGACTCCTGGAGTCATCTTTACGGATGCAGACAATGTGATTCCTGATGTGGTTTGGGCGAGTAAGGAACGTCTGGCAGAATTATTGGATGAGGCGGGACATCTGACTGGTGCGCCGGAGTTGGTAGTAGAAGTGTTGTCACCAGGGGAGGATCGGGAAAGACGCGATCGCCAACTTAAACTAAAACTCTATTCAGCTCAAGGAGTGCGGGACTATTGGATTTTTGCTCGCGAAAAGCAACAGGTGGAAGTTTATCGACGGGAAAATGGGGTTTTGAAACAGGTTGCAACTTTGTTCAAGGAAGATAATTTAACCAGTCCTCTTTTACCTGGGTTTAGTTGTTCCGTTGAGCGTTTGTTTAGGTAGCGATCGCTCCTTCGTCACACGATGCGCTACTCAAAAAGTCAAGTCCGCAGCACATAGCCAACACCGCGCACGGTTTGAATCAGACGCTTCTCGTTATTTTCTTCCAGTTTTAAACGGAGGTAGCGAATATAAACTTCGATGATATTGGAATCGCCCATAAAGTCGTAGCCCCAGACTTGCTCTAAAATGCGATCGCGCGTAATCACTTGGCGAGGATGGGCAAGTAAATGTTCTAGTAAATCGAATTCTTTCGCCGTTAATTCAATTGCGCGATCGCCTCGATAAACTTCCCGTGTCTGTCGATTCAAACTTAAGTCTTCAAATTGTAAGAGATCCGGATTTTCTTCGTGAGTTCGTCGCAAGTGAGCGCGGACTCTCGCTAATAATTCTTCAATGCTGAATGGTTTAACAACATAGTCATCTGCTCCGGCATCTAAACCAGCCACGCGATCGCTGACTTCATCTTTTGCAGTTAATAAAATAATCGGGACTTTATTTCCGGTTGTCCGCAGGCGGCGACAGAGTTCCAATCCCGATAATCCAGGCAGCATCCAGTCTAAAATCACTAGCTCCGGATTGGATTCTCGCGCTGTTGTCAGCCCCGATAAGCCGTCGTGAGCTACGCTGACTTGGTATCCTTCATAGGTCAATTCTAATTCGATAAATCGAGCCAGTTTGACTTCATCTTCCACCAACAAGATATGTGCTGTCATAAGTAGGGGCTTTCGCATTCGCGTATAAAAATTGACGGTTTACCAAAAATCTATCTGCACGAATGCGAAAGCCCTTACAGCTCTAACTCTTTGCTTAATTAAGGTGCGGGTAAGATGACTGTAAAAACGCTACCTTCACCGAGTTTTGATCTCACTGTGACGCTCCCATCCATGCCCTCAATCAGGGTTTTAACGATCGATAAACCCAAACCAGCACCACCAGTTGAACGTGCCCTAGCTTCATCCACGCGGTAGAAGCGCTCAAAGATCAGGGCTTGTTGTTGCAGAGGAATGCCACAACCCTTGTCGCAAACTTGGATAGTTACATTGTCGCGCGTTTGAGCTAATTTTATGGTGACAGGTTCGTTGGGTTCAGAATATTTTAAGGCATTATCGATTAAGTTGAGCAGTACTTGTTTAAGACGGTTGCGATCGCTTCTAATTTCAATTGGGTAGGAACTTGCCTCAATTATCGTTTCTCGACTGCTAAATTGCTGTGCCATTCCTACCACCTCTGCCACCAAATCGTTTAGAACCAGGTTTTCCAAATGGAAATGCATATAACCACTATCCGCTCGTGCCAAATCGAGTAAATCTTGCAATAGGCGGATCGTGCTATCTGTCTCAGAAGCCGCAATTCCCAGCGCTTCTTGCTGTGCTTCTGTTAAATTGGTACTTCGTCGCAAGGTACTTTGGAGATAGCCATAAACAATCGTTAAAGGTGTCCGCAATTCATGGGAAACATTACTGACAAATTGCCGTTGCTGTTCCCAAGCTTGCGACAAGCGAGACAACATCATGTTGAAGGTATTGGCTAGTTCCTTAACTTCGCTGGGAGCCTGCTCAAGATGCAGTTGTGCTTGCCCTAAATCTTCTACCGAGATGACTTGAGTCATTTGGCTCATTTGTCGCAATGGTTGAAGCGATCGCTTGATATAGATAGCAATTACTATCGTAATTGTCATAATTGCTACGATATAAGCAATTCCCATGCTACGAATCACCGCTTCAAACATTGTTTGTTCGCTAGTGATATCCTGTGCCACGTAAACATTACCGATTTTTGCGCCCTTCACGATTAAAGGGGTACCAGAAATCACTAAATAGCGTTGGTTAATCTGATAAATTTCGGGTTTGATCGTCATTCCCGACAGGGACAGCAATTGGGCAGAAGTGTCGTTACCTTGCCAAGGTGGCGCAACCAGCGTTATAGATTTAGCAGGGATTTCACCATTAGGATAAGTCACCCAGATTAGTAAATTTGGCGTGGTGCGGTTATCAATTGCCTTTTGCAGTCCAGCCTCTACAGGTATCATTTCACTGTAGAGTTTGACATCCTGTGGAAAACGCTTTGCAATCTGCTGAATGTTTTGCTTAGGGGAACTAATCAAAAGTTGCTGCATTTTCCAACTCGTCCAAATAGCAACGCTACTGATTCCGAAGATCGAAACAGCCGTAATCCCTACGGTTAGGCGAAACTGAAGTGAAAATGGATCGATTTTCTGCTTGATTTTGTTAATTACCTGTTGATAGCTCCTTATAAATGACATGAATTACAAGTTTTAGCGATCTTCAGACTCTACTGACTTCCAGCTTAACTATAAATTATGAGAAAATCCTGAGATTGCTATAAAAGAGTCAGGCAAAATTGCAAGTATTATATCTCTGTTGATGTACGGTTTAATTCTTGTAGAGGTAGGTTTGATAGCCAGATACATAATTCCTACCTAAAATTGGGATAAACCCGCCCTCCGCCGCGTAGGAAAGAAGAATGTGTTAATTCTCTTGCGATCGCCGATCGAAAAAGCGCTGGTTAGTTTTACAATGAATTGGCGAAATCTGATAGCTCAAACTCAAAAAATCAATGAAACCCTCTCTGAAGCTTCCTCAAAAGATTATGCTGCTTGGTTCGGGAGAACTCGGCAAAGAATTTGTCATTGCGGCTCAACGTCTGGGCAACTATGTGATTGCAGTGGATCGCTATCATAATGCTCCAGCGATGCAAGTTGCTGATGAATTTGAAGTAATTTCTATGCTCAGTGCCGATGACTTGGAAGCCGTCGTGCAAAAACATCAGCCAAATTTAATTATTCCAGAAATTGAAGCGATTAGGACGGAGAAACTGATTGAATTTGAAAACAGAGGATTTACAGTTATTCCGACTGCCACTGCTACCCATTATACGATGAATCGAGACCGGATTAGGGAACTCGCCCATCAACAGTTAGGAATTAGAACTGCTAAATATGCTTATGCAACAACGCTGAAAGAATTTATGGAAGTTTCCGATATAATTGGATTTCCAAATGTAGTAAAACCTGTGATGTCATCCTCTGGAAAAGGTCAATCAGTTGTCAATTCGCTCGATGAGGTTGAAGCGGCATGGAAGTATGCGATTGAAGGTTCTAGAGGAGATACTCAAAAAATTATTGTCGAAGAGTTTATTCCCTTTGAATTAGAAATAACTTTGCTAACAATTAAGCAGTGGAATGCTCCGACCATTTTCTGTCCTCCTATCGGTCATCGTCAAGAAAGGGGCGATTATCAAGAATCGTGGCAACCAGCAGCAATGCCAGAAAAACTGCTTTTGGAAGCACAGGCGATCGCGCAAAAAGTTACCGATGCTTTGGGAGGCGCTGGCATCTTCGGCGTAGAGTTTTTTATTACCAAAGATTCCGTAATTTTTTCCGAACTTTCTCCCAGACCTCATGATACGGGAATGGTGACATTAATTTCTCAAAATTTGAATGAATTTGAATTGCATCTAAGAGCGGTTTTAGGCTTGCCAATTCCTAAAATAGAACTATTAGGGGCTTCAGCGAGTGCAGTAATTCTGGCAAGTAAGCATTCAAATTCGATCGCTTTTATGGAAGTGCAAGAAGCTTTGTCTGAACCTGATGTAGACATCCGGTTATTTGGCAAGCCAAATTCTCGCCCTAACCGCAGAATGGGAGTCGCTTTGGCGAAAGCAAGTAATGTCCAAGAGGCGCGGGATAAAGCGACTAAAGCCGCTAGCAAAATTAAAATCGTTAATCAAGACGATGATTATTGACGCTTGATTACCCTTAGATCCCCCCAACCCCCCTTAAAAAGGGAGACTATGATAAAATTTCACTCTTTTACAAGGGGTATAGGGGGTATAAAATATGTCGTATTTATGAGAATCATATTAATAGAGGAGTTAGTCAGATTGAACGATTCGATCTTTTCTGATATTCAAAACCATTGGGCGCAAGAGTGTATCAAACAACTGCAAGCGCGAAATCTGATTAGCGGCTATCCAGATGGTAGCTTTCGTCCAAATGCACAGGTGACGAGGGCGGAGTTTGCGGCGCTGATACGAAAGGCGTTTCCCAATGCCGTCCCGATTCGGAATGCAATTAACTTTGTGGATGTGCCTTCAAATCATTGGGCTTATCAGGCGATTCAAGTTGTTTATCGGGCGGGTTTTTTGTCTGGCTATCCAGATCGCACATTTAAGCCAAGTCAGCCAATTCCGCGAGTGCAAGCTTTTGTAGCTTTGGTATCGGGGTTGAAGTATGGCGCTACGACAAATCCCAGCGAGACATTAAAAAAGTATTTTGAGGATGCGGCGCAGATTCCTAATTATGCAATTGGAGCGATCGCTTCTGCAATCGAAAAATATCTTGTCGTCAATTATCCCCATGTCCGACGCTTCAACCCCAATCAGAATGCCACCAGAGGCGAGATTGCGGCTTTGATTTGTCGCGCTTTGGGCATTTCTGGCGTGCCGTTGCAGTATATTCCGGGGATGGAATTTGTGGTTATTGGGTTGCAATTTGATGAAGCTGAAGCTTTTTCGGAAGGATTGGCACGAGTCAAAATTGCTGACAAGTGGGGTTATATCGATAAAACAGGTAAACTCGTAATCTCGCCACAATTTGATGAAGCAGATGCTTTTTCTGAAGGAGTGGCACTGATTAGACAATACGCGCCAAAGAGGCAGTAATGGAAACTCGCGGTGTCTGGATTACCACAACAGATAGCAAAGTTCTGAATTCTCGGCAAAACATTGCTGCGGCGATGGATTTTCTCGCTCAAACTGGGTTCAATGTAGTCTTTCCGGTTATTTGGAATAATGCCTTTACGCTATATCCCAGTAAAGTGATGCAAGACAATTTTGGAGTCGAAATTGATCCGCGATATAGCGATCGCGATCCCTTAGCTGAAATGGTAATTGAGGCACGTCGAGTTGGACTTGCGGTGATTCCCTGGTTTGAATACGGATTCGCCTCTTCTTACAATCAAAATGGCGGACATATTCTAGCGAAAAAACCTGATTGGGCTGCCCGCGACAGCAGCGGGAATTTAGTTAAAAAGAACAGTTTCGAGTGGATGAATGCCCTTGATTCTGAAGTACAAGAATTCTTACTAAATTTGGTGCTAGAAGTTGTTAAAAATTACGATATCAGCGGCATTCAAGGGGATGATCGAATGCCTGCACTTCCAAGTGTTGCGGGCTACGATCGACGAACAAGCGATCGCTACTTTCAGCAATTCTTCCAAAATCCTCCGCAAAACCCGAAAGATCCGCAATGGCTTCAGTGGCGTGCGGATATTCTCACCGATTTCTTAACTCGCCTCTACCAAGAAGTGATTAATATTAAGCCAGAATTGCTGATTTCACTGGCACCGAGTCCCCACGGTTGGGCACTTCAGGAATATCTGCAAGATCCCAAAGCTTGGAGCGATCGCGGGTTGGTTGATATGATACATCCACAGTTGTATCGCCGCGATTTCTTTAGTTACAAACAACTGGTTGATAGTCTTGTCGCCCAGCAATTTACCGCCGAACAGCTACCAACGCTGATGCCCGGTATTTTACTAAAAGTAGGGGGATATCGCATCAGCGCCGACTACTTGTTGCAGGCGATCGCTTACAATCGCTTTTGTGGCATCCAAGGCGAAGTTTTCTTCTTCTACGAAGGTCTGCGAGAAGACAACGACGCCTTAGCCAAAGCCTTGCGTTCTGGCCCTTACGCCCAGCCTGCACCATTTAATCCCTCACAATTAAAACAGCTTGGCTTTACCAGTCGGAGAATTGGCGGCAAATATAGCTATATCGACACTACAGGAAAAAGTGTGAGCCAGCCGCAATTTGACTGGGTGGATTCCTTTAATAGCGGGCTGGCGCGAGTCAAAATGGGCTATAAGTGGAGCTATATTGACAAAACGGGTAAACTTGTCAGTCGATTCCAATTTGATAGTGCGAAACCTGTTCAAGAAGAGTTAGCACTGATAAAAATTGATAACAAATATGGTTATCTTGACACGAAGGGAAATCTTTTAATCTTACTGCGAGTAGATGATGCAGAATCTTTTTCGGAAGGATATGCACCTGTCAAGATAGATGGCAAATGGGGTTACATTGATAAGACGTGGAACCTCAAAATCCCCTATCAATTTGATAGCGCTGATAGCTTTTCGGGAGGGATGGCACGTATCGGTGTTGGCGGCAAATATGGTTATATTGACACGACGGGAAAGCTGGTAATGCTGCCGCAATTTGAGGATGCTAAGGCTTTTTCAGAAGAATTAGCAGCGGTAAAAATTGCTGGAAAATGGGAATATATCGATAAAACTGGGCAGGTCGTAATTTTGCCGCAATTTGAGGATGCTGAGTCTTTTTTAGAAGGGCTAGCGGCAGTCAAAATTGCTGGCAAGTGGGGCTATATTAACAAGACAGGTAAACTTGTCATTCCCACAGAATTTGACAACGCTCAACCCTTTTCCCAAGGATTGGCGCTGGTTAATATTGGTGGATCGTGGCGTTCAAGCGGTGAGAATGGCGAATGGTCTTTCAGCGGCGGGAAGTGGGGCTACATTCGGAATGTGCTGTCTTGAAGGGCTGAGGGTTGTAGGAGTGGAGTTTTTCTGCCTTTACTTAGTTGCGGGTGGCAAACGCGATCGCACAGATTGAGCAAAGTCCTCGCGTCCAATTTCCAACTGTGGTGGAACGCCGTTGGGATAGGTTTGAGAGATTACAGCCTGTAGTTTTTGAATTCGGTTCTCAGGGTTGGGGTGGGTGCTGAAAAACTCCGGGGATTGACCGCCACTCCTGGCACTAGCAAGGATCTGCATCACTTCGACGCTGGCTTTAGGGTTGTAGCCAGCTGCCGTCATAAACTGAACGCCAAGGCGATCGCTTTCTAGTTCATCCTCACGTCCGTAACGCAGATTGACAATCTGGTTCACTGCCTGGGCAATCACTTGCGCCTGCCGACCGCCACCCTGGTCGTCACTCGCCGCGACTCCAACTGCTGTCACCAGTGCTGCACCGAGTTGCTGCTTTGCCAAACGTTCCGCCGCGTGCCGTCCCACAACGTGCCCGACCTCGTGCCCCAGCACAGACGCCAGTTGAGCTTGGGATGAGAGACGACGCAGCAAACCCGCAGTAATGAAAATTTGTCCTCCCGGCAAGGCGAACGCATTAATCGTTTGAGGGTCGCGCAGCAGATGAAATTCAAACGGATAGCCGGAAGTCTTCGCCTTTGACTCCTGCACTACCTCATTTCCTACTTTGTCAATATAGTTTTGTAGCGCCGGATCTGGATACAGACCGCCAAATTTTGCCGCCATTTGCGATCGCGCTTGCAGTCCCAGGACGACTTCCTCCTTTGGCGAAAGTTGCACCCGTTGCTTTTCCCCAGTCACCGGGTTCTCCACCGTCGTAGTGCAGTAACTAATTAACCCAAATAGCATAAGTAACAGTGCAATTCCCAGCCGGATCAGCGCTCTCACTGCTTGTTCTCCCGATTTATCGTCAGGAGGTTATCATACTGCTCGATAATCTAACATCAGTCTGAAGGATACTTTATTAAGTCGTCTTGTAGGGTAGAGGTGGTTTTAGAGCTTAGACCCAAGCGCCTGTTTTCTCTCTGCCCCAATGTTAAATATTATTAATTTAATCCCTTTTTTAGCGCAATCAATGAGGAATTAGCGCTGTGGGAACCTGGACGTGAAAAAAATGCGGTTTGCCTATCTCTTGAGGTAAAGACAGTTATATCGTGTGGCAGATGGGATTGCTTGGTTTGAACTGTTAATCTGTAATTGTAAACAAGGGACTATAAGGAATCAGAATCATGAATATTATTGCTTGGATTGTTTTAGGTCTGATTGCTGGTGCGATTGCTAAAGCTATTTATCCGGGTCATCAAGGCGGTGGTATTCTTGGAACTCTTGTTCTAGGAGTCATTGGAGCCTTCGTTGGCGGGACTTTGGGAACTTTTCTGCAAACGGGAACTCTACAACTAACGGCTGCCAGCTTGAGTATTCCCGGAATCATTGTCGCTGTTTTAGGCGCAATTATTGCAGTATTCCTGTGGAACTTCTTCAGCCGTCGCGCCGCTTAAGTAGCGCTACATCTGCCACATCCTTCGACCGATTCAAATTGCTCAATCTGCGATCGCAGCTCTTGGGCAACCGATTAATTTTCAAGGAAGTCAGAATTGCGTTGTAGTAGACAGCATCTAAGTAGTATACGCCTCGTCAGTAGGGGGGTATCCGATACTCCCCTGCGCTTCCAATGCCATTAAATCAAAGAAGGCGATCGCTTGGCCCAAGATTGATGGTTTTTTATGGAAATATGACACTTTAGAAATTCTCAATCTGGCTGTACAAAGTTACTTCATAGCTTTGGAACAACTTCCAGTTGATGCATCTACCATTAGTATACAAGTTCAAGATAAAAATTTAAGCTCGCAACCGCAGGCTTCAACTCTAGCCCCGCGGACTATTCGTAACCTTGCTCCTCCCCATAGCCTTTATAATAGTAAAATTCGTCTCTTGTCCTGCTTTTGCGTAAGTCCTGATTAAGGCTAATGGTGTACCTGCGTACGCCAAGTTCGGGAAATTCTTAGTGCCTAGTGCTTAAGCCAATCACATTAGTTGTTGAGGATGGGAAGACCGTTGGAGTCCAGTAAGCTTACCCCACGCATAGAATGCGGGGGATGAAAGCCCTAGCCTATAACTTGCACTAAAGAACAAGCCAGTACCGAGCGTTCGGGAAGACTTACAAGCGCTCCCCCAAGACTAGAAATATTAATTGCACCGTTCACGCTCAGCGTCACCATGCCAATTACACGCCTGGTTAACACATACATTTGAAAGATTTGCCATTACGGTTGCCAATCACTCCGCAAGAATGGCACGATTTGGACGTATAAGCAGGAGGAACAAGCATAACTTCAACACCAACAGCCAAAGCTTTGTAGTTAATCAAAGTCCTCAGATCAAAGAATGCCCACAAGTTAGACAGTCTACGTTCCTTTTTGCTTCTTGTCGATTATTAGTTCGCTCACGTATCCCACTCAAATCTTCCATCGCCATAGCAGACGAGAGTTGCCAATGCTCTCTTGAGCCAGCTGCTTGAAGAAAGACGTGGTTGGTATGGCGCTGGAATCGTCTCTACGAAGCCCGATAGCCGTTTCAAAAGTCTTCGGCAATTACGCCTTGTACTCCTTGTGCCTTTCGTAGCCTTTTGTTGGATAGACGCTCTCAGCTTCGCATAATGGTTGCGAACATCGGTTATTTGTTTCCCGCTAAACTTGTCTCCAACACTAGTAACCGCAATATCAGTGCTACCCAAGTCAACGCCAAGCACATTTTTGATTCGATGCGGCTCTGGTGCTTCCTCTTATAACTTGAATGTTGATAAAATATTCGCCCTGACGCTATTTAAACAACGTTGCACTGGTCGGAATTTTATCCTTAAGTTTGCCAATTTGATAGTTACCAAGCTTGAGTTTAATATGCTCCCGACCACCAACAAGAGTCAGGCTAACAGACTGCTCTTTCTCCCTATAAGCAAAAATTCGCGCATCGTAGTCGGCGCTAGCAGGCTTAAATACCTTGACTTCTTGTTTGTCTTTAAGCGCAGTCTTCCGATTGCCAGCAACCCGATTAACTGCCCTAACCGCAAGATTGGCAGAAAGCCCAAATTGTTGTCTGACTTGAGCGTAGACAAGAGTTTGAATCCTGACGTTGTTTGTCAGTTTTGCGTCAACGTTCTGATTGATGTAGTTGCAAGCATCTGCTCTCCGCCTGAAGGGTTGCCTGAATCATGTCCGCCTGTTCAGGCGTTGGTTGAAGTTTGCAGCTAAGAGTCAGGATGCTTTTCATCCCTTCAGGATATCACTACAATGAAACAAAATATTTACAGGCGGTTTTAACCGCTAATCGCTTACCTCCCCATGTCGCGCATCCAGGGGCTTCCGCTCGCTTTTTGGTGAAAAGTGATTTTATTCCCTAGCTCCTCACCAGTCACACTCTTAGTTGAACTGCCAGTTCCATAAGCTTATCTGCTTCCAGATAACAATGACAGTCTGGTTTTTCTAAAAGCGATTCTGCTAAAGCATTCAGAGCCACTGCTGCTAATAGTCCGCCCCCCAAAGTTCCATCAATCGTGAGGTATGGGACATTAAGGCGTGTTAAGCGTCGCTTGGCTGTGGGGGCGTGGCTAAATCCAATCGGCATCCCAATAACGAGAGCCGGTTGAATCAATTTTTGCTCAATTGCTGCACAAACTGACATTAATACAGATGGTGCATATCCAATTGCCAGCACACATCCACTTTCAAGCTGATGCAATCGTTCTTTCCAGATGCGCTCGTGCCAGAATGCTTGTTCGGCATCGGCTGCATCGGTAATATGGGGGTCATCAATTAAGGTTTTAACTCGACATCCCAAATGTGCCAGCCTAGTTTGGTCAAAAGCCGCAACGATGGCTGGCACATCTCCTACAATCTGACACCCAGCGTTGAGTGTATTACGGGCAGCCGCGATCGCACCCTGACTCACGCGTACAAACTGCACCAAACTGACATCCCCACAAGCTAATACCAGTTTAGAAAGCAAGTCTACTTCAATTTCAGAACGGTTAGATAAATCTGGCAAAAGTCGTTGTAATGATTCCTGAAACTCTTCCGGGTGAGCGTCGGCTTTTGCATCCAAACCAGACATGAGCTTTTCAATTTCTCCTAACCCATTTTTGGTTTCAATTTCCAATAGCCTTAGCTGAGCTAGAGCTTCTGCTTGGATAGCCAGACATTCGCGATCGCGTCCTAACAATCCTTCCAACGCTGATGCCGTTTGTCGCAGCCGTACCAACTGTTGCATCACAGACTGATATTGCTGTTGCAATTGAGTTATCAGCGTACTGCCTGCTGCTTCCGACTCGGTTTCTAGTAACTGGCGGATGTGCGACAGATGGAACCCTTGCTGCTTCAGTGCGACAATCAGCCGCAGCCGTTGCACATCGGCTTGGGTATACAGCCGATAGTTGGCATCATTGCGTTGAGCAGGTGGCAGCAGCCCCACAGTGTGATAATGCCGCACCATTCGGGGAGTAATACCCCCCCCTACCATATCTGCGAGTTCCTTAATAGTCAAAAGCTTGCTCACTATGCCTCTATTTAAATTTATAAAACCCTTGACATTGACACTAATGTAAATGTTTAGTATGGAAAAGTCTTTATATCCCCCTGGGGGGCATCTGATGCCTCAGAAATCATAAGCAAATTTAGGAAAACCGATGAATGCTTTTTCGCAGCCTCAGAAATCCCGTGTTTGCGCGGCTCTACGCGGCTCAAACCACCAGTTTATTGGGAGATGCACTTACCTGGGTTGGTTTAGCTCTCCTCGCCTTTGAGTTAGCTGGACAGAAATCAGCAATTGTGCTGTCAGGGGCGCTAACATTGCGCGTCACAGCTTTTGTGTTGCTCTCTCCCTTAGCGGGTGCGATCGCCGACCGCATTGATCGCAAGATGATCCTAGTTACAACTCACGTTATCCGTATGCTAATTGTCAGCCTGTTGCCCTTTGTGACAAAGGTTTGGCAAATCTACGCCCTAATATTTGCCCTCAACGTCTTCAATGCTTTCTTTACGCCGACTTACCAAGCCACAATTCCCCTAGTCACAGGTCAGAATGATTACCCGCAAGCGATCGCACTTTCGGCTGCGACTTTCCAACTGCTAGGGGTACTCGGTCCCGGTATAGCTGGCAGCGTCGCCGCACTGATTGGGGCAAGACAGGTTTTCTTCCTAGATGCCCTAACTTTCCTAGTCGCGGCAGTATTAATCTTCACTTTACCAGGTCAGTTAAGAGTTCAGCCAAGTCTATCCAACTCAGCGACAAAGGGCAGGACGTGGCGAGACATCAAAAACGGTACAACCCGCCTATTCACTGATGCTCCAATTCGCTATGCACTGGCGATGCAGTTAGTTGCATCCATAGCTGGAGCGCAAATCCTGGTAAATACTGTCGGCTACGTCCAGGGAACGCTAAAACTGGGAAATATGCAATACGGCTGGGTAATGGCTGCTTTTGGAATCGGCGCGACTATTTCAGCAGTGGCTTTCGGTGCTATAAGTAGACGCTTGGCGCGGACAACATTTGTACTGCTTGGTGCGGCTCTTGTAACTTTAGCTTTATTGCCTGCAAGCTATGTAGGTCTACCACTGCTGATGATTCTGTGGTTGGTGGCAGGTATGGGGCAAAACTTCGTAAATTTACCCACTCAAACCTTGATTGCAGACCGCATTCCATCTGATGCCCAAGGACGAGTTTACGGCGCACACTTTGCCTGGAGTCACTTGTGGTGGGCAGTTTCCTACCCGCTGGCTGGTTGGCTGGGAAGTAACTTTAGCGATCGCGAATTTCTCTACGGTAGCTTGATTGGCTTAATGTTGCTGGTGGTGGTACAACTTACCCTCTCACCCCAGGATTATGAACATGAGCATGAAAGCATTTGGCATGAACATGAACACATCCATGATGAACATCATCAGCATGAGCATCACCAGGGAATCCCGATAGGGGAACCTCACACCCATCCCCATGAACACTTACCCATGCGCCACTCTCACCTCTATTTTGTTGATCTTCACCACTATTCAAGATAGCGAACCAGACTTTTACTTAAGCCGATCCGATTATTTTTGAGTTATGTGAAATAGTGTGCGATCGCCTGGCAATTCGACTAGAGGAACAAACGCAACAGTTAGCAGAACTCAAAAACTTGCGAGAGCGTTAGATTAGGTAACGCTAATGTCATCAACGCAGATTTTTGGACTGGGGCTGATTTGGAACAGAAAACGGACGATTGGGCAATTTATTTCGCCACAGCAACCAGGGAATACTGAGAAATCCCAAGATCATTACTACTGCACTGATGATCCAAATAATCAAACGATTGGCTTTATAATCACCTCGTTCAATTTGCCAAAAAACTTGGTTGTACCGCCATGTACCTAAAGCAATTGTCACAATTCCAAAGATTACCAAAGAAATACCTAGATTTTCGGAGCTAAATAAAGGATTTATCGCAGGCTCCTGTTGAGTGAGCGTAACATTAAGTTGGCGTAGAAATATACCAAATCGAGCGATCGCAAAACCAAAGCCAATCAATGCAATAGAAGTGCGTAGCCAAGCGAGAAAGGTACGTTCGTTGGCTTGATGCTCCCGTTGACGGTCAATTTTCGGTGTGTTATTCATACAATTACCAGTAAAATAACCCCACTATCAGCACATCTAACAGTATGCGGTTGCAACAAGTATGAACACCTAATCTATCAAACTATTCGGCAGATAGGGGCGAAGGCTTGACATTAACATTAATGTCAATGTTTAGAGTGAGAGAGTTCACTCCTCAACTCAAAAATGTTTTATGAACTCTAGCGCCATGCCAATTCCTCGCTATCGCCAGCTAATCCAAGAACATCCAGACGCAGTGGCAGCAATTATGTGCGGTCTACTCGTTCTCCTTGGTTGGCTAGCACTTAACTTAGGCTGGTTAGGACTCAGCTTAATGATTCTACCCGCCGCCTATGTCATTGGTGGGTACACTAGCGCCCGTGAGGGATTAACTACCCTATTTCAAGAAAAAGAACTGGATGTAGACCTGCTAATGATTGTCGCTGCCTTGGGTGCAGCTAGCTTGGGGTTGTGGCGGCGCGAGTATTATCTAATTGTCGATGGTGCCGCGTTAATTTTGATTTTTGCTATTAGTGGCGCACTCGAAGGCTATGCAATGCAACGCACCGAGCGAAGTATCAAGAGCTTAATGAACTTGACTTCAGATACAGCGCGTGTACTGCATAATGAAATTGAGCAACTTGTTCCTATCTCCGAGTTACAAATAGGCGATCGAGTATTAGTCAAGCCTGGAGAATTGGTTCCCACCGATGGATTGATTGTTGAAGGTTACAGCACTTTCAACGAAGCATCGATCACCGGGGAATCCATGCCAGTTGAGAAAACAATCGGAAATGAAGTCTTTGCTGGCACTATCAATGGCAACGGTGCAATTAAATTAAAGGTGCATCAACCGCCGGAAAGTAGCTTACTTCAACGAGTAATCCGTCTTGTTGAGCAGGCACAGACTGAAACTCCCCCATCGCAGCAGTTTATCGAACGATTTGAACGAGGCTACGCTAAGGTAATTGTGTTAGCAGGATTATTGCTAGCAATTGGGCCTCCATTTCTATGGGGTTGGAACTGGGAAACCACAATTTATCGGGCGCTAGTTTTTTTAGTGGTTGCTTCTCCCTGTGCGTTGATGGCAGCGATTATGCCAACACTTCTGTCAGGGGTTGCCAATGGCGCTCGTAACGGTATTTTATTTAAGAGTGGCGCTCAGTTGGAGACGATGGGGAAAATTAGAGCGATCGCTTTTGACAAAACAGGAACGCTCACTACTGGCAAGCCTCAAGTAGTCAAAGTTGCCACAGTTAAAAACCAGTCTGAAACCCAGTTATTGCAAATAGCTGCCGCTTTAGAAAGTTTGTCTGAGCATCCAATTGGCAATGCGATCGTCCAAGCGGCTCAAGCTAAACATTTAGAATGGACTCAAGCCACCAACGTTCAGGCGCAGACTGGACAGGGAATTGTGGGAGAAGTCGATCGCCAAAAGGCTATAGTCGGCAAAGCAGCATTTGTCCAAGAACAGGTCAACCATTTGCCAGACACACTGACTCAACTGAGCCAACGATTGGAAGAAGAAGGAAAAACAGTTGTGTGGGTGGCTTTAGCAGGACAACCTTTGGGGTTAATCGCGATCGCTGACACAGTGCGAATAGGGGCAGCAGAAGCTCTAGCCAAACTCAAAAAACTGGGGATTGAGAAAATTGTCATGCTGACGGGCGATAACCAGCGTACAGCCCAGAGCATTGCCAAAGAAATTGGCGTAGACGAAGTGTATGCAGAACTTCTACCTGAAGATAAGGTCAACGCGATTCGACAATTCCGGCAAAAGTATCAAACAGTGGCAATGGTGGGAGATGGTATTAATGATGCTCCTGCTTTGGCGCAGGCATCAGTGGGAATTGCAATGGGAACCACTGGCAGTGATGTAGCTTTGGAAACAGCCGATGTAATTTTGATGGCAGACAACCTAGAAAAATTGTCACAGGCGATTCGCTTAGGTCGCCGCTCTCAGACTATCGTCAAACAAAACATTGCGTTTGCCTTGGGTTTCATTGTCTTGCTATTATTTGCCAATTTTACTGGCAATATTACCATGCCTTTAGGCGTAATTGGGCATGAGGGATCTACAGTCCTGGTCACGCTCAGTGGTCTACGATTGTTGAGAAATTAGACTGCTGCTTAAAGCAGACAGAAGGAGCAGGCATCGGAACGCTAATATTTGTAAGTTTTTTGATTTGCAATCAAATAGAAAGAGTATTCCAAGTAATGTCTGGATACTGGCTTTCGTCAGCCTTTTAACGGATGTTAGCTCCGAGACGATTCACTTTCTGTTGCCTCTATTTCTTGTATCGGTGTTGAATGCCGGAGTGTTAACGGTTGGGAAAATTTCAGAAGTCTCATTTTTCCGTCACTCGCCGATGACTAGCTCGCCAAAAGGGGACAAGATTCTGGGACTTGTTTGCAAAACTGAGATGCTCCCCTCCTCTAACTCTTCTTACCAATTTCCTATCTAAACAGTTTCCCCTTTTACTGGCACTAAATAACATCCAGTAATTTTCCATCTGCCGTTAGATTGCTTTTTCATCAGATAAAGTGCCCTGACCAAATTCCCATCCCGATCGAGTAGCAGCACTTGCTGAGCCGGAAATCCTTCAATTGTGGTTATGTTCTCAAACATCACGGAACGAGGACGATAAACTGGTTGATAAGCAGCTTTCACCATCCTCAAAAAGTTGTCTGGCGTCGCGAATTGAGCTTGAATTTCTGAGCTGGCAAAAGAGAAAGCGCCTTCAGCATCATCTTTTTGAAACGCTTCCAGTTGGCTAGAAATGACAGAACGAATAGTCAGGCGATCGCTATCGGTTATTTCCATTTGTTGAGCCTTAACGGGTAAGGTGACAAGTAAAAAAGCTAGCAAGAATTTTAGGAAACAACGGACGAAACGCATCTGCAAATTATTTTGACTCATCGGAGATTTTAGTCTGGGTTGGCAAGCCGGATCGGCATGAGTCAAGAACTATAGTGGAGTCAATTAACCAGATTTAATCTGAGACACCCTATCTTGCATTTCTACATCCACCGAACAAGCGCGAATTTTTCGCCCGATGGCTGGAGGCTGCCGTAGTTCGCGCCGGAGATCCGCAACTAATTCGCATAAGTGTTGCGCTTTCTCTCGATCCAATGGCGTCTCCGGTTGAAAGCTATGTTCAATCTGACGAGCCAATTGAGAACCCCAAGGAAAGCCAAACATTCCTAGAGAACCCGCCAGCTTGTGAGCTGCCCAAACTGCTCGGTGGCGCTCCTCCAAGCCTAATTCGTCTCTCAGTAAGGCAGTGGTTGCCTCCTCAACAACGTCTATCCGGGCGATAATCTCTCCTTGCAAGCGCTCCCAAACTTTCGCCACTGCTGCCTGCGTTTGAGCAAGAGTCGGCGGCTGGTGTAGGGCGGAGGAGATCCCTCGGATTGGAGGATGAGATTGAGCTGGCTTGAGGCGATATCCCACCCCATAAACCGTCTCAATGAGATCGGTGGGAGCGCCTGCGGCTCTCAGTTTCTGCCGCAACCCTTTAATGTGAGAGCGAACGGTTTCTTCAGCGGGTGGTTGCTCAAACGACCACAGGTGTTCCAGAAGCTCGCTGCGGCTAAATACTTGATCCGGACAGCGTACAAACAGTTCTAGTAGCGCATACTGTTTGGGAGTGAGATGCAAATTTTGCCCTTCATAGCGTCCCTCTAAGGTAGGCGGGTCAAGACCCAGGCTTCCATTCTTCAGAATCGGCGGCTTTAATAAACAACAATGACACAGGAGAGTACGGACACGAGCCGCCAATTCTTCTAAATCAAAGGGTTTGACGACATAATCATCCGCACCGGCATCCAGTGCTATGACTTTATCGCCATCAATTTCATGGGCAGCGTATAAGAGAATCGGCATCAGCCGCCCCAAAGAACGTAGCCGCTGGCAAAGACTGATGCCATCAAGTGTGGGCAGCATCACATCTAGCAAAATCAAGTCGTAGGTACCAGTCCGTGCGAATTGCCAGCCTGCTTGCCCATCGGCTGCCCGGTCGATTATATAATTGCGATCGCTGAGGGTTTTGGTGAGAGCTTGTGCCAAATGCTCATCATCTTCCACTAGCAGAATGTTCACTTTGAGATTTCCCCTAATCCTGGTTCGCTTCTCGTCAAGCACTGGCGACAGACGCCCGCAGACATTTTCTACATATATCAATTAATTTGTCAATAGTATTTTAAAAATTAAGCAGTTCTATGAAATTAGATAAACTAAGTTTGCCTGATATTAAAAATAAAAGTAAAAATGCAAATAGTAATCATCACTATAGCAATCCTAAATGATTTGCACTCTCCCTGTAGAGACGCCATAACCGCAAGTCTTCTACACTAAGGCGAATACTCGCGCACAACTTAAATAGGATTGCTATAGACCTCTTGCACGCAGTCGATGGATGCCTACAGACTGAAGTCTGAGGCTATACATACCTATACCCAACGGAAGCGGGTTTTAAGAGTCCGCGCTTACCATTCAAATTAGTAGCTTAGATTGGATAATTTAACTAAATCCTACGGAAGCGGGTTTTAAGAGTCCGTGCAGGCGGACTACCTTTCCAGAAGGCTAAAGCCTTACGGCATGAACGCGCCTACGTTTTTGTAGCCGCGATTACGAACATCGCCAAGTATTTTTGCAAGAGGTCTAATGATGTAGTTGGGTTGAACGAACTTGAAGCCCAACAAATATATAGTGTTATGTTGGGTAACGTTGCCTTAACCCAACCTAAAATGCGCGTCTAGACTATCTGGGTCCGGCAATGTCCAAATACAGTGTAGATGGTCGAGTAAAACAACGCAGGCATCAATTTTAAAAGGATGGTTTTTCATAATGTCTCTGAAAGCATTTCTGGCTCTTCATTACTTGGTATGCTAAAAAGTTGATCCCAAAACTTGAAAGGCTTACCTAGCAAGGTATAACAATTTTGGACTGTATTTTCTATTTAATAAACGCTAAATTGGCTTAAATTTATGGCTAGTATAGCTTGTGGCGCTTCTTGACTATAATTTAGCATACCAACTACGGAAGAGCCGCATTTCTTAATAATGAGACATTTGAAGGAATATATAAAAATTTTCTTCTATTGTGAGCTACTAAGGTAAAAAAATAGGTGCCGACTTCTATTTTTGCTCTACGATATGCAATAGCGTTGAATTGTTTTTAGTTGAGGCTGAGGTGTTGGGTTTCGCTTCACTCAACCCAACCTACACGAGCGAGCGATCGCACTTCCCCAATCCTGGATTGACAGCACCTCTGTTGGCTGATTCGACGCTAATTCCAGGCGATCGCTGTCTTCCCCTCACTCAATGATGTAGTTGGGTTGAACGCACTTGAAGCCCAACAAATATATAGGCTAATCGTTCCTTGCTTGCCCAAACCACATCAGGAATCACGTTATCAGCATCCGTAAAAATGATCCCAGCACCACTCGCAGGTTCTCCTAAACCAGTCTGCCGCGACCAAAAATTCAACTCTGTACAAATGTTGCTACATACCCTGTGATGACCCCAGTGTGGTGCGCGGGTCACAAATAATTCTCCATCCACAATCTCATAGCGATTCCCGTTATCTGGCAACAACTCCAGATCGGCAACTATCCAGGCGCAGAGGAGGAGAGAGAGAAGTTCAGAAATGAACTAGGATTGCTATAAGCAAGATTTCAATATAGCCTATATTTTTTAAAAGTAAATGGTAACGCTGCAACTGAGACAATTAAGCGTACCGCCGGGACATAGAGTAATGTTCCACGATGTAAGCTGGCAAGAATTTGAGGCAATTCTAGAAGAGTTTGGAGAGCATCGTGCGACTCGACTGGCTTACAGTAACGGGACGTTGGAGATTAGAATGCCATTGCCAGAACATGAAGTGAACAAAGAAATCATCGGCGATATGGTAAAAATATTGCTAGAAGAACTTGAAATAGATCGGGAGTGTTTTGGCTCAACCACTTTCAAGCGAAAGGATATGGCGCAAGGTATTGAGCCAGACCAATCCTTTTATATTAAGAATCATGCTTTAATGATTGGGAAAAGACGAATAGACCTGACAGTTGATCCACCCCCTGATTTAGCAATTGAAATTGATATCACTTCTAAGACTCAACTGAGTGCTTATGAGGCGTTGGGAGTTCCTGAACTGTGGCGATATGAAGAGGGTAAACTGCAAATTAATGTGCTTAGAGATGGGATATATGTTGCCTCAGAAATTAGTCCCACCTTTCCCAATCTACAAATTATTGAAATTTTTTCCCAATTGGTTGAACAGAGCCTAATTATAGGAACAAGTCCCACACTCAGAGCATTTCGCAAGTGGGTTATAGAGCAACTTTCATTGTAGGTTGGGTTGAGGTTACGAAACCCAATGCTAGGCATTGGTTGGGTTTCACTTAGTCGCTCAACCCAACCTACAAATATTCTGATACTTACAGGACTCGCCGCACATCACCACATCTGCCACCGGCAACCACAGGGGGATTGAACCCGAAAAAACGCTATATGTATAAGCTTTGCGTAAGTCCTGACTTAGTCCTATTTTCAGATGAAGGTTTTAACCGCGCAGATGGGCAGCTTTTTCCATCAGCTGTTGTTGCAGATTGGCGGGTACCGGCTTATTGGAGGCAAACTCCATTGAGAAGTTAGCTTGACCGGAAGAAAGCGATCGCAACTGTGCGGAATAACCGAACATTTCCACGAACGGGACTTCAGCACGGATGACGGCGTAATTTTCCATCGTCTCAGAACCCAGCAGTACGCCGCGACGAGACGAGAGATCGCCCTGCACTCGTCCCACAAACTCGTTAGGTGTCTCCACTTCCACGACCATAATCGGTTCGAGGATGACTGGCGTTGCTTTGGCAAAGGCTTGCTTGAGTGCAAGACTAGCCGCAGTTCGGAACGCCATTTCCGAAGAGTCAATCGCGTGGTAGGAACCCGCTTCTAAGATCGCTTTGACACCAACAATCGGATAACCGATGAGATGTCCGCTAGCGATCGCTTCGCGGAAACCTTTCTCGCAAGCGGGGATGAATTCTTTGGGAATCGCACCACCAACCACCCGATTCTCGAACGCAAACGGTTCTTCGCAAGGTTCAATCCGACCGATAACATGAGCATATTGACCGAGACCGCCGCCTTGCTTCTTGAGCCTGTAGTCACAGGTTGCCGACTGGGTAGGTAATGCCTTTTTGTTGCTCCAACTCCATGTAGTCCAACGTAGCGCGATCGCTACCTCCCCGAACTTCGCCAATCTTGTAAATTTTGCCCGTGTAGTACAGAATCCGCTCGCTGAGGGTTGTTTTACCAGAGTCGATGTGAGCAGAAATTCCAATATTTCGGATGCGCGTTCGGGGAATCATAGGACAATGCTCTACCTAAAGAGAGCCATGAAAAGACATCTGCCACTTGTGCAGCAATCTTTATGTTACATAAATACTACAAGAGCGTCAAGGGTATGGAAATTGCAGGTAATCTAGAATATATGGCTACTCACAAGGATTGCTTTTATGAGTCAAACAGTAAATCAAGGGGTACGCTGGACTACCGCAGATTTGGAACTATTGCCAGACAACGGCACGCGCTACGAGATTATTAATGGAGAGTTATTTATGTCTAGATCCCCCCACTTGAACCATCAACGCACTTGTGGCAATATGTACCGAAAGTTACAAGATTGGTCAGAAGAAACTGGACTGGGGGAGGCGTTTATTAATCCGGGCATTATTTTCACGGAAGCTGATAATGTAGAGCCGGATGTGATTTGGATTAGCAAAGAAAAATTAGCTGTTTTAGTAGATGAAGCGGGACATTTGACAGGCGCACCAGAGTTAGTTGTAGAGGTGTTATCTTCTGGAGTGCAAAATGAACGCCGAGATAGAGAAGCTAAACTAAAACTATACTCAGTGCGAGGAGTACAAGAATACTGGATTGTTGATTGGCGCTCCTCAAAAATTGAAGTTTATCGCCGTAGTAACGCTGCTTTGCAATTAATTGTCACGCTGTTTAGCAATGATGAAATAAGTTCGCCTTTGTTGCCTAATTTTAGCTGCTTAGTATCTAATTTTTTTTGATGTAAAAAGTTATGGAGGAAGTTGGAATGAACGCACATCGCGTGGAAACTACTCTAACTGAGGACGGAAGACTAACACTCAACAATCTACCTTTTTGTGCTGGCGATTCTGTAGAGGTGATCGTTGTAGTACGAACTGCACCCTCAGCCAAACAGAATATTTATCCGCTTCGTGGTATGCCTATACGTTATAACAATCCAACCGAACCTGTTGCAGAGGAAGATTGGAGCGCTTCAGGATGATTGTTTTAGACACCCACATTTGGGTTTGGTGGGTTCATGGCGATCGCCAACTTACTGAAGATCATTTGAAATGGTTAAATGAACATGAAGCCGATGGTCTTGGTGTCAGCGTCATTTCATGTTGGGAAGTTGCCAAGTTGGTAGAGTACAACCGACTGATGCTGCCATCTTCAGTTAAGGAGTGGTTTGAGCAAGCTTTGGCGTATCCTGGCATCAGTTTGCTAAACCTGACATGGCAAATTGCCCTCGAATCAACGCAGCTGCCAGGTAGCTTTCACCGCGATCCAGCAGATCAAATAATCGTCGCCACAGCCAGAATCTATGACTGTCCATTGCTGACTGCTGACGAAAAGATTCTCAATTATCCTCATGTGAAAACTTTGAAAAAGAGAAGTTAGCGCGATCGCTTCTTGTCCTTTGTCCCAGATAATATAAGTCAGCGCGATCGCATCCCAACACTGGCAAATCGCATTCTACCCGGTTGCGCTCAAAGACGCGATCGCTTGTGCAAACCAACCAGCAGCACTAATATTTGTTCCTTCACTTAAACGTTCTAGAGTTTGTTCTAGCAGGGAAATTGACAATCCCGCTAAAGTAACAGAAGAGGCACATTGTTGATATTTTCCATCGGCTTGTAAACGAAATGCTAAAACTCGTTTTCCCTTAACATCAATTACCCAATATTCAGGAATGGACAAATCTGCATAAATTTGTTTCTTTTCATCTAAATCAGTTGCTAGTGTAGTATCACCAACTTCACCAACTAAATCGGGAACTCGCCACTGAGATAAGTTAATGCGGCGCAGTTCTCCCTCTTGCCATTGCGGGATACCTTCACTAATGTATAAAACTATATCTGGCGATGCGGCTCGTGTATTTGGCTTTTCCATCAAACAACCACCCAAAGAACTAGCAGTTTGTTCTGAAAAGCGCGTAAACTAAATAAAAAACAGCGAAGAGGTTATTGACGCTGGCGTGATTGATTCCTTCATTTCCCATATCAACAAAAAGGTATTTCCCGTTAAAAAACAGCCTGGTTATCTCTGGGTTAGGATCGTCACGATACCGTAAGTAATCTTCCCACGTTGCGGGTTGCCAGCGAGGGATAAGATTAGCAAGGGCTGGTTGTTGACTTGTCGGAATTGATGCTGTCATGGGTGAAGTTTGCCAGGGAAGTGATAGTGTTATTTTAATTCCACTCGCTAGCGGGAATGCGATCGCCTTCTCAATCCTTGCAAACTCGATCAAAGTATAAAAAAAGCTGACCTGTAATTTTGGTCAGCTCATAAAATTAGATTTAGCTAGAAATCTTAAGTCCAGTAGAGAATGCGTCCTTGAGGAAAGCGCTTAGTAATCTCACCCTCAAAAAAGCGCCGTAGCGTCTTCATCGTGTCAGTGTCATAAACATACTTGGTGCCACCAAACTTGTTACGTTTAACGGTGCGCGTTTCTTCGTCCATGTCCAGCTTTGATTGGGGATACCAAGTTTGCAAAACCTCTTTTGATCCAGGGGTAAAGCGGTGAGAAATCAACTCGAAAGTCAAGTCACAATCAAAATCGAGTGCTTCGCTAATCGAGTCAAACAAACGGGTGTAATGTATCTCCCAATCCTCTATAGGCATAATCGGCGCAATCACTAAACCCACTGGATACCCGCCACCACCAGAAGATCGAGGTAAAGCCAACCGCCGCAAAGCTTGAAGCCGGGAAGCTACCGACGCTGTACCGCCTTCAAACCGACGATACACCGGATCGGCATTTACACTGATTCGACAACGGGTGTGACCATTGTGCGGCAAGTCGAGTAATTCATCCACCGCGTCGAACTTGGAAACCCAACGCAGATGTCCGTTCGTGCGCGTGCCAAAGTAGCGGATACATTCAGCGAGGCTGCCTGTTAAATGCTCGATGCCCAAGGGGTCAGTGTAGCAGCTAACCTCAAAACTTGTGGCATCGCTTTGTCCTTCGTAAGCTGCCAGATTCTCCAATATCTGCGGCAAGTTGGCAAAGACGCGAATCACGGGTGGTCCTGATAAACTACCGGCTAAATAACAGTATTGGCAGTGTGCTGGACAGCCTTCAGCGATGTGAAATTGCCAGTCAGCCGATGGCGGGATGGGGCTGAGTTTGAAGGAACTAGGCGGTGCGGTGACGACGGCGAGGGTACGCTTGGCGATGTTGTAGGTATCGCGATCGCTCTCGCCACGCAAACCAGTGAGGCGGTTTCGCGGCAACTCTTCTACGGGTAAGTTGAGCGACTGGAGGCGAGAAAGTATCTGCTGACCGTAAGGTTCTTCTAAGGCAGCTGGTGTGAATAAAACTCGCTCTGGCATCCACAAACGAGCGGATGGTGCTTCTGGTGATGAAATGTTGTCAGCGATCGCGTGCATACTTTCAAGTTCTCCGTATTTATCAACTTGGAGCTTAAGTAAGGGGTAATCATGATTACCCCTTACCCATGACCTTAATTCTCTAAAACTTGGCGGATGCGCCGTTCCAACAGTTCCAGATCCAGACCGCCTTCATCACGACTAATCCGACGCACAGTTGAGTTAACGTTGCCCAAATCTACCAATAAATCTTGGAGAATTTCTTGCTGTTGACGCGCTTGAGTGACTTCACGCGGTTCTTGTACCAAGTCACGAATGATGGTATCTTCAGCCCGCGAGGCAACGATGGGGTCAGCTTCCCCTTGTAGATGAACGAAGGTTCGCCGCCCCGGTCCGCGCTCTTCCTCGATTGGGATAATTGCTGTCACCTGGTCGGATCGCACGTACTTTCCAAATCCGAGATGGACTAAGACCGCTGACTGTAGTTTCATTTAAAAGAATGCTTATTTTCTCGCTTACTTCTATTTTACACTTTTGCAAAAAGACCTAAGACCTAGAGCTAGAGCGGGTTATACTGCCTTAAGAGTAGTAGTATCCGGTGGCGATCGCGCGATTTTTTGACACGGCTATCATCGGCGCAAAATATCTGTTTACGAAAAATAGTTATCTGTACCTTGACAAAATGCAATTTTTACCATCGGGATTCCCGGCTGGTTGGATGCGATGCTTGACTTGCCTACGGATAGCCTTGTCAAGTCAGATTTAGACCAATTGGTGGCTGAATGCGATCGCTGAGCGAAAGATTCGATTTCCTATGAGATATTATCTGCATAACCCTCTAGGAAATTAGAGAGTGCAAGATGATTAAAAGTTTGTGGCAACCTCCCCGCCTGCGGACTGCTGAAGAGAACGAAAAAGAACGACGCGCTACCTGGCTGGAACTTTTTTATGACTTGGTATTTGTGGCAGCGATCGCGGAAGTCGCGCATAATCTTAACGAACACGTTTCGCTGTTGGGTTTTTTCGGCTACGTGCTGCTGTTTGTGCCGATTTGGTGGTCTTGGGTTGGGGCGACTTTTTACGCAAGTCGGTTCGATACCGACGACTTAGGACACCGACTGCTGACATTACTGCAAATGATCGCGATCGCCGTGCTGGCAGTAAACGTGCATTACGGCTTAGGAAAAACTTCCGACGGCTTCGCCCTTTCCTACGTCACCGTTCGATGTATTTTAATTGCCCAGTATCTGATTGCTGGATACTTTGTGGTGGCAGCACGTAAGTTGACAACTTGGTACGCTACAGGCTTTAGCATCGCCGCCGCCATCTGGCTAATCTCAATTTTTGTACCAATTCCTTGGCGTTTTTGGCTTTGGGGATTAGGTTTTATTATCGACTTTGGCACACCTCTCACCGCCGGAAAGTTGGTTGCCAAGGTGCCGCCGAGCTTTTCACACATCCCAGAACGTTTAGGCTTATTTACGATTATCGTGTTGGGTGAGGCGGTGATTGCCGTAGTTAAAGGCGTTTCTCAGCTGCAATGGGGTTTTGCATCTGCCACTGTGGCTGTGCTAGGGATGATTGTTGCTTTTAGCCTGTGGTGGATCTACTTTGACAGCGTGGATGGTTCACCCCTGCGGGCGATGGGAGTTGGCAACATGAAAATTGGTTTAATCTGGCTCTATTCCCATTTACCCCTCGCCATTGGCATTGCTGCTGCTGGTGTGGGTGTAGAACATATTGTCGTGTCCAGTAAAACGGCAGAAGCATTACCCAGTAACGAACGATGGCTGATCTGCGGCGCTGTAGCGATTTGCTTGACAGCGTTGGCGGCGATTCACCTGATTACCTGTACTTTGGGGACAAGGCGACACCGTAAGATTTTAGCCGCCTATCGCTTGGGTTCTGCGGCTTTTATTCTGGTTATTGCGATCGCGGGTGTCGCTTTGTCACCTTTTGCAGTCGTTGGCTTGGTGGCTTTAGCTTGTGCTGTGCAAGTGGTGGTGGGTTTACTGGCAAGCCCTCAAGTTCAGCCTGAGGCAAACTGCTGACAATATACGACAAAGGTATTAAGCCAGTCTCAGAGTTGGGGAAGCGATCGCTTACTTTTCTCAAAACTGCGTGCGATCGCGATGATTCCAACATCCAACACACCGGATAGTTTCTATTTTCCTCTGTCTAGAGGGATGAAGCCGGAACCGCAGAAGATGATGAAGCTGGCGTTGCAGGCGATCGCTTCCCAATCGATGCCTGGAATATAGGATAGTTCCCATATTTTCCTAAAGGTAAGAATTCTATCGTGAACTGCTGATTTTTTAAAAGTAGTTTTACATCTTCAGGTTTTTTCTTAGAGATTTGGCAGGACTTAGTGTAATAGCAGACATAAATAAATTTCTGTTGTTTCTGCTCAAGTAACGCCTCGCCTAAAGTTTGTAAATCCTGAGGTTCTTTAGCTAGGAAAAATACTTTTTCAGGTAACGGTGCTTGGAGAACTTGAGCAACATATTGATTGGACATGGCGACTACTGTTTCTGGTTGCGATCGCAAAAACTGGATAGCCGGGGAAATTCCTTGGTAAATTTTACTGATATAAGCCGTACCAGAATAGGTGTTTATATAAACCCCGATGATAAAAAGCACCAAGAAAATAACCGTACCTATCTTTTTGATGCTTCCTTTAGTCAGTCTCCGGACTAATTCAAACTCTTTGATGGCGATTAAGCAAATTAGCGGTACCAAAACTAGCAAAAACCGAGATCCCCATTGCTTACCTCCAGCACCAGCCGGAACCATGACAGCAACCGCTACAGTAAATAAGAAACAGATTGCATAGATAACCGTCATTCCCAAGCTTAGTTTTAGCTTTTGTCCTTTGAATAAACTTATTCCCAGATATAAAGCTGCAAATAAGGTAATGGGGAAATAATAAAATAAATCCGAACTCATTTGCTCGAAATTCTTAACCGCCACTAATAATCTATCGACGAGTGAGAATTTCTCTACTATCTGAACCGAATGCATTCCCAGAGGATGCTTGTAAATTAATGTATTTAGTACGAAGAAGATAGCGATTGTAAAAAATGTGCTGACGACAAAGAGTTCTTTTCTTTTAGCTAAAAATTGAATTTTCTTTAATTTTAAAAAAGATGCCGCATAAACCAGGACACTCAAAAGCGCAACGATGCCTAGAATTTCTTCTCTAAACCAAACAGATAAGCCAATGCATATCCCACTTAATACAGCATCCTTTTTAGACAACCCTTCGGTTCCAGGTATTAATAAAGTTGCCATACCCTGAAAACAAAGCGCTACAGCTAGGGTATGTTCCCAATACATCGCACTATAGATAGATAAAGGGGAAGCAAAAATTAGAATAGCCAGCGCGATCGCTGTGCTAAAAGCTTTTAATCTTAAACGTCGGCAAGCAAAATAAAAGCTTACCCATACAGCCCAAGTTGCAATCAGGGGAACTACGTATAATCCTCTATATCCAAAAAGCGCTTGGAAAGGTGCAGTAACCAGAGGAAAAGTAAACGGAAATGTGATATAATACTGACCAAATCTGTTATAAACAAACGGTTCTTGAAACGGATATAATCCATTTTGCCAAAGATTACGAACCCATTGTTCTACAGGTAAGTTTAGGTCAAAGCGAAACTGACCGCTGCTAAATTGCTTAGCTAACAAAGCTTTAAGCCCAGCATCTCCACTAAAAAAGACATCATTTGGGAGTTGCCATTGCAAAAACAGTGAAAACAAAACACCCGCTAAAATAACCAGCAAGGGAAATTTATATTGGTTAATAGCTTTACTATCAGATTCTCTAGGAGTAGAAGTAACATCTCTCCAGGTTTTTGACATATAATTTCTCATTTACTACTTCCTCAAACTACAAACATTAATATTAAAATCAAGATTCACAAGCGGCTCCCATTTGGGGTAGCTAGCCATTCCACACTTTTTAATTTTCAATCTCCTTAATTATGGATTTTAAAAATCAGGTACTTACGTAAAAGCTGGGAGTTCAAGAATTAGGTTCGCTATATTTTAAGCAATTGGACTCAAATTCTACGACCAGGGACGGGCTATCTTTACTCAATCTTTAAATAATTGCTATTTTTCAGCTTAAGTTGTAAAGATTGGGTGAAGTGATGTCTAAACTACACAGAAGCACGGAAATTTGATGAAACCAAGACGGGGCAATATGCCCGCAACCAATAGAACTGAATGAAATCTATGGATTTTAGAGGTAGTTTTTATCGATAACCTTCCGAATAAACCGACAATGGAACTAAACTGCCCTCCTGAAGCATAGGGAGAGAAATTTTGATTCAATGCTTGTGGGCACGCTGACACGATAGCTAGTTTCTCCAGCCGATTCGCTAACGCGATCGCGGGTGTCTGATTATAAATATTTACTATTTCATACCATTAAATCGCTCGGTATTTGGCTAAATTTGCTCAATATAGAAAACGCCAAAGAGGCTTGGTGCAAAATTAGGCGTGGGTTTTGGTTTTATATCGATTTTGGCTACCCGATGAACCCGTGAAACTTATTGCTGGCGCTGAAGAGCGAACTCCCAGAAAAAGCATTTACTGCCAAAATTGAGAAGAGTGACCTACTTTACCCGGAAGTGCTGTGACGACTAAAACTGTTGATGCCATTCTTGAGCGTGCCCTGGCAGGTGGCGATTTGTCACAAGAAGAGGGAGTTGTACTATTAAAGCAAACCGATCCAGATGTCCAGTCAGCGATTCGAGAAACAGCTGACAAGCTGCGACTCAGCCAAGCGGGTGAGACTGTCACCTATGTGATCAATCGCAATATTAACTTCACCAATATCTGCGAACAACACTGTAGTTTCTGTGCCTTTCGCCGGGATGAAGGCGAAGAAGGCGCATTTTGGTTAGAGAGTCCCCAAATTTTGGAAAAAGCCACCGATGGAGTCCGGCGGGGTGCGACGGAGATTTGTATGCAGGGGGGACTGCATCTCCAGGCAAAAATCAACGGTGCTTCTTTGCCTTATTACCTGCGACTGGTGAAGACAATCAAAGAGGAATTTCCCCAACTGCACCTCCACGCCTTCTCCCCCCAGGAAGTACAATTCATTGCCAGGGAAGATGGTCTTAGCTACGAGTCGGTGATTGCGGCGCTGCGAGATGCCGGTGTTGGCTCAATGCCGGGGACGGCGGCGGAAGTTTTGAACGATGAAGTGCGACGAGTCCTTTGTCCGGAAAAGCTGGATACAGCAACTTGGCTGGAAATTGTGGAAACGGCACACAAGTTAGGAATGCCAACAACTAGCACGATGCTTTCGGGTCATATTGAGACGCCAGAACAGCAGATGCAGCATTTAGAAAAGTTGCGATCGCTCCAACAAACCGCGATCGCCCAAGGATATCCTGCCCGGATTAGCGAATTTATCCTGTTACCTTTCGTCGGTCAAGAAGCCCCCAAACCCCTGCGTCGTCGCGTGGGACGAGATCAACCGATTCTGGAAGACGCCCTGTTGCTGACTGCTGTGGCGCGAATTTTTTTAGGAAACTGGATTCCCAACCATCAACCCAGCTGGGTTAAACTCGGTCTTGCAGGTGCGGTGGAAGCTCTGAAAGGGGGCTGCAATGACATCGGCGGCACCTTAATGGAGGAGCATATTACGACAATGGCTGGGGCAGTTGGCGGCACCTGCATGGAAGTGGAAACTTTGCAGGAAGCAATTAGTTCATTAGGGCGTCCTTACCAACAAAGGGATACACTCTACAGAGTGCTAAAGAGGGACACGGTTGCTGTTCTCTCCTGAGCGGGCAGTCAGATTTCGCCCTCCTCAGATCCGGGCGTAAGCGTTGCACAGCATTTGCATCCGAATCAGTCGGTTGTTGCTCAAGATGGCTCGCCCGAATGCTTCGCTCCTACGACTCTTGACTTGGTTTATGCCTCAGAAAAATCAACGTTCCCTTCTGACTGTGGCAGCTGCCGTGTTGCTGATTGCTGGCGGCGCAGTGGCTTACTGGCTGCTGATGCAGCGGAATCTGTTTCAGGGCGATGTCCCGGTGGGTGCCGAGATGGTTCCCCAAGATACCTTACTCGCCGTGTCAGTTTCCACTGATGAAAAGCAATGGCAGCAACTGCGGCAGTATGGCACTCCCGCTAGCCAAGCCGCATTTGGCAAACAACTCGCTGAACTGGAAAAAAATCTCCTCACCGCTAACGGCTACAACTACCAGCAAGATATCAAGCCTTGGGTAGGCAAAGAAGTCACGATCGCTTTTTTGTCACAGCAGCTACCCCAGAATCCCAATGCCGTCCCGGTTGGGCAACAATCGGTGGTGATGGTACTACCGATTGAAAATCCTCTGCAAGCAAAGCAAGCTCTAGAAAAATCCAGAAACCCGACATCTAGCAAGTTAGTTGAACGCAATTACAAAGGCATCAAGATTCGAGAAACCCAAGGCAGTTCCGCCCAGAACTTCTCAACGACGCTGCTGGATCGTTCCTTAATTGTTAGCACCGATCCGAAAGGGACGGAGCGTGTCATTGACGCTTATAAAGGCGGTGCCTCCCTGGCGGATACTCCGGGCTACGCAGAGGCTTTAGGTAAGATTAAAGCGGGAGTGCCATTTGCCAAAGTGTATTTTAATGTGCCTGTAGCGACAGCAATGGCAGCCAATTATTCGGCGCGATCGCTTTCTCCCCAAAATCTCGCCTCCGTTCAACAAAGGCAGGGGGTAGGCGCGACGGTAACTTTGGAACCAGAGGGAATTCTGTTTAAAGGAGTTTCTTGGCTGAAGCCGAATAGCGATACAAAGTACGTGGTGGAAAATAATGCCAAGAGTATGCCTCGGCGTCTCCCTGGCAATACCCTGATAATGACCTCTGGTGGCAATTTGCAGCAGTTGTGGCAAGATTACGTCCAGGGTGCCCAAGCGAATCCGCTGATCCGGGTGAGTCCAGAACAGATGAAAGCGGAGATTCGGTCTAAATTGGGTCAAGATTTAGAGGAAGATTTGCTGCCTTGGATGAAAGGCGAGTTTTCTCTGGCTTTAATTCCCACACCTCAAGGAACTCCCTCGATTTTAGGTGCTGGGGTGGCGTTCCTAGTGCAGACAAGCGATCGCGCTAGAGCTGAAAAATCCCTCAAGCAGCTGGATGAGGTGATGGCACAGCAATATAAGTTTCAGGTACAAGAAACGACTCTCAACGGTCAACCCATCATCAATTGGACATCGCAACTGGGTGGCTTAGCCGCCACTCACGGCTGGTTAGATGGCAATGTCGCTTTCCTGACATTGGGGGCACCTGTTGCTAGTACTATCGTCCCCAAGCCCCAAGCGACTTTAGCGGACAGCGAGTTATTCAAACAAGCGCTTGGGCAGCAGCTCAATCCCAAGAACGGTCTGTTTTTCATTGATGTTGACCGTACCATTAACGCCGGGAATCTGTCGCTCTCGCAAGTCGATCCCAATCAAAAAATCTTTACAAACGCGATGCGCTCTATTGGCGTCACGGGTGGCATCAGTAGCGATCGCAGTAGCCGTTTTGATATCTTCGTCAATATGAAGAAAGTTGGAGAACCCAGTCCTAGCCCCTCTCCTTAAATTTTCCTTTTTTTAACGCTCTCGGTACGCAAAGGTTTACGCTCTCGGTACGCAAAGGAATTATTGGGTTTTGCGTACCTCTGCAATTGCCTTGGCGGGACGAGAGCGTTAAAAAAAATAACAATCAGTTGTCTAAACCTGGGTGATTCTACCAAGCATCAGAGCGACGAGAACCGATAGGATCAAAGTGGCGCTTGTGTGAGCGACTTTGATAACAATTGCTGGAAAGAATACAAGATGAACCTGGTTGCACTCCAGAATGGGTTAGATAATATCTCCTTCGCCGTCCTGTTTGCGACGATGCTGATTTACTGGGTAGGGGCAGCTTTCAATCGCATCCCCTATCTGTGGGCTTTATCGACGGCAGGGATGGCGATCGCAAACCTCTGCATTGCCGCCCTACTGGGCGCACGATGGCTGGACTCCGGCTACTTCCCTTTGAGCAATCTCTATGAATCCCTCTTCTTCCTGGCTTGGGGGATTACGACCATCCATCTGATTGCCGAAAATATGAGCAAGAGCCGTTTGGTAGGCGTCGCCACGGCACCGATTGCGATGGCTATCACCGCTTTTGCTGCCTTGACGTTGCCATCTACCATGCAGTCGGCAGAGCCTTTGGTTCCGGCGCTAAAATCTAATTGGCTGATGATGCACGTCAGCGTCATGATGCTCAGCTATGCAGCGCTGATGGTGGGATCGCTGCTGGCGATCGCTTTCTTAGTGGTGAGTGGCGGTCAGAATGTCGAACTCAGAGGCAGTTCTGTGGGAACTGGCGGATTTCGCAGTAAAAATGGTCTGGCACGCCCCTACCGTCTGCAACGCGCCAGCGATCTCGTGCCTCAGCCACAAGGAGCAACCAGCGAGTCATCTGCTGCCGGAACTCGTGTTTTTGAAAGCAATGGCAGCTCTAAAACAGCCGTTCTCGATTTAGTCACCTCCCAACCTTCCCAAGAAGGGGCGATTTCTGAATTACCAACCCTTTCGCCCCAGCGACTGAGCCTTGCCGAAACTCTAGATAACATCAGCTACCGCATCATTGGACTGGGATTTCCCCTGCTGACGATTGGAATTATTGCTGGTGCCGTCTGGGCAAATGAAGCTTGGGGTTCTTACTGGAGTTGGGACCCTAAAGAAACTTGGGCACTGATTACCTGGCTGGTATTTGCCGCCTATCTCCATGCCCGCATCACCAAAGGCTGGCAAGGAAGACGACCGGCAATTTTGGCAGCGACAGGCTTTGTTGTCGTCTGGATTTGCTATCTTGGGGTCAATTTGCTAGGTAAAGGACTCCACAGCTACGGTTGGTTCTTTTGATCTTTTAGTCAATTCGCGAACGGCTTTTAACAATTAGCCATTAGCAATGACTGATGACCAATCACCAATAACGAATAACTCTTTAAACTATCAATTCAACCGGGGGAGATGGTTGTGGATAATCAGTTCGACTCGCTAGTTAAAGGTGAAGTTCTCTCTGTGGATGAGTCTTCCCAAATTTTAATTGGGCACCGCACGTTCAGAGTCGGTGAATTCGCAGAAGCAATCAGAACGCAATTGGAATATGGTTTAGGTGGATGGACAGAAGAAAAGGATGGCTGGTTTAGCGACCAAGGTATTCCTTGCGAAGTGCTGAAATTCGGCTCTAATGGCTGGCAAAAAGGAAAAGTGAGATTTAGCTTGGAATTTTGCCCGGAAGATCCACAGACGCAGCAGCCCTCAACCATTGAAGACGATGAGCCACAAAAGGCACCGATACCAGCCGCCTTCGATGAGGAAGTGTTAGTTGGAGCCGAGGCACCGTTAATCTATGAGGAAGAGCTAATTCTAATAGAGGTGCCAGAATCGGTTTTGGATGAACTGGAATTAGCACCGGAATCAGCCTTCGATGCCGATGAACTGGAATTAGCACCGGAATTAGCCTTCGATGCCGATGAACTGGATCTCACAGGGGAATCAGCCTTCGATGCCGATGAACTGGAATTAGCACCGGAATCAGCCTTCGGTGCCGATGAACTGGATCTCACAGGGGAATCAGCCTTCGGTGCGGAAGATTTGGAACTGGCACCGGAACCATCCTTCGATGCCGATGAGCTGGATCTCACAGGAATGTCAGCCTTCGGTGCGGAAGATTTGGAACTGGCACCGGAACCATCCTTCGATGCGGACGAACTGGATCTCACAGGAATGTCAGCCTTCGATGCCGATGAACTGGATCTCACAGGAGAATCAGCCTTCGGTGCGGACGAGTTGGATCTCACAGGAGAATCAGCCTTTGGTGCGGACGAGCTGGATCTCACAGGAATATCTGAAAAGGAAGAAAACCCATCAGACTCGCTACTTGATGATGTCTGGCAAGACATGAATGAAGCTAGCTGGCGTAACAATCAGTAGGGAAGCGGAAATTGGGTGAGTATTATCGCTCAAAAGCCAACTGATCAGGACTTACGCAAGATCACCACACCTGGGGCAACCACAGGGGGATTGCCCCTACAAAACACTATATGTATAAGCTTTGCGTAAGTCCTGGAATTACAAAAGAAGCGATCGCACTTCAACCGTTTCAACGCCGATTCGCTTCATCAGCCGTCATTGAAAAGTTTTGTCTTCCTTGATTTTGACATTGCATCCACTGAAAGTTTCATGATGACTAACTGCGATACTTTGAAGATGTAGTTAGGAACACATCTGTTGTTTAGGGAGCCATACTCTTTACCCACCGAGGTGATTGTGATGCATCCGCTTCAGTCCCTTGGCAATGTCGATCTGGATTGGACACCGCATCCAGGTAACTATCTCGATCTGCAAGGGAAAACCTACGCCGTTTTAGAACGAGTTGGAAAGGGATCTTTGTTACCAACAAAATTCAGAATTCAGAGGCGATCGCTGCAAGTCTTTTACAACTCAAATCTCAAAACTCTCCAATTTCTCCCCCACTGTTAAGCGAGTCCCATTGGCAAAGTCCCAACCAGACTGAGGGCGCTTTCCAGCCATCTGTATTTCTCGCAACAGCAACAGTCCATCGCCAGTTTGAACAATCGGGCCAAATCCTTTGGCAATGCTCACGACTTCGCCTGGATGTCCCGAACCAGAGGACAAGGAAGACCAATCCGATAGCGCCTTTAATTCTGGGACTATTTGCCAGTAAGCCGATCCCAGAGGGGCAGTCGCGCTGATTTTGAGAGAATTCCCCCGAAATGTCGCCACACAATCCGGGAAAAATCCCCTGACTTGGTTATGTAATGCGATCGCGCTTTTCGACCAATCAAGACAATAATCTGGCTTTTTAATCAGCGGCGCATAAGTCGCCTGCGATTCATCTTGGGGGATCGGTTCAATTTCCTGGCGTTCCAGCTTCAGGAGGGTTTCCACCAATAAATCTGCCCCCAATTCAGAAAGCTTTTGCGCCAAATCTTGAGCATTGTCCAACAGTCCAATCGGCGTATCAGCTTTTAGCAGCACCGCACCCGTATCCATCCCCGCATCCATCAGCATCGTTGCGATCCCCGTTTCTGTCTCGCCATGATAGAGACACCACTGGATGGGAGCAGCACCCCGATACTTGGGTAAGATCGAGCCGTGTACATTGATGCAACCCAATTTGGGCATATCTAGAATTTGTTGGGACAAAATTTGTCCGTATGCCACCACTACAAAAACATCCGCATCTGTCTGTTGTAGCTGAGCAAGCGTTTCCTCGTCTTTTTTAATCCGCTGCGGTTGCCAAACAGGTAGCTGATGCGCCAAGGCTACTGATTTGACTGGAGAAGGCATCATTTGGTTGCCACGTCCCCGGCGTTTATCCGGCTGCGTAACAACGCCTAAAACTTCAAATTCTGAATTAGCGAGTAACCGTTCTAAGGTAGGGACGGCAAATTGTGGGGTGCCAAAAAATATGACTTTCATTTCCTTGGGGAACGGTAATTGGTAATTCAATACGGTTCGGTTAAAAATAATTGTAGGTTGGGTTGAGGAACGAAACCCAACACTTGCTTATGTTTTGTTGGGTAACGTTACCTCAACCATTCCCTACGCGAACTTTGGTGTTCTTCGCTCTAACCGAACCGTATTGATTGGTAAATTGGTATTTATTGAAAAGCAATTTTTCCATTAGCCATTAGCTAGCAAACTAAAAACTAAGGGTTAATAATCGCAATTTCGATACGGCGGTTTCGTTGTCGGTTGATATCGCTATTATTTTCTACTAAGGGAAAAGTTTCGCCGCAACCAACAACAATCATGTGGTATTTTTTCTCCAAAGCAGTGAATAAATATTGTTCAGCAGCTTGGGCGCGTCGGAACGACAGTTCTCGATTGTCCGTGGCTTCACCAATGTCATCGGTGTGGGCGGCAATTTGAATTGTGGCACCTGGGTAGTTACGTAAATCGGCGATGACATTATCCAAAATCGCGGGTGCCTGTGGCAACAGAACGCTATCGCTGTCTTTAAACAATAAGTCGCTAGGCAGAGTGACTTTCAAGGCATCCGATGGTAAAGAAACCCTAGAAGCGGCAGTAAGTTGATTGGGATTGGGAACGCGATCGCCTTGAAGTTGCTGAGAGATTTCTTGTAGCCGCGCGGCTAGGGGTTCGGTGGAACTCTGGCGACCAATTTGGGTTTCCAGCTTGGTCGTGCGATCGCGCAGTGCCTGTAAATCCGCCTGTAACTGTTGCAGTTCTGCTTGCAGTTGCCGTCTTTGATCCGCACTCAGTTCTACTGGCGGACTGGCACTTGTGACAGGCGACGGCTTAAAAGTAGAGGAGGTTGATGTCTCAGATTTGGCGCGGCGCAGCACTTTCACAACTAGGGGCACATCTGGAGTCAGGTCGGGAAAGACACCTGCCAAGACGAGACCGAACAGCCACGCCAAGCCACTTCCCACCCCCAGCAACAGCAGTCGCCAGAGAAAAACCAGTAAAAACCGCCCAATGCCTGTAGATTGGCGAGGGGAAGTGTTATCGGCAAATGGTGCTTCTTGTTTTGTCACCCGTTTTCCCATTTTTATTCAGACAACAGATTAACACTCGATAATGCGATTCAGCTTTTTTCTTTGTCCGAAGCAATAAAAATGGGCGATCGCATTATCAACTTGCGCCAAGAGACGTTTGGGAATACTTTTGGGATATAACCCTACACTGCCGTTGTGATGTTGTTAGGTAGCCCTCAGCCACTATCTAGGCAAGTATGTAGAAATCAGCCAACCTGCCCTCAAGAAAATTTCTTGCCTTAGATTAATTTTTAATCGCTTTTCGACCGTCTTGTGGAAAAATATCATAGCAAGAGCGATAAGGTGTTTCACCCATCAAGCCGGATTCATAGAGATATGATAAATTTTTTTACATCTTTTGTTTTTTTTGACAGGTTTTGTGGCTATACATATAGATATAGGGACGCTGCACTGTTCCTTGGGCGTTACTCCTCACACAAGAAACGCCGTTTAGCAACCCCACCCCCAATCAATGTTCATCCGCCTCTTCCGCTCAGTATGGTTCTCTAGTCAACCATACCTTCCGCTTATTGCGGCTGCGCTGCTGATGGCTCCTAGCTCATTTGCCTTAGCTGGCACGGCTGCGTCTACAACCGCAGGTCCCTCTACCATGCAATATCCGCAAGCCCGAAAGGAATTATCTGAAGCTGCGCCCGACATGACTCAAGCAGTAGTGCAAATCGACCCCCTCGATAGCCCTCATCCCGTTCCGTGGAATTGGGTAATGACCACTTATGCAGAAGTTACCGCCAACGGCGGCACTGGGCTACGCTATTATCGCAGCCCCTCCTTAGTGTCTCCGGATGGTCAGTACGCTGCTTACAGCCGGATTCAGTTGCAGGTGCAGCCGGAGTTGTACCAATGCCGCATTTCCAGCGTGATGTTTGTGGAAAATTTGAGGACAGGGGATTTACGAACGATCTCGGCGTCTTCTCCTTTGGCTGACAATCCCTTTGTCAGTAACGAAGAAGCGGATATGCCGGGGATCATCGCCATCTTGATCCCCATTTCGTGGTCGGCGAAGGGCGATCGCGTCTTAGCACGGCAATTTGAAGGTTTGTTTAGCACGTCCGATGCTTCTGACTATGCCGTTGTTTGGGATCGTCAGCAGAATCGCACTACGACTCTCTCTCCTAACCGCGATGATTACACCAACGCGGTGTTGTTAGGCTGGAGTCACACTAATCCCGACCAAGTTCTGTTTCGAGCAGGCGAATTGGGCGAGGAAGAGTGGCCTTTGTGGGCTGTTGATTTGAATGGTCAAACCGTAGCCGCAATTGAGGATCAACCCCTCATTTTTGGTCAAACGATTACCCATTCTTGGGCAGGGCCACAGGCTCATTTCTAAAGGCACAAGATAAAGGATGAAGGATGAAAAAGATTGAAGGTGACAGAAAAAGTGCTTTGCTAAGACTGTCAGCCGGAATTTCAAACTTCATCCTTCTTTTTTGTCTGATGAATCTAGCTTAGAACTGCCAATAATTATATATTTATAATTAAATTTTGATTAAATTTAAACGATTTAAACGGGTGTTTTTAACAATTATAGTTAGCCTGAGTTTGCTGCTTTTGGGTTCAGGTATTTTTATTTATTATACATTAAAAAAATCTGCTAATAAACACAATTTATCAAATTATGAGATATATCTCAAAAGTCAATTCAATCAACCCAGTTTTTATCCTTCTAATCAAACTATCTCATCCAGTGTTTATCAACCCGTTAGCGTGTGGACGGGACGTCTGATATTGCTACCCAAAGAGCAGCGACAGCCCAAAAGATCGGTACTTTTTGAAGTTTACAATGCCGATACCGCTCATCAGAATCTAGTAGGAAAGATTGTAAATTTAGAGTGGAGCCGGGACTCAGAAGTGCAAAAATTTGTCCGGGCTGTAACGCAAAATGTCAAATTTATTCAGGCAACTGAGGACAGTAAAAAAACTGGAAATTTGCATCCCGACCGATTAAACAACTGGCAAAATGTTGATCCCTTAGAGTCCCTGGCTGGGGCGAGACCTCAAGATGATGTCATTGTGGAACTCAAAAACCCAAGTGTTGTCACCAGCAACAAAAAAGAACGTCCATCTCTGATGATTGCCCAAGAACCTGTACAAATTACGGGTCGCATTTATGCTTTAGTTACGATTATTAAACGGGAAAAAGCAGACAGCGTTAGCGCAGCATCTCCTTCAGAGGGTCGCTTTGTTGTGCGTCACTTTAATAAAAAATCAAAACAATTCGATGGTCTTTTAGAAACGATTCGCATTCCTCAAGTGCCATCTGATCGCAACGGGATTACTCGGTCAACAAATCGAGGAATTGAAAATTCTCCTCTCAATCCAACAGGCTGGTACATTTATGGGACAAAAGATGCCGAGGGAATGTTTGTCACGCAAGCAATTGAACCCCGCGCCCTGATGCGTCTGCAACCGGATGAAGTGCGGTTAAATCAGAAATCTGCTATTTCCTATATCAAAAAAGAACTTTGGAAAGATACTGAAAGTCAAAAAGGAACCGCCAAGATAGTTTTACTCGATCCAAAAAGTCAACAATTTGACCAGGCGGTATCGAAATGGCGTGAGGGAGATAAAGCAATTGTCCTTCATACATACGGTGGAATTGGGGGTAAAAAACCCGAAGCCGAACCGCTGGGTGTAGTTACGGGACACTTTGCTTATGGAATTGCGACTGTCGTGCGCGATCGCTTCACGAATGAGTTACGCTTTGACATCGAGTACCGACAAGTTTACGCCCATAATCCCGATGGCATTATTGCTGGGACAATGAAATGGTCTACTTACATGGGAGATTTGCAGCGGGGTTGGCTGGGAAATCGACCTGTATCCGATGTGATTGTCAAGCTAGATGCTGTGACGCAAGATTATAATTTTGATGGCATCCAACTGTCACCCATGAAGGAATTTATGCGCCAGTTGGATATCATGATGGCACGCTACCGGATTGGGGATGGAACGGGTAGTTCAGTGGTGACACCCTCCACTTCTTGCGTACAAGATGCTAACCAAGCGCTTTTTGTGACGATTAAGCAGGTAGAGAAACAGGTGGCGTCCAATCCCCGGATTCAAGAGTGGTTGCGGCGTCATCCCACAGACGCCCAAACCTTACGATTTCAGCAACTCGTGAAACTAGGGCGATCGCTTGAAAAGCAATTAGCACCTTTAGGAATTATTCGTTCCGATTGGCAAGAAAACGCTGAGAATTTAGCAGGAACTAGGACAGCGGACGGCACGATTACCACTATCCTTAAGGCAGCAACAACTTGGCGAACTATGTTACCGCGACGGGCGCATGATGAAATTGCCACTATTTTGTTGAAAAATGGTGCCACTTTGTGGGTAATTCGGACTAACCAAGTGGGGGGATTTAATCCAGATATTGTACCTCGTGCCCCTACGGCACTTTTAGGTCATCGCACTCGTTGAATGTTCCTGATTAGTAAGAGATTTTTTTACGAACCGCCAAGAACGCCAAGAGCGCCAAGGAAGAGAAAGAAGAGGATTTTACAATTGATGCCAGGATTGGTATATAGATAGGGTTAATCTGAATGCGATCGCTACTCGTCTTCTTTATTTGTGGGATTGTTAAGGTGCTTCTGCTCAATCTCTTCTAAAGCTTTTCGAGGATCGCGGCGGCGGCGACGATACCAAGTCGCACCCCCAATCAGCATCGCAATTAATAGCAAGGCACCAATTAAGGGCAAGAAATCACCCGTTTTTAGCGCCCGTAAGCCGTAACTACCTAACATTACAAATGGCAACACTCCCGGAATGGTTCCGAGAATAGTTCCTAACAGATAATCCCGAAAGCGAATTGAAGTCAAACCAGCGGCAAAGTTAACTAAGCCGTAAGGAATAACTGGTTGTAGGCGGATGGCAAACATATAGAATAAGCCACCCTGAATCATCTCCGCATCAATCGCTTGCAAGCGTCCAGACAGCTTTTGGGCGACAAATTCACGCCCCACAGTGCGGGTAAAGGCAAAAGCCACCACAGCAGCAATCACGGCGGCAATACTCGTCCAAAGCGTCCCCAACCAAGGGCCAAAAATCGCGCCGCTGGTGAGATTTAGCGCTGTTGAAGGCAAGATTAACAGTGTCGCCACGCTGTAGAAAACGATATAAATAATCGGTGCCCAGATGCCAGCTTTATTCAGCCATGTTTGGAGTTGAGCTGGATCGATGCCTCCCAAAAAATATACTGCGAGTCCCGTCGCTACAATGCAGACGGCAGTAAGTAGAAAAATACCGCTTTTAACGTTCAACAAAAAACTCCTTGGTTTTTATAGCAATCCTAAGTGATTCCTAAAATTCTCTTCTTTCTCTTCCTTGGCGTTCTCGGCGTCTAAAGCGCTAACGCGCATGGCTTCGCTAAGGCGGTTCGTCAAAAAAAATATATTACAAATCAAATAGGATTGCTATAGCCATTAATTATTAGTCCTTAGTCATTACTTCTTCGGATATCACTAAAGACTCTTGACTGCTAACTGCTGACTGCTGACTTCTGAAACCATAAGCTTCACGCACCAAATAAAGTGGGCGTCCTTTGACTTCTTCATAGACACGACCGAGATACTCGCCAATGATCCCCAATGTCACTAGCTGGATGCCCCCCAGAAATAACACCGCCACCATTATGGAAGCATAACCTGGAACATCAATCCCATAAATTAAAGTACGAATTAATAAAAAGGTAGCGTAAACAAATGACACAAAAGATATCGTAACGCCCACGTAACTCCATACTTTCAAAGGGAGAAAACTAAAGGAAGTAATCCCATCTAGGGCAAAGTTCCAAAGACGCCAATAATTCCACGTCGTAGTTCCCTTATAACGTGGGGGACGATCAAATAAAACAGAGGTTTGCTTGAAACCCACCCAAGCAAATAGTCCTTTCATAAATCGGGTTCGTTCTGGCAGTAGCTTGATGGCTTCTACCACACGCCGATCGAGCAACCGAAAGTCTCCGGTATTGCGGGGGATGGGGACGCGACTCATCTTACCAATTATCTGATAGAAAGCGTTGGCTGTAGAGTTTTTCAGCCAACCTTCATCACGCGATCGCCTAGTCGCATAAACGACATCATAGCCTTCGCGCCATTTGTCTACCAGTTCCTTAATTAACTCTGGCGGATCTTGCAAGTCGGCATCAATCGGGACTACGGCAGCACCCACAGCATAGTCGAGTCCGGCACTGAGGGCGACTTCTTTGCCAAAGTTGCGGGACAAGTTGACGACTTTAATCACTGGGTTACGATGATGATGCTCAATTAGACACTCCAGGGTACTGTCCTTACTGCCATCATTGACACAAACAATCTCGTAGGTCGTCTTCATGGTTTCCAGCACCGATAGGAGTCGCTCAAACAAGTAGTCAATATTGTCCTCCTCGTTGTAAAGCGGCACTACCACAGAGAGTTCTACTGGGTCAATATCTAAGGACATAAAAAAACAAAGACAAGCTAATATATGTCAAGTTTCACCTAACTTGACTGCACTTTAACCTAAATTCTAATTTCGTCAATATTATGAGCCGAAGCTTCACAGTTCCTAAGTCATCGCGGCGCTGGTTGTCGCTGGAGATGTTGCTCCTGGGCGCGATCGCGATCGCAGTTTTGTTAAGAATTATCTACCTGGGCAGCCGAGAATTTTGGTACGACGAAGTTTTATCCCTGATCCTCGCCAACGGTCACGCGGTTGACTATCAAGCTCCGGGAGCGCAACCCGTCAACCTGCGCGACTACACAGCTTTATTGAGCCTACCCCCAGGTAATTTGGTAGGAACGCTCAAAGATGTCTACAAAGGTATCCTGGGCGATGTCCATCCACCGCTTTCTTATTTGAGCCTGCACTTCTGGCTACAGCTATTTGGCAATAGCGAAGCTGCCTTACGAAGTCTGGGCGCGTTGCTGAGTGTAGGTGCGATTGGCGGCGCTTACGGATTGGGACGGTTTGTGATGGGACATCGCGGCGGACTGATCTTCGCCGCCTTACTCGGTACAAATCCTTTCTATTTATTCCATTCTTTGAACGCCCGGATGTATGGCCCGCTGATTTTGTGGACGATTCTCAGCACCTGGGCAATGCTACATCTGGTTGAGGCAAAAGGAGCAAGAGAGAGTGTCCGAGCCTCTGAGGGAGAAATTGAACCAGACCCCACGCCATCACCCCATCATCCCAGCAACCGCTCCTTGATTCTCTGGAGCGCTATTCTGATTGTTTCAATCGCCGCTGGACTGCTGACGCAGTATCTTTTTGTCTACTGGGCGATCGCCCTTGGCATCTTTGTCCTCATCTTTGACCGGCGTCGGTGGTGGCAGCAGGGATTGCGTTTGGGGGCGGGTGTGTTGCTGTGGATGCCTTGGTTTATTTGGGGAACTCGGAAACAGGGGCGTCTGGGTGAAGTGGGGAATCAGTTTTCCAAAGGAAATCATTTCGCAGACGTTACCCAAACGTTGAGCAGTCACTTGTTATTGGGAGATTGGGTGGGAGATGTTGTCAAAACTCCAGCGGAAATGGCGATCGCCACTGTGGCAGGCTGCCTGATAATTTTGTTGCTAGTGGGGTGTACCCTTAGCTTGTGGCGGCAAGCAGAGCGTCGCACCTTGCTCATGGCTTTGTCACTGGGAATTCTGCCCCTGTTCATCGCATTTGCGGTGGATATCCTCACCGGCAAGTACACCATTGGCTTTGGCGGCGGCAGGGCACTGATTTTTATTCTGCCCGGATGCTTGCTATTAATCGCTTTATGGCTGGAACGGGCGGCGGGGCGCTGGCGCGGAGTGGCAGCAGTGGGTTTGCTGCTGTTGTATCTGAGCATTAGCATCGGTGACTTCAGCACTAGAAACCGCTTGATGTTCCATCAGATAGCAGATTTGATTCAACAGGAACCCACAACGCCAACTTTAATCGCGATGAACTCCCGCGCTTGGGGTCACATTCTGCGTTTGGCTTATTACCTTCCTCCCACTGCCCCAGTTCAGCTATTAGCACAGCATCCTGCCGACCTTGCGCCTGCTTTAGAAAAAGTTCTGACAAGCGGACAAGCAGCGCAATATCCTCGCATTCTCTGGTTAAACAGCGCCCGTCCTGTGAATAAGGCTCCCAAAACGGAGGCTGAAAAACAGCAAATTCAACAGGAAATCCAGCGAGTTTTGAAATCTCGTTACCAGCTAGCGACAACGCAGCAGCTATCGGGCACAACGATTCTGGATGAGTTTGCAGTCAATGTTTACACGAATCGGAATCTCTAATTTTTGGGCCATTGCCAGTTAAAACGATTCCATTCGTAAATGCCTTGAATCTCATACTCGCTGCCATTCTCAAAGCGGATAATGCAATTGGTATGAGAGCGATCGCCCTCTGTTATCTCGTAAACCCCAACTACTATACAGGGAAACCATTCGCGGCTACAGGGGCCGTTTTCTTGCACCCACTCCCACAGACCATTAGAAACCTCAATGCGATCGCCCACTTTTAGCTTTAACCCTTGCTTGCCCTCCCGCTCATAATACTCAGCCAGATGAACCGGCTGAATGCGATAAAGCCACCCAAAGCCATAGCGATCGCGTAGAAATTGCATCGCTCCAGAATCTTGACTATTCAGCCAGTCATTCAGTAATGTAATTTTCCAAGAGCGATTTTGTCTTTCTTGTTCCTTGACAAATTGCAGTAAAGCTTGGATTTGTTCTGGTGTCAGTTCCTCTAGAGGATTCGCACCATCGGCATTTTCATCACCACTCGCCGGATTCTCCTTTTGGGCACCCAGCAGTTCCTTGACTACAACTTGCAGCAAAATTTGTTTCTGCCTGTCACTTAGAGGACACACAGCCTCCTCACATTGACTAAATGCTGCTTGCAGTGCGGCTTCAATCTCAGATGGGGTCACGATCAATCCCTTCCTTGGAGTAGATCGCCACACAGCAGAGCTATCTCGGTGATTCTGAGTGGTAATGCCCAGACTTAGAGCGCTCATTAAGGGCGATCACCTATTATCGCAGAATTGTCAAGACACCTCGAAGCTCCTGTTTGACTAGATTCGCGGTAAGCTGAGGGGTGAAGTTCCCAAAAAACCTGAAGTCATGGTGCGGTTTATGCGATTTCGAGCCGTGTCTATTTTTTTCATCTCCTGCCTCATCGGAGTCGTGAACTTGCTGTTTACTCCTCCCGCTTTGGCATTGACACAGATTAAACTGTCTGAAATTTCCTACCATGACTGCCCACCTGAGCTAGCAGATGGGGCGGTTATGAGTACCGGCGCTTCCAGAGCCGCTAGTTGCTATATTGTTACTGGCAAAGCCCAAAATGACTCTGGTAAATATGTCTACAACGCCGATATTTTTGGTCGCATTTACGATGCCAATGGCGACTCGGTGATGCAAAACCGAACGCGCCTGGGTTCAATAGAAGAAGTGCCGCCTGGAGTCAGCGATTTTGAACTCAGAATCTCGGTTTCTGCAAATCAACCGACACCATTGCAGCTCAAGCAATTCAAAGCCGCCGGATTTAACGGCACAGTCCGCCGCTAACACCTGATGCAAGGATTTTAGATTATAGATTCGCTCCAAAATCTAAATCTAAAATCCAAGGTATCCTAAAAACCAGGACTGAATTGAATGCTGGAGAACAATCCAGCCAGAATTTGCAGCACAAAAATCGCTAAAATCGGGGAGATATCCAGACCACCCAGCGGCGGAATAATCGAGCGAAAAAGGTTGAGGTAAGGGTCTGTAATTGGACTCAAGGTGGAAGCTATCTGGTTCATCCAGTTGACTGTGGGAAACCAAGTTAAAAGAATCCGCACAATCAATATAAACATATAGATGTTCAGAAAGGTGGAGATCGTATTGATCAGTAATTCAGCTGAAGAATTCATCGGTGTTGAAGGTTCCTTTTTAAAATTGGTGAACGCTAGAAACTTGAAGTTAGTTTAACGGATTTACCGGATTGAAGCTTAGGCATCTTGGTTAAGCGATGTTCCTAGGGAACGACCCCTTTCAGAAATTCGTGCTGTATCTGGGGAAGAGAATCGCTCCCGCTCTATTTCCGCACCCTTTCCATTTACAGTGCCTAGCTGAGTCCGGACTTCATCAATTGCCGCATTTAACTGGGCAATTTTATCCTCTAAGCCTCGCCGTGCAAATTCAATACTCTCTGAATCCTTGAGCTGACGCTTTTTCCCCTTGCTTGGCTTCGCTTCTGACGAGCCAGGATTGAGCAGAGAGGCATCAGTTGTGTCAGTTTCGGACGCGCGTCCAGAAGCAATCAGCGCCCCGACAATTCCACCGACTAGACCGCCAACTATCGTTCCAGCCAGAAATCCGCTGCCAAAACTATCGCGCTGACTCATCTTAAATTACCGTTGTTTTTTTTCTTGTTGCAACTGTTTTCAGGTTAACTTTTAGCTGACCTTGATGCCTACCAGTCTACGGAGTCAGATGTTCAGTTGTCAGTCGTCCTAAGTAAGAAATCTTTGTTCGTCCTTCATCTTTCATGCCTCATCTTTTGAATATCGCCTCAGGTGCCAAACGTGCGATCGCCTGCATCTCCCAATCCCGGTACAATATACCCGTGGCTGTTCAAACCCTCATCAATCATTGCCGTATAGACAATCAAACCCGGATACGCTACAGAAAGCTGTTGCAGGGCGGGTGGCGCTGCTACAACCGAAATAATCCGCGTTAAAGCTGGGTCAACGCCTCGCTGAGTCAGTTCGGCGATCGCCCTCATCATGGTTCCACCCGTCGCTAGCATCGGGTCACAAATTAAAACCCGCGTTTGAGGGTCAAGCCGTTCCGGCAATTTATTCAGATAACAGCTAACTTCCAGGGTTTTCTCATCCCGCACCAAACCGATATGGTAAATGGACGCCAAAGGCAGCAACGTCTGCGCCCCGTCTAATAACCCCAATCCTGCCCGTAAAATCGGCACCACAACCAGCGGCACCTCTGGATTGATAAATGTAGCAGGACATTCAGCCAGTGGCGTCTGTACGGTTGTTTCTATCGTAGGCAACCATTCTCGAATTGCCTCATAAGTCAGCCAGCGTCCCAGTTCCGTCATCGCGCTTTTAAACAACACCGATGGCGTCGCCGCATCACGAGCAACAGCCAGCCAGTGTTTAATCAGTGGATGGGGAGGAACATAGACACGCAGTTGGAGAGTCATAGTTGCTATTTTGATCAGATGCTAGCTCAAAGACCTGACCTATCATAGAACCTCCTGGGATGTCTGGAAACCCAGATTGATTGTGGGTTCGGTTTCTTTGTCGCCAAACCCAATGCCAAAAGCATTTGTCGGGTCACGAAAAGCGCCCAGTTCCAACCAGCTTGGTTTTTTCTATTGAGAATTACTTGCAACAGTATTGACATATATTTTCAACAAGACTATATTTATTTTCAGTGTTCTCCTCTCATTAAGGATCGGCAGGTGGGGCTGGTTAGCAGTAGCAAGCTAGTCCCATTTTTTTTTAGAGGCAAGACGCAAGCCCAGTAAAAGCGCCCTTTAGCTCATGCAGCTTGGTGGGATAAATTCAGCACCAAAGGGATTGAGTTATTGGTTGAGTTGTTGGCAGCGAGGCATTTTTGTGTTAATCCCTTAGGGATTGACATGAGTAAAATTTTCGCTTACTGCTGCCCCATGCCTTCAACTACCGTTAAATCTCCAACTGCACCAACGTTTGATGCCATCGTGATTGGCTCTGGAATTGGCGGACTGGTGACAGCAACCCAACTGGCGGCGAAAGGCGCTAAAGTTCTTGTACTGGAGAGCTACTTAATTCCAGGTGGCAGTGCCGGATACTTTGAGCGGCAGGGGTATCGATTTGACGTTGGGGCGTCGATGATTTTTGGGTTTGGCACTCAGGGCACCACCAACCTGCTCACCCGCGCTCTAGACGCTGTGAATGTCAGCCTGGAAACCATCCCCGACTCCGTCCAGATTCACTACCATCTTCCCGCCGGTTTGGATCTAAAAGTTCATCGCCATTATGAGAAATTTTTGCAAGAACTAACTGCCTACTTCCCCCACGAACGGGAAGGGATTCGTCGCTTCTACGACGAATGCTGGAAAGTTTTCAACTGCCTAAATGCGATGGAATTGCTGTCGTTGGAAGAACCCCGGTATCTGACACGGGTGTTTTTTCAGCATCCCTTCGCCTGTCTCGGCTTGGTGAAGTACCTGCCCCAAAATGCTGGTGATATTGCGAGGCGGTACATCAAAGACCCGCAGCTGCTGAAGTTTATAGACATGGAGTGCTACTGCTGGTCAGTTGTCCCCGCTGACCGGACACCCATGATTAATGCAGGGATGGTATTCTCAGACCGGCACTACGGCGGCATTAACTATCCTAAAGGTGGTGTGGGACAAATCGCGCAAAAACTGGCGGAGGGACTGGAAAAAGCTGGGGGACAGATTCAGTACAAAGCCAAGGTAACGAAAATTATCACCCAAAAGGGTCGAGCGGTAGGCGTCGAGTTGGCAAATGGAAAAGTCTATGGCGCTAAGCGGATTATTTCCAATGCGACGCGCTGGGATACTTTCGAGAAGTTACTGCCAGCGAAAGAGATGCCAGCGGCTGAGAAGAAGTGGCAAAATCGTTATCAAAAATCACCGGGTTTCTTGAGTTTGCACTTGGGAGTTAAGGCAGACGTGCTGCCGATTGGTACGGACTGTCACCACATTTTGCTGGAAGATTGGCAGAAGATGGAAGCGGCGCAAGGCACGATCTTTTTGTCGATTCCTACCTTACTCGATCCAGATTTAGCACCAGAAGGCTATCACATTCTGCACGCATTTACACCTGATTGGATTGAAAATTGGCAGGGACTTTCTTCTAGCGAATATGACCAGAAAAAGGAAGAGACAGCAGGACGAATCATTGAGCGGCTAGAGAAGATTTTTCCTGGTTTAGATGCGGGGTTAGATTATCTGGAAGTAGGGACGCCCCGCACGCATCGGCGCTTTTTAGGTCGTGCAGATGGCACGTATGGCCCAATTCCCAGAAGCAAGTTATTAGGATTATTAGGAATGCCATTTAATCGAACTGCGATTTCAGGACTTTATTGTGTGGGAGACAGTACGTTTCCAGGGCAGGGTTTAAATGCGGTGGCATTTTCGGGGTTTGCTTGTGCCCATCGCGTGGCGGTGGATTTGGGGTTGTAGGGGCTTTATCGAACTGTTCCAGAACGCAGAGTAACAGAGGAACAGAGCGATCGATCCTTTATCAACAGGACTCGCCGCACATCACCACATAGTGTGGGCTTTTCCCAGGGGGATTGAACCCGAAAAAACGCTATATGTATAAGCTTTGCGTAAGTCCTTTATCAAACCGCGAAGGACACAGAGGAAGAGAGGGGAGCGATCGCACTCGGTACAGGTGCCCTTAACACTCGCCTCCTGTATTAGATAAAATCTTGTTTACTTGCCGCAGCCGCTACCATAAAGCATGGGTTTAACTGCGCCTGCTTGACGAATTAACACAATGACGACAGAGCCTAATCCTCCCCAGCCCAATTCACCGCCAGACGCTCAAGATAGTGGCAATGGTAACAGACCTGCTGCAAACAATCCCTCGCAGATGCGATCGCTGACAACGTCTGGACGGAGCCAATACGAGCAACATTTGGCTACCATGCCGCGATCGCTGGCGCTGGCTAAAAAGACTCCCGCTGTTCCGCAGGGAACGCCCATCGTCCTGATAGCGATCGCCTTAGTCATCCTAGGGTTAGCGATTAATAACTTCTGGATCGGGATATCAGGAGCGATCGTGGCTCTGGTAGTATCGCTGCGGATGCTATGGCTTGGCTTGGAACCCGTGCTGGATGAGATGTTGCCGCCAAAACAGCGAGCCATCATCGTCGCCATCGTAGGAACAATTTTATCGCTGATCAGCTTGTTCAAGTTCTCTGGTATCAACCAAAACATCAACAAGTGGTTGAACCAGCAAAAATGGGACGAACTCGGTTCCCTGGCAGAATGGACGGGAGCCGTGGGGCAAATTTTCATTGCCGTCATCGCCGTATACGTGGCGTGGCGACAGTACATTATTTCCAGAGACTTGACAATTCAGCAGAACTCCCTCACGATTCAGCAAAACCTGATTACCCAGCAGCAGACGATCGATACTTATTTTCAGGGCATCTCCGACCTGGTATTAGATGAAGAAGGACTGCTCGAAGATTGGCCTCAAGAGCGATTACTTGCCGAAGGACGCACCGCCGCCATCTTGAGCAGTGTAGACGCCAGCGGGAAAGCGAAAATTCTGCGGTTCTTGTCCAGTTCTAAGTTGCTAACTCCCCTAGAACGCGATCGCCGCTTAGGTCGAGCTATCTTTGATGGAGTAGGAGGCTATGCAGAAGACCGCCTCAACGGCGTGCGCGTCATCGACTTAGGAGTAATGTTGGCGAAGGCAGATTTGTCTGGAACCGACTTGCGCCGCACAGACTTGAGCGAAGCCAATCTTGTCAGTGCTAACTTAAGCGGTTGCGATTTAGTCAAGGCTAATCTCTCTCGCACCATCTTGTATGAAGCTAATCTCGCCGGTGCCGATCTCAAAGCTACCCGCTTGTTCTACGGTTCGGGGGAAACTGCCACCCCTCGCACTCACACTCAACCCCCCTATCCCAGCTACAAAACAGGTGTTTATACGGGGGCTGTGGTGGAAAATGCCGATCTCACCGACGTTGAGGGACTCTCGGAAGAACTGCGCCAATACTGTTGTGCTTGGGGTGGCGAAAAAACTAGAGCCACAATTCCCGGTGGTTGCGAAGGGATTCCTAATAAATTGGAACGATAATTAGTAGCTGTTAGCGATTAGCCATGAGTCCTTTGCTATTGACTAAGGGCGGATAAATAATAACACTTGACCAATGACGGTTAATCGCTAAAAGCTATTAGCTAACGGCTAATTATGAACCCCAAATATTCCTTCATCATTCCCATCTACAACGAAGAGAAAAGCATCGCGGAACTTTATCGGCGGATGAGTGCGGTGATGGAGCGGCTAGATGCCCCAACAGAACTAATTTTAGTCAACGATGGCAGCCGCGATCGCTCTTTACAAATGCTGCGCGAATTCCATGAAAAAGACCCGCGAGTGTGCTATTTAAGCCTTGCCCGCAATTTCGGTCATCAGATTGCTGTCACCGCAGGTCTGAATTTTGTTCGGGGTGAAGCAATTGTTATCCTCGATGCCGACTTACAAGATCCACCAGAATTAATTCCCGATATGGTGGAAAAATGGCAACAAGGCTATCAAGTCGTCTATGCTCAGCGCATCAAACGCCACAAAGAACGCTGGTTCAAGCGCTTCAGTGCCTACGTGTTTTATCGTCTTCTCAAGCGTCTGGCAAATGTAGACATTCCTACCGATACGGGCGATTTTTGTCTGATGGATCGGCAAGTCGTAGACATCCTCAATTCTATGCCAGAGCGCAATCGTTATATCCGGGGACTGCGTTCTTGGGTTGGCTTTCCACAAACCGCCGTGTACTTCGAGCGTCACCCCCGCTTTGCTGGTGAGGTGCAGTACACTTTCAGTAAATCTTTGTCTTTGGCAGTGAATGGATTAGTGTCTTTTTCAAAAGTACCGTTACGGCTATCTACTTATGTCGGCTTATTTGCGGCAGCAGTTGCGGTAGCGATGGCGATATTAGTTCTGTATTGGCGCATTTTTGTCCCTAATTCTCCTTTAACCGGGTTTACCTTAATTCTGGTGGCAATTTTCTTTCTCGGTGCTGTGCAACTGGTAAGTATCGGTATTTTGGGAGAATATGTCGGGCGCATCTATGAAGAAGTCAAAGGCAGACCTTTGTACACTTTAGCGGAAGTCGCTGGTTTTAAAAATGTAGCGAGTCGCAAGTAGAAAGTGAAAGCTTTTTTAACGCTAAGAACGTAAATGTTTTCATAAAATCTGGCAGAGATCCTCTTCAAGTTGAGCTGGCGTTGCCAAGTGCGTTAACACTCGCTCTGTTAAAGGATGTATGCATCATTTGAATTTGAGCATCTCGCAGGTAGTATTGAGCTTGAGTTTCAATTAAGACATGGGTTGTGAATAGATTAAGGTTACTCGTCGTAATCTTTCGCTCAATGATTTTAATGAAGCGTTGCGTGACATACTCCATAATTACGGGTTGTAGTATTAAGTTCCCGTTTCCAGTTTCAACTAGCGATCGCTCTTTCAATTGAAATTGAGTCACCTCGTTTAGGTTTTGCTATCATTGCAACACTAATCAATTGAGTGCGATCGCGATCTTGTAGGTTGGGTTTCCTTGCGTCAACCCAACATCCTCTATTCGCGATCCTAACCAATTCCGTCATCTCAGGGTTATCGCACTTCTATAACTCAGATACAGCTCAATTATTGCCCGCATTTGCAGGGCGATCGCACTTTCACTATTCATTCATCTCCTCACCAGATGACAAAAGATGAGGGTTACAGATGCGATCGCCCTTAGCTCATCCATCAATTAGATACAAAAAAGGAGACTACAATGCCTCTCACCTTTATTCACCAATGGGAGGCGATCGCTGACTCCAGTGTATTCTCGAATTTGATGCAGAAATTCACATGAGTTTAATCTTTGGTTTATAGACGCACTCATAGGTTTAAAGCTACTGCAAACCCTGTATGCTTCATCATCCGGGGCGATTTGAAACCTAGAACAATGCGCTCTTTTGGGATACCTGCGTTTAGCAGTTCATTAGAGATGCCATCTTCCGTACCATCTCGATGAATCCAGATTTTGCCATTGATAATCTCGATATGAATGATACAGCCGTGAACCTGCCGAACTCCTTCCCATCCAACGATCATCAATAGATAGCGATCGGAACCGGAATCAAACACAGTATGTCGTTCGATCTCTCCGTAAGCATAAGGAATTTGCGCGTATTCGGATATTATTTTTTGAATAATCTGCCGATCTTGCTCTAAAGTATCCATTTAACGATAACCTCCACATCAGAATTGAAAACCAACAGACGGACACGATTGTTTTTTAACAAAAGTTCGCCGAGAGGTTCTTCAAACAGTCCGGTGCCAACTTCTTCCGATACTGCTAAATAAAGCTCTCAGTTGGGTTCAACTTGGGCTAGAACATCATGATACACAATATACTGACCGAGAGCTTTGTCCAGATCGCTCATTTCAGATTGAAAGCTTTTTTGGTGTGCCAGCAATTTGTTATTTGGATTATACAATATCTGTGTATGCACTATCACAGAAAGCGATCGCCATTGTTTTATTAGTCAATCAACCAGAGGAGCGATCGCATCTTTTCACCTATTCATCTTTTCACTAGATAACAGGAGATTAGGGTGAAAAACGCGATCGCATTCTTACTTAATTTATGACTACCCTGAAAGCGTTTAAAATAAAATTGTCTGCCCAGTTTCTGCTGAACGACGGGCGGCATCGGCAACTTTGAGGGCGTACAAGCTAGCCTCTGGGGTGACATATAGCGGCGTGCCTTCAATCAAGTGGTCTAAAACCATGCTGGTGTCTTTGGCAAATAAACCCCGACGCCCTCCCACTTCAATCGGTGTTGTCTCATTCTCTTTGACTAGCTTGCCTTCATCTCCATCAAAAATTAATCCCCCCTGTTCTCCGTGAACCTCAAAACTTCGGGATGGTTGCCAAAGATTTTCCCCTTTTCCATAAATCACCTCTGCAACCACGCCGCTGCTAAACTTTAGCTGGGCTGTGCAAAGACAGGATTGGTAGAACGCCCCCTCGCCCCAATACCGCGCTTGACAGCTGACGGTAGCAACGGAACCAAATAAATCTATCAGGCGGTGGATGCGAGAGAGGGCACCGCACAGGGGAAAGCCAAATAGTTCTGGGTGATAAGTCCAGCGTTGGGGTGCGGGGTGCTGGGGATTGATGGTGCTGTAGCGGGCGTAAAAGACTTCTCCGATTGCGGGTAAGGATTGCCGCAGTGCTTGATGCAAACCGCCCAAAATTTCTATATGCTCGACGTGCAGGAGTTGCTTGCGATCGCGTGCGAGTGCGATCGCTGCTTCTGCTTCGGCAACGTCCAAGCATAGGGGATATTCTACAATAACGTGTTTGCCAGCTTCAAGTGCGGCACGCGCGATCGCTCCATGCTGCTGGTTCACCGTGCAGATGACGACCAAATCTACATCCTCACGCCCCACTAACTCTTCCCAAGATGAAACGGCTTGGCAAGAGTAGGTTTGACCAAATTCCTCTGTTCTCGACTGGGTATGTCCGGCAACGGCTACTAGCTGGGTTCTATCTTGGGATTGCAGTGTTTGCGCCCGTAGTTTAGCCGCATATCCGGTTCCCACCAGCCCGACACCTATTGGGAGCTTGCCAGACCACGCAGGATGAGAGACTGATGTTGGCATTATAAAAATGTGTTGTTGCTAACAGTAAAAGATCATCCGGTCATTAGTATTTAAATTTTTCAGTCCATCTGTCTGAATTTAAGGATTAATTGTTGTTATTAATTCTTTCTATAATTACAGCTAATATATTTACCCCGAAGCAGGTATCTGGATGTTCTGAAGGAATTATCAGATGAACATAGTATCACTGCTCTACCATTCCATTGATAAGTATAAGTAATTAGGATTGAATCTTAAAAGTTTATTACGAATACCATTCACACCATCTCTTGATCTCGTGTTGAAGGCTCTGGTTTTTCCCGTAGTATCTAAAGAGGAAGTGAACCTAGTAAGCAAACCTTTACCTGAGCTTAGTCAAGCTGGGAAGGTCGCTCTACTCTGAATTACCCGCCATTCCGACTACTTGAGAGGAACGCTACATGGCTGCTTATAAAGTAAGATTAATTAACGAAGCCGAAGGGCTGGACACCACGATTGAAGTTGAAGGCGACGTCTATATTCTTGACGCCGCAGAAGATCAAGGTCTCGATCTGCCCTACTCCTGTCGCGCTGGTGCTTGTTCAACCTGCGCGGGCAAAGTGATGGAAGGTGATATCGATCAATCTGACCAGTCTTTCCTGGATGACGATCAGATTGAAGCTGGCTATGTCCTGACTTGTGTGGCTTATCCCAAGTCGGATTGCACCATTATGACCCACCAAGAAGAAGAACTGTATTAAGAAAACCAGTTAGCGGTCGGTGGTCAGCGATCGCTCATCAGAAAAAACAACGCACAACTGATACAAGTACAAGACGCGCTATCATCGGCGTCTTTTTTAACCAGCAACTAACTTGTATGGGCGGGTTGCTCGATAGGATTGACTATTTACAGATATCTGGATTAAACCCGCCGCCAAATAACTGACAACTTCTAAGCTTTTTAGCAGGGGCACTCTCAAGCGTCCCTGCTTGATTGTTTTCAGGAGTTGGGCAACGCTTTTGTGTTTTGATCCGGGCCGAAGGTGATGGACTGGTTGAGAGGCTGAATTTGGGCACCGGGATAGTAGAAGTTGAGAATCTGCTGACTTGACCAACCCACTTTAGCTAAATTAAATGCGCCAGTTTGACTCATGCCAACGCCATGCCCCAATCCGCCCCCAATAAAGGCATAACCTTTTAGGGTTTTGTCTGCGCCGTAGATAGGCTGTAGGTAGAAAAGCGTGCTGCGGGGTGCCCGGAAGGCACTGCGGACATCATCTTTGCGGATTTCAACCGCGCCGGTGTCGGTTTGTACTGCCAGTCGGATAATCCGTCCGGAGGGCGATCGCTCTACCACCCGCAATTGCTTAATTGTTTTAAAGCTGGTATGGGGAGTCTTCGTCCGCTTCAGATAAAGCTGCAAATCCTGGTTAATCTGGGCGATACTGCTGGCTTTACTCCAGCGAAACCAATTGCCGCCGGTTTCGTGAAATCCTTGTTTGAGGCTGATGAACCGCTGAAAGTTTTGTTCTTGAGCCAAAGAAAACTGCGACAGGTTCCAAATTGTCCCAGATGAATCCAGCACGGCTTGGAGATACGGGCGATCTGGGCCATTCCAGACATCATTAAAGGGCGCACTGATGCCACCGCTGGTACTCGAATAAAGGGCATCCACCAGTTCATTCTGGTAAGTTAGCACTTGACCTTTGGTCGCCGCGATCGCTTTGTCTGTCGTCGGTACGGTGCCGGTGAGACCCTTGTAAACTTGGCAGTGGGTGTCCGCACACAGTTCGTACCCATCCACGATAAACCGCCGCAAGTTTCGCAGCGCATAAGTCCGAGCAATGATTGCCTGTGCCTCAGCTGCCGCATAGGGGGCACCGCCATCCAGTTCGTGCGGTACGACGCCCCGCAGATAAGTTTCTACGGGTACCTGATTTACCAGAGTGTAAGTGCCGTAGGCGTTCGGTTGCAGCCGCAATGAACCAGCGTAGAGAAAGCTATTTTTCCCATTTTTGCCTTTTGTTACCTGGATCGGGTTTTTGCCAGGGATAATCTCTATCTGGTCGCGATCGTACCGAAAACCATTCACCACGAGGGACGCTTTTGGCACTTTCTGCAAAATTTCCGTCTCCAAAAACGCAGCGCGATCGCCTTGAGCTTGGAGGTTCTGCAACAGCCAGCGTCGCACTAAAGGCGTTTTGTAAACATCGCGTTTTGCCCACACCTGCCAGCGTTCCGGCTGCGCCACCTCAACCTCAATTCCCTTGGCTTGCCACGCTTTAGCACTGTCTTCAGCCGTCTCAAAGCTCCGGTAAATGCCCAGGACAAGCCGTTCCTCTAACGCCGGTGCTGGTAGGGGTTGCATGGTCACTTCTAGCTTGGCACTGGTGGTTTGTAGGGTTTGTTGGCGACCGCCCGTATCAAAGCGCACCATCAAGCGATCGCCCGATGTTGCCTGCAACGTCATTTGGTCGGGTTCGTCACCAAATCGCTGCACAACCCCCACTTTCAGTTCCACATCTTTGCCACTGGGTGCCGGTCCAGACGCCGCTGTGAGTCCAATCAGCCCAAACACCGTCAAAATGGTGCCAGACCAGTGGCTTAACCGTTTTCCCGTCGCACCTGGACGAGTGAATTTCCGACTTTGCGGTTTGGTTTTTACCAAAATCTGCCTCAAGGTGCATCCCTTTTTTTGCATGGACTATCTGAGGATAGAAGATTTTTTTTCAAAGCTGACTTTATATTCAGTTTCAAACTACGCAGCTAGTTGTTCCATCTATTGTGATTGACTCCCGGACGAATGGATCGGGGATGAACCACAATCTTCAGCTTAATTTAAAATGCCTAGTTGCCAAAATGAAGTCATTATGAGTATGATTTAGAAAGGAACAACAGATGGAGACAGCCACTCGTCCTATGGTAAGGGTGCAAGAGATACCCCTGCGAAAGATTCATCGTCCTCTGCCGCGACAAACTGACCAAGCCAAAGTAGCGGCTTTGATGGAATCCATTCAACAAATGGGTCAGCAAGAACCTATCGACGTGCTGGAAGTAGATGGAGAATACTATGGTTTCTCCGGCTGTCATCGATTTGAAGCTTGTCAGCGCCTAGGTCAGGAAACGATTTTTTGCCGCATTCGCCGCGCCCCGCGCTCTGTTCTCAGAATGCATTTAGCTTGAGCATCAAAACCAAGGCTGGTTGAAGCTTTTCAGCTCCACATTTTAGTGGGTGCCGCGAATCAGTATCCGCGATCGCGGTCAGTATTGTCCTCGGCGTGCAAAGATAAGCTACGAAAGCCGTCTGCGTGCTTTTCTATACACTTCCATCTAAAAGGATCAAGGCATAATGAGTAGTATCAATCATCATCAACGTCTCTACCCGACTAGCATTGACATCGCCGCAGAAACTCGCTCTAAAGTAATTGAGCTTCTCAACCAAACTGTAGCAACCACCCTTGACCTAAAAACGCAGGTAAAGCAAGCGCACTGGAATGTCAAAGGGATGGACTTCTACCAGTTACACCAACTTTTTGATGAAATCGCCACTGAGTTGGAAGAATTCACCGATCTGTTTGCCGAAAGAGTCACCGCTCTAGGGGGATTGGCAATGGGAACGGCTCGGATGGCGGTGGCTGCGTCTATATTGCCAGAGTATCCGGTTGATATCATCGACGGCAAAGACCATATTATCGCTTTGGCGGAACGGTTTGCACCTTATGCCAAGTCGCTGCGCCAAAATATTGATGCTTCAGCCGACTTAGGCGATGCCGATACCGCAGACCTTTACACAGAAGTGTCTCGCACGATTGATAAGCGGTTGTGGTTCTTAGAAGCGCATCTGCAAACTGGAACGCTAACCTCTGTTGGCACAAGACAAGCAGTTGTCAGCAAACACTAAGGCTGACAGCAGGGGCGCACAGCTAGTTGTATGCCCCTAAGAGCTTTCAACACAGGACTTACGCAAAGCTTATACATATAGCGTTCTTGTCGGTTCAATCCCCTTGTGGTTGCCCTCAAATGTGGTGATGTGCGGCGAGTCCTACAACAATTAAAGGGCACCTGCGGGGGTTAACTAAAAAAGCAAACGTGGTAAACAAACCAGATTCTGTGCAGCAAGATTTCGCCCACCAGTTGCAGCAACTTATGCAACTGGTGGGGATTTCCAGTTATAAAGCCTTGAGTCGGCAAGCTGGAGTTTCAGAACGACAAGTAAAGCGACTGCGGCTGGGACAAGTTTCGCAGATGCGAGTAGAAACCCTAATCAAGCTCTCCAAAGCGTTGAAAGTGTCAGCAAGCGAGTTACTGACGAGCTTTGGGGATAGGATTCCAGCGCTCTTAGAACAGACAAATCGGGAGCATGAGTTGGCATCTTTACAGCAAGAGTATCAGCGGCTGCGATCGCTCTTAGAACAGCAGCGAGAGACTTTAATGCAAGAATTCCAGATGTCGAGTCTGCAAGTTTTAGAATCTTTTTTATTGTATTGGCCTACCGCCGCCGCCGCAGCTCAGGAGAATCCCCAGATGGAAGCGGTGAAATTGCTGCCATTAGTCCGTCCCGTGCAACAGCTGCTTTCTCAATGGGGAGTAGAAGCGATCGCATCTGTCGGTGCAGAACTCCCTTACGATCCGCAGTTCCATCAACTCATCGCCGGAACTGCTCAACCTGGAGAAACCGTGAAAGTCCGTAATCTCGGCTACCGCCAAGGAGAGAAACTTCTACACCGTGCCAAAGTCAGTGCTATATCCAAAGCCTGAGCCTCTTGAGCTGACTACGCTCAAACCCACGCAATATCAAGCGCTCGACTAATCTCCCCTTTGGCTGATGAATCCCCTGTATAGATTTGTTGCACTGGTAAGAGTGAGTATCGCTGGAAAACACAACAATTATGCGTCCTTTAAACATAGGTTTAACAGAAGAGCAGCGTCAAGGCGTGACCGATTTATTAAATAAGGATCTGTCGGATGCCTACCTGCTATTGATCAAAACCAAAAAGTACCACTGGGATGTCGTCGGTCCTCAGTTCCGCTCCCTGCACCAACTATGGGAAGAACACTATACCGCTTTGACGGAAAGCATTGATGCGATCGCTGAGCGAGTTCGCGCCTTAGGTGGTTATCCCGTAGGAACTGCGGAAGGCTTCCTGAAGTACGCTTCTATCAAAGAAGATCCGGGTAGTCTTCCCAATGCTTTTCACATGGTAGAAAACCTCGTGTCCGATCACGAGCAGGTTATCCGCAATCTGCGCGAACACATCGATCAGTGCGGTGATGACTTCCACGATCAAGGTACCGCTGATTTCCTCACCGGCTTGATGGAACAGCATGAGCAAATGGCTTGGATGTTGCGTTCCTTCATCGAAGGTGAATCTATTCAGCCAGATGGCAGACTCTCAGCAGAAGGTTTGAAAGTTCCCGTCAATATGAAGTAATTCATTCGGAAAAGTAGACACTGAGGAGGTAGATTAAGTTCTACCTCCTCAAATTTTTTTATGCAGCCAGAACTTAGTCGTACTGAAGCAATTAAATTAGCTAAAAAAGTAGCAAATTCACTTCCATCTCCGCCACGAATTTATCACAATGAGAATGGGTGTGTTCAATTATGGCCCGATTACCCTAGTTCGGAAAAGATTTTACCTTTACAAGAGTATCCAAGCGGTACGCCAACTTTCCCGTCTTCATTTAAGGTAAAGCTTCTCACTATTACCTTTGAAGGCGAAGCTGCTAAACAACAGAATGATTCGTTCACTTTAGTTCAAAAATTAAAGAACATAATCTCTCCCCAAAAAAACAATTCCTCCGTTGACTTACTTCTGGGAGGAAAAAACGTAATTTTTTTTTGTAACTGGGAAGGACGGGCAGCAGATTATCAACATACTTGGTGGTTTTATGTTTCTCCAGACCGTCAAGTTAAATTTATTCTTGAGTCAGGAGATAATTTAACTTCCTACTTTGATTATGAGCGGATGCCTTTGCCTTGCTGAAATAAACGATAAAATTAGTAGGACTTTCGTAGCTAGTTGACGCTCAAGAAAGAAAAGCACAATCATAGATTGTGCTTTTCTAGAGCAATCCCATTTGAGTTATGAAATGCCAGCGGTGTCAGCTTCCCGGCTTATCTGAGAAGTCGGGGAGCTTGCCTTTAGGAATCATTTAGGACTGCTATAGCAGGATGTTTCTTTCTTGCCTTATTCGGTCTACACGCGGCAGTTTTACCACTGCTACTACTAAATTTTCAAGTAATTGTTAAGCAGGAGAGAAAGGCTGTAGCCAGCGTCCAATTTCTCGTTTCAACAAATTCAACTCTTTGTATAAGATTTCTTGCTTCACCCATTGACCAACAGCATCAAACGGTGTGAAGTCCTTCCCCGCTTGCCAATTGACATCTTGACCAAGAGGTGTAATATGACTTCCTGGTAGCATTTGCATCGCTACCATCCCCGAAAAGCGCTTTTGCAACAACTCAGATAAGCCAGTTGATTGGTCAAGCGTATCGTTAGAAAATTTAATCAGTAAATTGCGCGGGACACTGTATTTATCAGCGATCAGCTTGTTAGTTTCTATCGGCGAAGGTGTAAACTCGACATTAAAAGCTGGGCTGAAATTAAACTGCTGCACAAATGGGATGGCGTCGCTTGCGGCGTAGTTGTTAAAGGAAATCAGGATATTCCCAGCACGTTCGACCGAAAAAAGACTACCGATGAGCAAATGCAGTTTGCAACCCATGCTGTGTCCAAGTCCGTAGATTGGGAGATATCGCCGCCGCAATAGTGATTTTGTCCGCAATTGTTCTAAGGCGCTATTGAAGCTCAGGAGAACGTTGCCAGCGATCGCGCTATGATCGAGCGTATTCACAAACGGCGTCGCAATCACCGCATACCCTTGATTCCCCAGTTGTTCTAATAACCAGCGATAAGTCAGATGGGGTGCAGCCGCCACAAATGCACCCCCCAGGAAATGCACAACCCCAACGGGATGCTGGGGAATTAACACCCAATTACCGGATATTTCTTTCCAGTCCATGAACAAAGCGCGTTGTTAATACTTCTTCATCTTAAAGCTTGCTTGGCAGAGGTGGGGAGCGTTAGCTTTAATCCAAAATCCAAATCAAAAATCTAAAATTGGTATGACTATCCCAACTCACCTGCCACCCCAATCAGATCCGCCCCTTTCCCCTCGCAAGACCTTGCCAACGATGTACGATCTTCCCAGTGAAGAGGTAGGGGAACCGGGTTTGCCAGACGAATTTCACCTGCACCAGTCGCAAATACTAGAATTAACGTTTCGACCTGCTAACTGGGATGCCGAGCTAGTATTTATTGGCTGTGACCTCAACCTCTATTATGATCTTACTCATCCACTTTGGTATAAACGCCCGGATTGGTTTGCCGCTGTGGGGGTGTCCCGATTATATGAGGGACACGATTTGCGTTTAAGTTATGTTTGCTGGCAAGAAAAGGTAAACCCGTTTGTCGTAGTTGAGTTACTGTCTCCTGGCACAGAAGCAGAAGATTTAGGCGAGAATGAATTTGAGATAGGGAAACCTCCTAGAAAGTGGGAAGTCTACGAACAGCTTTTGCGGGTTCCTTACTATATAGTTTTTAGTCGCTACACAGATGAAGTTCAAGTATTTCGCCTTAGCGGCGGACATTACGAACCTGTAGAAATGACCGAGGGGCGTTTGTTGATTCCGGAGTTAGAGCTAACTTTAGGTTTGTGGCAAGGTAGCTATAAAAATCTCAATCGTCTGTGGTTACGGTGGTTTACAGCTGATGGGGAATTGATTCTCGCACCGAAGGAAGCAGAGGAACAACAACGCCAACGGGCGATTGAGGCGGAAGCACTGGCAGAAGCGGAACGTCAACGAGCAATTGAGGCGGAAGCACTTGCAGAAGTGGAACGCCAACGAGCAGAAGTGGAACGTCAACGAGCAATTGAGGCGGAAACCCTGGTACAAACGGAACGTCAACAGAGAGAACGTTTGTTGCAAAAATTGCAAGAGATGGGGATTGATTTAGATCGGTTGCAGTAAAAGTAGAGCGAGTAGCAGCTAAAAGCAGAATACGCTTGGCGGCGATCGCTCTTTTGTGATCTAGCTATCGTATCTTCATCTTGTCAACCACCCGCATCAAATGCCCCAGTTTTGCAACTGTTTCATCACTAAATCCATGCGTTCGGCATAACCGGAACTAGCCGTTTCTATATTGCCACTCTTCCCATCCATCAAGCCTTCAACTACAACCCCTACAACGTAATTGTGCTGGTTTAATAAGGGACTACCAGAATTGCCAGGGGCTATTGCAACTGTTATCCCTAACCCCCGTTCATCCTTACCACTAACTTTTCCTTTAGCTACTGTCCAGTGACTGCCTGTGCCAGGGTGTCCGATGACGCAGATAGGTGTGCCAGGGGAAATGGAGGCTTTCGACATCGGCAACGGTTGAATATCCTTGGGTACATTACTGACCTCCAGCACTGCTAAATCTAAGGAGTCACGCGCTGCGGTAGTTTTGGCAATTTGGGCGCTTTCCCGACGGCGAAATTGGCTAGAGAGTGGTTGACTATAAAACTCAACCTCAATTTCCCCAGTGCGGTAAGGGATGTATTTATCTGTTACCACATGGCGATTAGTCACAATCCAAGCTTTATCACCCTGTCGCTTTACCACCCATCCCGTGCCCCAAGCAATACCAGCAGGACTTTTGTGAATAATTCGCACGACAGAGCGTTTCAGGGAAACTAAAGGATCTTGTTTTTGACTAGGCAAGTGTTCTGGAAGCAAAAGCAGTTGCGGATTTTGCCGCCACGCCAATAGCCGCTGCGCTTCTTTAAGATTATTTTGTAACCATGTATCGCTTGGTTCTAATGCGATCGCTTGCTTAAACTGCCCAATCGCTGCTTCTAACTTTCCTTGCTGCTGTAGCGTATTACCTAAATTATTGTAAATATAGGCATTCTTAGGGTCGAGTTGGATGGCTTGTCGATAAGCTGTCAGTGCCTCTGAAAATTTACCCTGGTTATTTAGCACCCTACCCAAATTGTTGTAACCAATCGCATTTTTGGGCGCGAGTTGGATAACTTTGCGATAAGCGACAAGCGCCTCGTCGAAATTCTTCTGGTGAATAAGCGCATTTCCTAAATTTCTATAAGTCTTGGTAAATTTAGGCGCGAGTTGAATGGCTTTTTGGTAAGCTGCGATCGCTGCTCTATATTGCTCTAGTTCCATCAGCTCTATGCCTAGATTGTTGTAAGCATAAGCATAATTAGGGTCAAGTTGGATGGCTCTCTGGTAAGCGGCAATTGCCGCGAACCCTTGCTCTTGGTTAGACAGTTTAATACCTAAATCGTTGTAAGCAGATGCGTTGTTAGGGTTGAGTTTAATTGTTGGATTAGCGGCGATCGCGTCTTGCAATTGCTTGTATTCCCTCAGTACCTCAGATAGACTTTTGTTAGCAGAAGTATTGCTAGGGTCAAGTTGGACGGCTTTTTGGTAAGCGACGATCGCTTCTGGGAATTTCCCCTGTTGTTTTAGGGTAAGCTGTTATGCATTTAAATAGGGTATAATGGAAAGCTTAATTAAGTCAAATGAGTGCAGAAATGCCAGCGAAGAATCATCTCAATGCAGAGCAACTAAAGAAACTACACTCAGCCTTAAAAAAGG
>NZ_JBHZGO010000002.1:0-65245 GCF_042747725.1 Coleofasciculus sp. H7-2
CAGTCGCCCGCAATCTAGCTCTCAACCTGTATCGTGATTTAGGCTTTGACAACATGGCTCAAGCTCAGCGTCGTTGTGGGTTCAGCTTGAACCACTTGAAGTCAATCTTTAGAATGAAATAGCCCTGGGGTGAGTATGGTGTAGTAAATAAGGCTGTTTTTGCTGAAAAGTTACTATCTTCAAGAAGGAGTTAGAAAAGGTTGGGCTACTGAATTCCTTAATCAACTCCATACTTCAGTTAAATCCAAGATAAACCCAGGTAAAATATTTTCCCCTGACAAAGTTACAGGATTATTCAGCACTTCCACATCCCGACCTTGCCGATAAATCTCAACTTTCTTGTTTTTCCGGTCAATCAACCAACCTAAAGAAGCCCCGTTTTCCATGTATTCCCTCATCTTGGTTCGCAGGGGTTTCATGTTGTCACTTTCAGAACGTAGTTCCACCACGAAGTCAGGACAAAGAGGAACAAAGCTTTTTCGTTGTTCTGGGGTAAGGGTATCCCATCTGTCTTGACGTACCCAAGCTGCATCCGGAGAGCGATATGCGCCATTGGGGAGATGAAAACCAGTTGAAGAGTTGAACGCCTTACCGAGTCTAGTCTGACGGTTCCACAACCAGAGTTGTCCCTCCATATCCAGATTTCTGTTCCCTGTCTCGCCTCCTGTTGGTGGCATAACAATCAACTCTCCTGTAGCAGTGCGTTCTAATTGTAAGTCTCGGTTAGCGATCGCCAACTGAACGAACTGCTCGTGGGTGACTGTAAGTGTTAGTGTAGGTGGGATATTGACGGCAATGGCTTGGGGTAAGTTGACTTGTGTCATCGTTCAGTCCTCAAACTGACATAATTGTTGCGGTTCAACCCGCACACTACAGAAGCTTGAAATAGTCGGAAGACCTGCTACAGTAATCCTATTTGAGTTGTGAGAGAAGAATTTTTTAACGAACCGCAAAGACACTGCATAGCGCCAAGAGAAGAGAAGAGAGAAGCCTAAGTTTCACAAATGATTTAGGATTGCTATATTTTCAGAGTAACACCCAGACGGGAATCCTTAATGTTACATGGGTATTTCGCGTGTTTAATATTAAATGCAAGATGTCAGTTCACTCAAAAATTATTGGCTTCTGGGTATCGCGCTGAGCAAATGGTAACTCTTGGTTAATCGCATCAATTTCCAGTTGCTCCATTTCATTGATTTGATGGATGTGAGTCCGCAGAACTTGACCCAAACGCGGATTATAGAATCGATGCATACTGTAGTTGGAAGTTGCTGGGAAACCGCGACGTTTTTTATGACGCCCACCAGCACCGGGGTCGAAGCTTTGGATGCCATGTGCGATCGCCCACTCAATCGGCGTGTAGTAGCAGGCATTAAAATGCAGACAGTCAATGTCCTGGTAGCTTCCCCAGTAGCGCCCATACAGTTGATCGCCCTTGGTGAGGCAAAAAGACATTCCAATAGGCTGCCGGTCATCCTGCTCGTCGTAGGCTGCAACAAATAACACTCGATGACGATACTGGGGATGCAGCTGTTCAAAAAATCGCCGAGTTAAATACTTACTTCCCCACCAGCCAAACTTGTCGCACGTATCGGCGTAAAAGTCATACATTAACGAAAACAGCGGCTGAGGAATCTCATCACCCGTGAGGGTTCTGATTTGCAAACCAGCTTTCTCTACCGCTTTGCGTTCCCGTTTGATGTTGCGGCGCTGATTGGCGTTAAACGCGCCCAGGTAATCATCAAAAGTATTAAAGCCCGTGTTTTGCCAAATGAAACTATGGTGCAGCCACGGCGTAAAACCGTGCCGTTCCAGAATCGGTCGCCATTGGGGGTCTACATAGAGAAAATGACAGCCGCTAATCCGGTTCTTTTGGCAAAAATGGTCAATCGCCTCCACCATTAGCTCAGTTAGCTCATCCTCATCTTCACCGGGTGCAATTAAGAAGCGATAGCCTTCCGCTGGCGTCATCGGAGACATTCCCAGCAATTTTGGATAGTATTGCACCCCTAAGCGTTGAGCCAAATCTGCCCACTGATGGTCAAATACAAATTCACCATAACTATGCCCTTTCAGATAGAGCGGTGCAGCCGCAATGAGGTGCCTGTCTCGCCATACAGTCAGGTGAGTGGGTAGCCAACCCGCCTTAGCGCCGACGCTGTCTGAAGTTTCCATATTGTTGAGCCAATCCCATTCTAGGAAAGGCATTTTCAACGGCAGAGCCAGGGCGTCCCACTCGGCTTGGGGCACTTCAGCGATTTTACTAATCCAAGCAACAGAATAGCGGGGTTTAAGTTGTTCCACCATTTCAGGAATCGGGGGTAGAGCGATCGCTAGCGACCTTTCGGACTGGATGGGAAAGCCTCTTCTAGGGTAATGGAACTTTCCCGATCTCATCAAACAGAAGGCGATCGCTAGGGCAAAAACTTCTAAATTATTTTGAAAATTAGGGCGTTGCTAAAATCCTCTGCTGGCTAAGGTCAGGGAGTCACCTACAAAGCCTCGCCTACAAAACCGGACGTGAGACTTTCACCTCCCATTCGGCTCCTCCGTGACTTGGGTAGTTGACAGTACTACCTCCAACCAAACCATCAACGGCTGTTTTTACATCGTCAGGACTTACGCAAAGTTTATATATATAGCGTTTTTTCGGGTTCAATCCCCCTGTGGTTGCTCTCAGATGTGGTGATGTGCGGCGAGTCCTGATTAAACAGACCAGATTTATTCTCTGTTATCCTCCAAATTCTCAAGCTTTTTATGAGCATGAAGTGACGATACAACAGGAGTTTAATCCTAATACTTATTTAGATTTGGATGAGAAGGAGGAGTTTTAGGGGATTAGAGAGAGAACAAGTTCAATCGCCAAGGGCGCAATCTTACCAATTACAACAAAGACAAAATAAATAGATAGTAATCGCCCGTCTTTCAGGCTTTGTTTGTTTAGCTCCAGCATTCGATAGGGCAGACAATATTTTGTCTAGCGAGGCCAGGGAATTCTAGTATCGGCAGCGATTTGGCGAGCGATGACAGCAGCGCCATAGCGATTCAGATGGCTGGGGTCGGCAAAGTAGCCATTTTGGTTTGTCCACTGTCTGGATAAGTCGAGAAAAATGAATCCTTTAGCACTAGATTGGCGGGTCATATAAGGTCTAAATTGTTGCTCAGCTCTGAGGCGAGTTCGATCTAAGTAATCTCCACTTAAAGGCAGGTTGACAAAAAATACGGGAATCCGACGCTGCTTAACAAAGAGCATCAAATTATTTAACGCCACCTCCTGCTTACCTCCAAGTTGTAAGGCACTGTAATCACTGTCATAAGCGCCTGCAACTCGCGGCTTTTGTCGATAGTAAATGGCAGGATTAAATCGGATATTTATGGGGAGAAATCCATTGGCGTCGATTGCCGCTGCCGAGTAGTCGGGAGTCAAGTCTCCTACAGTATTTTGAGCCATTATTGTCTCCCTGGACGGCTGAGGATTCAAAAGGGTGCCATTAAATTGGCTTTCGTCCTTGGGAGTTTCGCCTAGGTTGGTATCGGCAACCCAGTCGGGGTTGGGAGGTGGGGTTGCTGTTTCTAGTGCATCCGGACGATTAGAGGGTGCAATGCCGCTGAAGAGGCGATCGCCCCTTGATAAGCGCTTGTAGCCCGGAGAAGCCAAAATCAGGTTATAAGTCCGATCCACGCGCCCGCTGTTAAAGGCTCGCACTCCATCCGCCCACACAATAAGTTTCGGCAATTGATCTTCGGTTAAGATTTTCCGGAGCAACAAATCAATCACTTGGGCAGTCGCGCCATTCACCCCGAAGTTAAAGATTTTCAATCCCCCAAAGCCTTTACCAGCTAAGGCTTGCTGCATCTGTCTGGGATCGACTCCCTGCAAAGAGCGGGAACTGCCTACAATTAAGATATCTGGTGGGCCAACGGCAGCTACGTAGGACAGATAAAGAACTAGCTGATTATCAAGCAACTGGTTGTTAAAGGTGGGATATTTTAACTGAAAGCTGGTTGCAGCAGCTCTTTTTTGGGCTACCTCCAAAAAAGCCATATACTCGATAATTTTCTTCTGAGCATAGACTCGTTGGGGACTATCGGGTGGCACGGCTTGCAGGGATGCGATCGCGCTCATCCATGTTTGGGCAACTTCATCCCAGTCCGCCGCCGATTTAGCCACTTGAGCCTGGGTAGCAGCGCTGTTAGCTTGGTTAATTGCCTCCGACAAGGAATTACTCTTGGCAGCTGCTGTTGTGGCAGCTAAGGGCTGAACAAGCAGGCTCGTATGGGTGGTTTGGGGTGCTAGCGTTGCCGAACAGCCAATCGATAGCAAGCATCCTGCCACTGAGGCAGCAAAGCGGTACAAGAAGCGATGATTCGCCGCAAAAATAATAAAGAGTCGATATATCATTGAGTTTCTCTCTTGCCTGAGATTGTGCATTCCTGACAGCAAGATAGAATAAATCCAGCAAATTGTTCTCAGTATATTAAGTTAGGTAAGGAGAACACGAATCGCATGGGCAAGGTAGTCGGCATTGACCTCGGAACAACCAACTCAGTCGTAGCTGTCATGGAAGGCGGCAAGCCCGTTGTCATTGCCAATGCGGAAGGCATGAGGACTACTCCCTCCGTGGTAGGCTTCAGCAAAGACGGGGAACGCCTAGTTGGACAAATGGCACGGCGGCAAGCCGTTCTGAACCCACAAAATACGTTTTATGCGGTAAAACGGTTCATCGGACGCAAGTATGCCGAACTCAGCCCCACCTCGAAGCAAGTTCCCTACACGATTCGCAAAGATGACGAGGGCAATATTAAAGTCAAGTGCCCCAGACTGAAGCGGGAATTTGCTCCAGAAGAAATCTCGGCAATGGTGCTGCAAAAGTTGGCAGATGAGGCGAGTCGTTATCTGGGAGTGCCGGTGACGGGGGCGGTGATTACAGTTCCAGCTTATTTCAATGATTCCCAACGGCAAGCGACGCGAGATGCTGGGCGGATTGCCGGGTTGGAGGTATTGCGGATTCTCAACGAGCCAACGGCTGCATCTTTGGCTTATGGTTTAGATCGCCAGGATACTCAGACGATTCTGGTGTTTGACTTGGGCGGCGGTACATTTGATGTTTCCATCCTGGAAGTGGGGGATGGAGTGTTTGAAGTGAAAGCCACCAGTGGCGACACGCAATTGGGCGGTAACGATTTTGACCGAAAAATTGTGGATTGGCTGGCAGAGCAGTTTCTGGAAAAAGAAGGGGTGGATCTCAGACGCGATCGCCAAGCCTTACAACGCCTCACGGAAGCCGCCGAAAAAGCCAAAATTGAGCTATCTGGCGTCACGGTGACGGATATTAACTTACCTTTTCTCAGTGCCACGGAAGAAGGCCCCGTACACTTAGAAACCAGGCTGACGAGGGCGCAATTTGAAGGATTGTGTGGGGATTTGGTGAGCCGATTGAAGGCACCCGTCAAACGCGCTTTAGTTGATTCTGGTCTCAATCCCTCCAAGATTGACGAAGTGGTGTTAGTGGGCGGTTCTACTCGCATCCCCTTGGTGAAACAGCTGGTTCGCAGCTTAATTGACAAGGAACCGAACGAGAACGTTAACCCAGATGAAGTGGTGGCAGTGGGTGCCGCAATTCAAGCGGGAATCCTCGCCGGTGAGGTCAAAGACGTGCTGTTGTTGGATGTCACGCCTTTGTCCCTAGGACTGGAAACAATTGGCGGCGTGATGAAGAAACTCATCCCCCGCAATACGACAATACCCGTGCGGCGATCGGATATCTTCTCCACCGCTGAAAATAACCAAACTTTAGTAGAAATTCACGTACTCCAAGGGGAACGGGAAATGGCGGCTGATAACAAGTCGCTAGGGCGGTTTAAGCTCACCGGCATTCCCCCAGCACCGCGAGGAGTGCCCCAAGTTCAGGTATCTTTTGATATTGATGCCAACGGCATTTTACAGGTGACAGCCTTAGACCGGACGACGGGGCGAGAGCAGAGTATCACGGTTCAAGGGGCTTCCACTTTAAGCGAGGCGGAAGTTAACCGGATGATTCAGGATGCCGAGCAATATGCCTCAACGGATCGGGAACGGCGCGAACGGGTGGAAAAGCGCAACCGCGCCGAAGCACTTGCTTTCAGTGCGGAACGGCAACTCAAAGAGGTGGCGCTGTCTTATGGAATGCAGTTTGCTGCCGGTCAGCGGCGTCGCATTGAGAACCTGGTGCAGGAAATGCGCCAGAGTATTGCCCGCGACGACGATCGGGCTGTGGATCGGGCACAAGGCGATCTTCAGGATGCTCTCTACGAGCTAAACCGAGAGGTGCGGCTGGAATCAATGGAGGACGAGGACGACTTTTTCGGATCGATCCGTCGCACGTTTTCTGGCGAAGGCGATTCCTTGTTTGGCAATTCGACACAAGATCGGTCTGAGGGTAGCCGCTATCAAGAGCGGTCTGAGGGTAGCCGCTATCAAGAGCGGTCTGAGGGTAGCCGCTATCAAGAGCGGTCTGAGGGTAGCCGTTCGCGCGATCGCTATGACGATGACCGTCGCAATAGCGGCTCTACAGGCGGTCAGCGGTATAGTCGGGATAGCGACACGGCTCCCCGCCGGACTTCGAGAACCGTTCAACCTGAGGATGATTGGGATGATGATGATGATTGGCTGTAAATTAGCTATAGCTGTTAGCAATTGAAGCGGTCTGGCACGGATAGTAGAGTATTTGTCTGCTAAAACTGTGAATATCTAGCGCTCAATCAGCTAATCGGTAACAGCTAATCGCTAAAAGCTAATCGTTAATTAACTATGCAAAATTTTCGGGACTACTACCAGATGCTGGGCGTTGCCAGAGATGCCTCCGGCGACGAAATTAAGAAAGTTTATCGGCGGCTAGCTCGGCAGTATCACCCCGATCTGAATCCTGGCGACAACACAGCAGAAGAAAAGTTCAAGGATATCGGTGAGGCTTACGAAGTTCTTTCCGATCCTGGGAAGCGATCGCAATACGATCAGTTCAGCCGTTTCTGGAACCGGAGCGGGTTTAAGGGCGCAAAAGGGACGAAGGGGAGTAAAGCCTGGGGGACTCGCTCTAACAACGGTCGCAACGACACACAGGAATTAAAATACGACGATTACCCGGACTTTAACAGCTTTGTCGATACTCTGCTAGGGCGTCGGGAAACCCGTGTAGCCACCGAGGCACCCAGTCCCAGCGCCAGGGTTGCCTCATCCGATCCCTTCCGCCCTGGCAACACAAAAACATCCTACACAGTGAGTTCGCGCCCTAGTCGCCGCGATGTCGAAGCCAGACTGACGATGCCCCTGGAAAAAGCTTATCAGGGAGGACGAGAGCGGATTCGTCTGGAAGATGGGCGATCGCTGGAAGTGGATATGCCACCCGGAATGGTCAACGAGCAACGCATCCGGCTGAAGGGTCAGGGCATTGAAGGTGGCGACTTATACCTCAAAATTACTGTATCGCCCCACCCCTTCTTTAAAGTAGAAGCTTCGGATATTTTCTGCCAATTGCCAGTCACTCCCAGCGAGGCAGTGTTGGGGGGAGCCGTGGAAGTGCCTACCTTGGATGGTTTGGTGAAAATGACGCTTCCTAGCGGTGTCGGACACGGGAAGCGCCTGCGCCTTGCTGGGAAAGGCTACCCGACAGGTAGAGGCGATCGCGGCGATCAGTTAGTCGAAATTCAGGTTGTGGTTCCCAAAACGGTGACTTCCCAAGAACGGGAACTCTACGAAAAGCTGCGGCAAATCGAAACTTTTAAGCCCCGTCTCGATTTGCCATAACGCTAAAAAATTAGCCCGCGCTAGCAGGGCTAATTTCTTGTATAGCCGCAGACTGAAGTCTGACGGATTCTGGGCTGCAATTGAAATACTGCTGTTTAAGCGCGATCGCGATAGCACAAACCCAACAACGTACCGCTAGCAATCAACTTCAACGCTTCTAATGTCCAGTAGCCCTCGTGCATTTGATTCATCCCGGCAGGAATACCAACAGCGGGTTCAAAAAGATTGAGCTGTAGCCCCATCGCGCTCATTTGTGGGGTTAAGAAATATGTATCAATAATGGCAATTGTCAGCAGGAACAGGGATAAGAAAATTACTCTCTGCCCTCCCAGCTTGGAAGTAGTATGAGTGCGGTGAAGAACCAACAGCCCCGTTAACACTAAGGCTGCACATAATAATTCAATCCGATTAAAAATCCAGAAAATTGAATAGCCAGCTGTTGCAAATCCAGGTTGAGTCATCATCCCTGTTGCAAACAAACTGGGCATAATTACCCAGTCCAAAAGCAGACTGCCGCTAAGCCAGAAAGCTAACGTCAAGGTGACGGTTGTTTGCCATGCTGGTTGCTTTAATCCAGCGCTAGAAAAAGCGGTCATATAATTGTCCTCAACTTTCTGTCTTCTTTCAGCTTATCGAATTGTTTTTAGAAATGATATGAAGTATTTTTTCAATTTTTCGCAGTTTTGATGTTATAAATTTACATTTAGTTAAATTCTCAGAATTTCAGTAAATTCCTCAGTGGCAAAGTCAGGATGCACTATCGGCTTGGTAAAGCGCGATCGCTTGCGAGCGAAAACGGGTGCGAGTCGCTGAATCATCACCGCCTCCAAAGAAGGCGATCGCGCTCCAGACCCGTTTAAGATGTGTGAAACCCTGAAACCAAGATTTCCGTCTAGACGTTTTTTAAGTTGAAATTGCGCCGCAACAGAGTTTGATGACGCTGCTCTAAAAGTTTTTTGGACTCAAGATCGCAAACAGGCTTAACATTTGCCTCGTTCTTCCGATATCGGTCAACTTGTGTTTGCAAATAAAATTAATAAAAAACATCTGTCTAAAGGATGAACTTTATTAGGTAAATATACCTTTAAGACAAGGATGGAATCAGATTTACAGAGTCTTTTGTGGATGCCCTTGCCCAACTAAGATGCTCATCTGGAGAACACTACAGGCTTTTCTTCACTGATGCGAGAAATACAATCAAACTTCGCTTTCTAAGTCTGGAAGTTGCTACTTGTTATCGTTCACCCTAAACCTCAGTCAATCGAAACACACCATAATGAAAGCTATCTTGCCTAAAAATGAAGCTGATCTAGTGTACGCAGCCACTGAGGGCAGCTCAGCAAAGCACTTGCATCGGAAATTCTTCTACAAGGTTGCAGGAGGGCTAGGAGTGGCAACCGTCCTACTGATTACCATTGGTGGGATTTCGTACCGGAGTATCGCCCAACTTGTGCAAGCAAATAACTCAGTAGACGACACCTTTACGATCATTAATCAGCTTGATGATGTGTTTTCCCGAATCAAGGACGCTGAAACTGGACAGCGTGGCTACCTGATCACCGGAGACAAGACTTATCTACAACCCTACTACAGGGCAACACTAGCGATTAATCAACAAGTTGAGTTTCTCAAGCGATTGACTGAAAATAACCTCAATCAACAGCAGAAAATCGATACCTTGGAGTCTTTGATTGCAAGTAAATTTGCTGAATTGAAGCAGTCAATCGAATTACGAGAAAACCAAGGATTTGAAGCCGCACAGCAGTTGGTGAAGACGAATGAAGGCAAGGCGGTGATGGATAATATCCGCCAGCTCGTCAATGACTTGGAAAATGATCAAAAGCAGTTGTTGAAGGAGCGGTACAAACAAGCGAAAAACCAGGCTCGTGACTCTCTGATTACATTTTTAAGCGGTGTATTCCTAAATTTTATGATTGTTTTGTGGGTTTACAGGCTTATTTATGGGGAGATGAGCGATCGCTATCGGACAGAGAATGAACTTCACAAAGAACGCGACTATACATCATTTATTATTCAGACTACACCAGCATTGGTTGTCGGGCTAAAGCTTGATGGGGCGATTACATTTGTCAATCCTGCTGTTGAGCGGGTGACTGGCTACCGCGCCGAAGAATTAATTAGACGCAACTGGTGGGAAATCTTTTATGCTGACGACGAGTACAGCGGCGTCGAGCAGTTATTATCCGCGCTGAAGCAGGGAGGCGTGAGCGACTATGAAACAGTTTTGACCATCCAGAATCGAGAAAAACGGATTATCAATTGGAATGTTCTGAAGCGGTTTGACGAGCAAGACAGATTGGTTGATGTAATTCAATTTGGCAATGATATCACCGAGCGCAAAGCCGCTGAGGAAATTCGCAAGGGCGCAGAACTGCTGCAACTGATTTTAGATAATATTCCCCAATATATCTTCTGGAAGGATAGAAACTCCGTCTACTTAGGCTGTAATAAGATTTCTTGTCAAATCACCGGAATTAGCAATCCAGAGAACATTATCGGCAAGACAGACCATGATTTGTGGTCGCAAGAAATTGCAGAAAAATACCGCAAAGACGACCGTCGCGTGATGGCAACGGATACCCCGGAACTGCATCGCATCGAACGATTGATTCAGCCAAACGATGAAGAATTATGGGTGGATATTAACAAAGTTCCCATTCATGATGCGATGGGGAAAGTCATTGGTATCCTCAGTACGATTGAAGATGTCACCGAACGCAAGCAGGCGGAGAAAGCCTTGCGGCAGAACATGGAGATGCTTGACTTAGCCAGTGACGCGATTATCATTCGGGATTTGAATGACAATATTAGCTATTGGAATCAGGGCGCTGAACGGCTATATGGTTGGACAAAAGCAGAAACACTAGGTCAGTACATCCACACCTTCTTGCAAACTGCCTTTCCCCTACCAAGAGAGGAAGTTCTAGAGATATGCCTGCGTGAAGGGAATTGGGAGGGCGAATTGATCCACACCAAGCGTGATGGCACTCAAATCACCGTAGCGAGCCGATGGACGCTGCAATTAGATGAATTTGGTCAGGTGTCCGCCAGACTAGAAATTAACAATGATATTAGCGATCGCAAGCAAGCTCTTGATGCCTTGCGCCAGTCGGAAGCGAAGGAACGAGAAAAAGCCCAACAGTTGCAGCAAACTTTGCACGAACTCAAAAAGACCCAATCCCAATTAATTCAGACTGAAAAAATGTCCAGTTTGGGTCAACTGGTCGCCGGGGTGGCGCATGAAATTAATAACCCCGTTAACTTTATCTACGGCAATCTCATCCACACCGAGCAGTATACGCAAGACCTGCTCAATCTAATGAAAGTCTACCAGCGATACTATCCCAATCCTGCGCCAGAGATTCAAGAGGAAGTTGAGGCTTTAGACATTGAGTTTGTCCTCGAAGACCTTCCTAGAATGGTCGCTTCGATGAAGCTAGGCGCTGACCGCATCCGCCAGATTGTCCTCTCTCTGCGAACCTTCTCCCGCCTGGATGAAGCAGAAATGAAGCCGGTTGATATCCACGAGGGTATTGATAGCACGCTGTTAATCTTGCAGAATCGGCTGAAAGCTAAACCAGATTCTCCAGGGATTACAGTAATTAGGAAATATGGCACGCTCCCAGAAGTAGAGTGTTATGCCGGACAACTCAATCAGGTGTTTATGAATATCTTGAGCAATGCCATAGATGCTCTGGAAGGGGTAATCTCTAAAAGTCAAAAGCTAATGGGTTCTGGGGGAAAAAGTTCTGATAGCCAATTCCCCATTCCCAATTCCCCATTACCGACAATCCAGATTTGCACTGAAGTTTTGAACGCGAACAAAATTGTTGTGCGAATTGCAGATAACGGTCCTGGCATCGGTGAGAACATCAAGGCACGACTTTTTGACCCGTTTTTCACCACCAAGCCAATCGGTCAGGGCACCGGGCTAGGATTGGCAATCAGCTATCAGATTGTCACAGAAAAACATGGAGGGTCGATAGGTTGCGTGTCGGCACCGGGAGAGGGAACCGAGTTCGTTGTGGAGATTCCGGTGAAACAAAGTCTAAAGCAAGGCAATTGACCAAAACAGGGCTGAGGACTCAGGACTGAGTAACTAGGGCGGAACACTGGCTGCTGTTGGGTTTCCTGCACCTCAACCATTCCCTACACGGAAAGATTTGTCAGTCAGCTAGCCCCGATTACAAACGACGGAAGGGATTTTCAAGGCAATCCTGGTTAGTGCTGTAATCCTTGGAAAGCAGGGCTTTGAAGTTATTTTCCCATTAATTCTCCGCTTTAGGAGCGGCTGTGGGTGGATAGATGAGCGATCGCTTAAAACTGGTTTTTGGGTTTGAGAAAGAAAAGCTTAAAAACCCGTAAAAACACAGTGTTTATTTTCTACAATCCTCTTAAGAATGAGGATTGAGTGAAAGCATGAATCTAAATCAGCGAACTAAAAATTTAAATCCTGATCTTTCATAGTACCACTTAATTTAGGATGCGAAAAGATTATATTTCAAAAAGTTTTGTTTTCATGATTTTGGAAAGTGGCATTATTCTCTAGACGCAGCAAAAATTTAAAAGGTAAACATAACCTTAAACAAAATGCAACAACATCTATCTTGGACACGGAATCGTTCCTACAGACGAGCAGTGACTTGCTTCATCCTAGCCTTGACAGTTACGTACAGTTGTGTAGCCTGTACTCAGCCAAGCGAAAACACCAGAGCCACCTCACCAAGCACCGATCCTCAGCCAGCGAGTGATAGTAGCAATACAGGGGACGAACTAACAACCCTAAATATGGCGGTGATTCCGTGGCAAGTTTCAGCAGAACAGGAAAAGCAACTTCAGCCACTAGCTGACTATCTAAGCAAGACATTAGGAAAACCTGTTAAATTCCAGATTACAAAAGACTACGACACATCTATAGATTTACTGGTGACAGGGAAGGTGGAAATGGCTTTTCTGGGACCCCTGTCGTATGTGAAGGCACATCTTCGAGATCCTCAAGTTCAGCCAATTGTTGCGCCGATTGAAAGAACAACTGGACGACCTTGGTACACAAGCGCGATCGTTGTTAATAATGCCAGTGGTATCAAAACTCTTAAAGATTTAAAAGGTAAGCGATTTGCCTTTGTGAGTAAATCCTCGACTTCGGGTTATTTAGTGCCTTTAGCTCACTTTCAAGACATTGGTATTAACCCCGAACGCGACTTTGCTACAGTCAAGTATGCGGGTAGCCACGACAAGGCAAAAGCAGCTTTATTAGCTGGAAACGTGGATGCGATCGCAGATGATAAACGGTCGTATCTCCAGCAACAAAAAGAGGGAAATATCGATCCTTCAAAATACAAAATTATCTGGGAATCTGACCCAATTCCTCTTTCGCCCATTGTCGTCTCTAGTAAGCTTCCATCCCACCTGATAATCGACCTCAAGAAGGCATTTGTCAATTCTCCAGAAGGACTGCTAGACCCTAGCGGTTCTCAGTCGGCTGGATATACTCTGGTAGAAGATCGAGACTATACACCGATTAGAAAGCTCCAAGAGCGTCTTAAGTTGAAATAAAGCCGAATGTAATGAAAATATTAACTAAGTTTATTGGTTCTTCTATTGCCGTAGTAGGACTAATTTTATCTCTCACAGTTGGGAGCGAATACTGGCTCAACCAAGTGGAAAAATCTACCGAAACCAGCCGAGAAAGAGCCGCTCAAGCTGACCGTATAGTCTTGAATCTAAAAGTTTCTTTAAGAGATCAGATCGCCGCACTGAGGAACTATCTCATCCTCAACCGCGACCCCTCAGACATGGCAAAATATCACAAGGCGATGTCTGATTTTATCATTAACTTGGATGACTTAGAAAGTCTGATGTCGGAAAATTCAGAACTGACAGTTGTTCGCCGTCGCCACAGTTTTCTTGTCCGCTTAGCCACAGAGCTGCGCGATACACCTTCTACCCTTAAAGAGACTCAGCAGGATTTCAGAACGATCAATTCTTTTAAAGAAGATATTGATTTCTCTTTAGATTCTCTGGTTAGTAGCGTTCAGCAGCAGTATACCCTAGCAAGCCAAGAATCAAATAAATTCAAACAGACTACCCACATCATTGGATATGCCACTACAGGTCTGATTCTTCTAATTTTTAGCGTTCAAATGAACTTAATATTAATCCCAGTCATTTTATCTATAAAAAAACTCCAATTGGGAGCCACAAAAATTGGTACAGGCAATTTAGATTATCGCCTAAATATTCAGACAGGAGATGAAATCGAAAAACTTTCTTGCGAGTTTAACCAAATGGCAGAGAAACTTGCAGAATCTTACCATTTTTTAGAGCAAAAAGTAATTGATCGGACTGCTGAACTGATTGCGTTAAACCAAAACTTAGAAATTGAAATTTCCGAACGCAAGCAGGCAGAAACCGAACTTCAGCAAGCTTTGCAAAACTTGCAACAAACCCAAGCCCAGCTTATTCAAACCGAAAAGATGTCTAGCCTTGGTCAAATGGTTGCTGGTGTGGCTCATGAAATTAATAACCCAGTTAACTTTATCCACGGCAACCTTGTTTATGTGAGCGAATACACGCAAAATTTGCTGAGACTGGTGCAGCTTTACCAAAAACACTATCCTAACCCAATTACCGAGATCAAAGAACAGACCGAAACTGTTGAGATTGATTTTATTATTGCAGATTTAGATAAAATCCTATCTTCGATGAAAATTGGCACTGAGCGTATCCGTCAAATTGTCCTTTCTTTGCGGAATTTCTCTCGCCTCGACGAGGCAGACATGAAGGCAGTTGATATTCACGAGGGGATAGATAGCACTCTTTTAATCTTGCAAAATCGATTGAAAGCTAAGCCGGAGCATCCCGCCATTGAGGTGGTTAAAGAATACGGGAATTTGCCTTTAGTTGAGTGTTATGCGGGTCAGATGAATCAGGTATTTATGAATATTATCAGCAATGCTATTGATGCTCTGGAAGCAGTTCATGGTTCATGTTTCATCGTTCATGGCAATGAACAATCAACCATGAACCACGAACAATCCCCTAGGATTAGGATTAGCACTCAAGTTTTGCACCCCGACCGTGTCGCTGTGCGAATTTCTGATAATGGACTAGGCATGACCCAAGAGGTAAGAAAACGGCTATTCGATCCATTTTTTACTACCAAGCCAGTTGGTCAAGGAACGGGACTGGGACTATCAATTAGCTATCAAATTGTAGTAGAGAAGCATTCAGGAATGCTTCGGTGCATTTCCGAAACGGGACAGGGAGCAGAGTTTTGGATTGAAATCCCGATGCGTCAAAGCCAGAGAGGCTCTACTGCAACTGAGCGAGAGAGGTCAAATCGGTCAAAACCTATGGCAATTTCTTAAGGGTTGTCCTCTTATAGTTTAAGGGATGCGTTAGCGAAGCTTAACGAAGTTATTGCTAAAAATTGGACAAATCCTTCGTTCGAGAATTGACAAAAGACTCCAATAATGCAGCCATTAGTACAGCGATCGCAGCGTTAGGAAAGGTACTCAATTTGAGACTGGTTGCGGAAGGCGTGGAAACAGAAGCGCAAAAAGATTTATTGCAAAATCTCCAATGCGAACAGATGCAAGATTACTTTTGCTGGCGACCCCAAGCGGCTGAGGATATTACCAAAATACTCGAAAAATCTTTCTCAAAGATAGCCAAGCATTCTAGTTGTGTATCCGTTTCTAAATGTTCCTGTAGCTTGAGACTTTCAGAGAAGGAGCCGATTCGATGATAGCTTTGGATGAGTAGGAGAGCGATCGCCTTTTTGTCACCAAATCATTCCAAGTCAGGTAGTTCTCCAAACCGTTCCCGATAACGAGCTAGTTTTGCCTCTAACTCTACTGCCTGCCGCTGAGCTTCATCTGCTCGTTGTCGTTCCTGTTGTGCCAATTCTTCAGGTGTTGGCAACAAGTCACCTTCTAGGGTTTCCCAGCGTAACCAACGGGCAGTTATTCCCTGGTAAATTCCCTCCCGGCGTACCAATGCTAATCCTAGCTGCTGGCTAATAAGTCGATTTTGGGCATCGGGTTGAATTTCTACATAGATACCATCTTGCAAGGCAAAACCCGCCCACTCACCGCTAAAAGGGTCGAACCAGAAATAATTCGGGACTCGCAAGCGATTTTGATAAACTTGCTTCTTCTCATTTTTATCCTGCTGGGCGGTGCTGTCTGATAATAATTCAATTACCAAATCTGGCCCTTTGCCTTCTTCCCAAATCACCCAACTCTTGCGTTCTCGCCTCGGTACATCTAGCACCACAAATACATCTGGCCCATTAAAGTCTTTGTTGCGTACTTGTTCCAGGCTGTAGTACACAAACATATTGCCACCAACGAAAACATCCTGGCGCTCTGCCCACAACAGCAATAAAGTGTTGATCAGCAGCTGCATTTGCAAAACATGGCGCTGGCTTTCCATCGTCTCACCATCATCGTAGGGCAGTTCATCTTGTGTGGGAGGAATTGTTATCCCGTCGGCTAATTCTGCTAAGGTCATCGGTTCTGACATTGCCAATCCCCGCGCTTGTATTATTTCAAGTTTAATTACTCAAAGACGATTCCCCAACCCCCCGCTCAATTGGGGGGCTTTAGCGTCAGCTTTTTTTATTAAATTGGTGTTGTAGATTCGATAACGGCTTCGGCTTGGTGAACTAAGTTTCTCAACTTATCCACCATTTCTCGATCGACGTTTTGCCACAATCCCCGCTGATTGGCTTCTAGCAACCGTTCTGCCATATCTCGCAATGCCCAAGGATTCTTCTGCTGGATGAAATCTTGCACAGATTGGTCGAATAAGTACGCCTCTGCAACTCCTTGATACATGAAATCTTCCACACAATTTGCTGTGGCATCGTAGGCGAAGAGATAATCTACGGTTGCTGCCATTTCAAATGCACCTTTGTAACCGTGACGCATGACTCCGGCAATCCATTTTGGATTTACGACACGGGAACGATATACTCGCGCAATTTCTTCGCGCAGTTGCCGCACTTTGGGGTTTTCAGGAAGGGAATTATCCCCAAAATAAGTTTGAGGATTTTTGCCACTCAACGCCCTTACGGCTGCTGTTAAACCGCCTTGAAATTGATAGTAATCATCTGAATCTAGTAAGTCGTGTTCTCGGTTATCTTGATTGTGCAACACGATTTGCATCTGGCGTAGACGCTGCTCAAAGGCTTCTGGGGCGGAGATTCCCCCTAAACCTCCTTTGCTAAGGGGAGGAGAAGAAATGTCTTCGTGCGCCTCCCTTTTTAAGGGGGGATTGGGGGGATCTACGGTGCTAGTGTAGGCGTAACTACTCCAGTTGATGTAGGCACGGGCTAAATCTTGGTCATCTGTCCAGTTTTGGGCTTCGATTAAGCCTTGCAATCCAGCACCGTAGGCACCGGGTTTAGAACCAAAGATGCGATAGCGCGATCGCATTTCTGCCTGTTCCTGATTTAACCCAGATGCTTGCCATAACTCGGTTTCTTGTTTAACTTGCGCTGCTAAAGGGTTTTGTTCTGGCGGTTCATCCAGCGCCGCTACAGCTGTCACCGCTTGATCGAATAGATCGATTAAGTTAGGAAAAGCATCGCGGAAAAAGCCAGAGATTCTCAGCGTGACATCGACGCGGGGACGATTTAAGACAGATATTGGCAAAATTTCAAAATCTACCACCCGCCGCGAGGGACTATCCCACACGGGTTGCACTCCCAACAATGCCAGCGCTTCTGCCAAATCATCGCCGCCAGTCCGCATGGTGGAAGTTCCCCATACGGATAGTCCTAGTGTTTTAGGATACTCGCCATTTTCTTGCGTATATCGTTCAATTAAGGCTTCTGCTGCTTTGCGTCCGACCAGCCAAGCCGTTTCTGTGGGAATAGCCCGAATATCAACTGAGTAAAAATTGCGACCCGTAGGCAGAACATCCGGGCGTCCCCGTGTCGGTGCGCCAGAGGCACCGCTGGGGACAAAGCGCCCATCTAAGCCTCGCAATAGATTGGCGATTTCTTGGGTGGTTTGTTGCAGGGAAGGAAGGAGGGAGTTGCGTATCCACTCCATTTCTCTTTGCGTAAGATCGCCTACGTCTACCCCACCCCAGCCCTCCCCGTTAACGGGGAGGGGGCAAGAAGGAATGACAGGGGGGGGGGCGATGAGTAAATATTCCACCAAGTTAGCTGCTTGTTGTTCTAATGCCTCAACTGCATCTCCGACAGTGCGGCAGGATGTCACCCCACGCCAACCCTCACCGCCGACAGGGAGGGGGAAAGCGGGATCGGCTGTCAAGGGGTCGAAATCTAAACCCCAATCTTGGGCTAGAGCGCGAGTTAAGCCGATACGATGAGTACCGGGATGACGAGCGATCGCCACTATCAAATCCCTGAGTTGTCGCCCCTGCGGACATTGCCCAAAAATGTGCAACCCATCTCGAATTTGAGCTTCTTTCAATTCGCACAGATACCCATCAGCATGGGAGAGAAGAGAGTTTTGAATGCTTACTTTTGAGTTTTGAGTTAAAGAGTCTGCTTGCTCTTGCCACCCTAAATCTTGCTGTAAGTTTTCTTGCAATATTAATTGAGTGATGCGATCGCTTATTACTGGCAGGCGCGACGGATCTAAACTCTGAGCTTCATAATACTCATCAATTAAACCTTCCAATTGTTGCAAAGAACCATAAAGTTCAGCGCGAGTCATCGGCGGCGTTAAATGGTCAATAATTACCGCTTGGGCGCGACGCTTGGCTTGCGAACCTTCACCAGGGTCATTAACAATAAAAGGATAAAGATGAGGCAACGCCCCTAACGCCACCTCTGGATAACAATTTTCAGAGAGGGCAACACTTTTACCCGGCAACCATTCCAAATTCCCATGTTTCCCCACATGAACGATTGCATCAGCTTCAAAATGTTGTCGCACCCAATAGTAGAAAGCTAGATAACGATGAGGCGGTTCCAAATCCGGGGCGTGATAATTCAAACTAGGGTCAATATCGTAACCCCGCGCTGGTTGAATCCCCACAAAAACATTACCCAGAAAAATACCAGGAACAGCAAAAAATCTCTCTTCTTCCCTCTCTTCCTTGGTGTCGTGGGCTTCGCCCCGCTTCGCTATCGCGTCTTGGCGGTTCATCTCCAAAACCGAACTCCAGCGATCGCCTATTCCCTTCTGCACTCCCACTTGCAACGTCGCAAAATACTGCTGATATTCTTCCTCACAGACAAATTGCCGTACTGGGCGCAATTGCCCCTCCGGATCGTTCGTCACCCCAGCCGTTAAAAGCCCAATCAATTCATCTCCAGTTGCCGGAATATTTTCAACCTGATACCCAGCCAACTGCAACGCCTTGAGTATTTCCACACAACTTGCTGGCGTATCCAACCCAACACCATTGGCAAGACGCCCATCTCGGTTGGGATAATTAGCCAAAATCAGGGCAATTCGCCTCTTTGATGGTGGAGTTTGGCGTAGTTTTACCCAATTAGAGGCTAAGTCAGCGACGAACTCAATGCGATCGCGTACCGGCTCATAAATCACCACATCCGTTTCCAACTGAGGATTCCGAGTTTGCACCGCCTTAAACGAAACCGCACGGCTAATAATCCGCCCATCCACTTCTGGCAGCGCTACATTCATCGCCATATCGCGTGGCGATAGCCCCTGAAACCCAGATTCCCACTGTTCCACCGTGCCACCGCTGAGGATTACCTGCAACACTGGTACATCTAAAGTGCTGAGTGCTAATGGCTCATTGCTAATCGCTAATTGACCATTAGCGATTGGTAATGAGCTAATCGCAAAGCTGGTGGTACTGAGCAAAACTTGTATGGGTTCTGCATCTTTGGGTTGGAGTAGTTGCAACACTTCTGCTTGCACATCCGGATCTCGCAGGGAAGAGACAAAAACAGGGACAGGTTCTAATTTGCGTGCAGCTAAAGCTTGGCAAAGAGCATCAATTACAGCCGTATTTCCAGCTAAATAATGGGCGCGATAGAACAAAATACCAACTTTCGCCTCTAACCTCTCCCCCAACCCCTCTGTGGCAAGGAAAGGAGAGTCATTCTCCCCCTGCCCTCGTAGGGAAGGGGGCTGGGGGGTTAGGTTTTTCTTAGCTAACCTCTCCCCCAACCCCTCTCCTTGCCGGAAAGGGGAGTCATTCTCCCCCTGCCCTCGTAGGGAAGGGGGCTGGGGGGTTAGGTTTTTCTTAATTGGAAATAGAAAATCAGTATTTCCTTCCTCATTCTCCATTTCCCATTGATAAAGCCCCACGCGAGGAACTTCTTGCGGTGCTGGGGGATTGTAGCTACCTTCTAGACAAACATCTGCAATAAATTTTAGGGCATTGGCGAAATTTTCCCCTCCGCCTTCGATGAGGTAGCGCCACAACTGGTTAACTACTGATAGAGAAACGGTAGAATGACTGATTAAATCAGGATCGGGGCGATCGTCTCCTGGCAAGACAATCAATGCTGCACCAGTTCGTTGCACTGTCTCGCGTACCACTTCTAACCCGTAAGACCAGTAGGAACGTCCTCCCAGTAGCCGTAGAATAATTACCTGCGCCTGCTCTAGCACTTCCTCAGCGTAAGTATCAATACTGAGCTGTTGCTGCAACTGCAAGAGATTGACGACTCGTAGCGCTGGAAATCCCTCTGGCAATTTGGATATGGCGGCGGCGAGAGTTTGAATATCGGTGTCAGCTGCGGTGAGAAGGACGATGGGAGCAGGGGTTTGCTCGATAAAAATGACACCTTCAGCGTCAGGATTCCATCCCCCAGGAGTAGCGGCTAGACGATGCATAATAGCGATTTTAGATTTTAGATTGGCTCTTGCCAAGGTATGAATTTCTCACACTTAGCTGAAAGTTGATTGCTCAAAGCTCATAGTTCGTTGTTCAATGTTCATGGCATTTGACGATGAACCATGAACCAAAATTCACAACGATTGAACGCTCTGAGTCAAGGTCTGATTGTATCTTGTCAGGCTCCGACTGACTCGCCTCTACATGAGCCGTCGGTGATTGCCGCGATCGCGCAAGCAGCTATCCTGAATGGAGCTGTCGGTGTCAGAATTGATACACCTGCTCATGTGCAGGCAGTACGGGAACGGGTAGCTTCCCCGATTATCGGGCTGTGGAAACAACAGATACCGGGGTACGAAGTATATATTACGCCGCAGTTTGAACACGCGGAAGCGATCGCTCAAGCCGGTGCGGACATTATCGCTATTGATGCTACTTTACGCGATCGCCCAGGCGCGGAAACGGTAGAAACACTCATTACCCGGATTCACGATGAATTAGGCAAGCCGGTGATGGCTGATGTGGATACGATAGAGAGTGCGATCGCTGCTGCTGCCGCTGGTGCTGATATTGTAGGGACTACGCTCTATGGTTACACTGCCCAAACGAAAAATTTTGTCCCTCCTGGCTTCGATCTTCTCGCCCAAATAGTAGAGCAGATAGGCGTTCCAGCGATTTGTGAAGGTGGCATTGCCTCACCGCAGCAGGCTAAACACGCTTTGGAACTGGGAGCTTATGCTGTTGTCGTTGGTACCGCGATTACAGGTATAGATTACAACGTCAAAATGTACCGTGCTGCTTTCCAAAATAGCGATAATTCATAAGTTTTAGCTAAAAAATATTGTAAAAATTACAACTTTAACTACTTAATTATCAGTACTATCCCGGAAACAGAAGTTGGTTTATAGATTTAGTCTAAGCACGTAGGTAGTTACTGGGATATACTACTTTAGGTAGAGGCACTAAAAGATCGCTCTAGTTATCTTGGTGGTCTAAAAAATTGTAAATGTGCTAGGGCGCTACCTAAGGTAATTATTATGCACGCTTTACCACGAGTCATCAGGAAAACAGGATTTTTATGGGCGTTGGTTGCAGTGGGTGCGTTTCAGGGATTGCTGATTACCTGGATGCTGCCAACCCAAAGTTTGGACTTTAAAAATCCGGCGCAATCGGTGCGTGCGGGAAATCGGTAGTTAAGCACAAAAAACAAAAATACCCTCGATGCCTCGAAGGTATGACCAAAAAAAGTATTTTATCTGGATTTGGCGGCACCGACGCAACAACTAACTCGCCGCTAGTAGACGCCGCTTCACAATCACTATCGTGTTTCCCACGACTGGGCTACGCGCTAGCAGGTTGCCTTGAGAATCGGCTAGTTGTAGCTTGCTGAAGTCGAGTTCTCTAGCACGTTGCAGCATTTCAGCAGCTAATTTGTCCTGCTTGGAGACAGGGAGATTGTACCAAGCATCTCCTAGCTTCACGATTAGCAAGCTGCCTGGAAAGTTAGCTTCAATCGACTGAATCAGCCCATTTTCATATTGGCTGGTAATTTCAGCGACTCGATTTTGGATAGACGCAATCAGGTTTTGCTCTGGAGTTAGCACTGGGGGAGGCGGCGTGGCAGTTTCCACGAGTTCCGGTGCTTCAGGCGCTTTTAATTCTGGTGGAGTGGTGATTTGTGAAGTCGGAATCGCCACGTCAGTAGGAGACTTCCCAGGTATCAGGGCGGCTGTTGTCCAGAGTACTACGAGAAGAACGCCTGCGATCGCTCCCGACAAAGCCGTATCAGACAGCTTTTGATTGATTGTTTCTGGCAGAATTGAGCGGATTCTCGCCAGCGTCGCATTCCACAACATCACAAAGCGCATCCAACTCTGACGGAACCTCTCTAGAGGACTCGGCGTCGCTGGCACAGGCACCACCTCAGCAGGCGGTGTCTCAGGTGTTGGCGTGTCCGCAGCTGTCTCTAGGGCTGGCGTCTCTGTAGCCAGTGCTGGTGCTTCTGTCGTCACTTCTTTTGTCTGCGTTGTCACCCCCTCAGTAGGTTGAAATACCACCTTTTCCGGAGGAGAAGGAGTCCTTGAGGGTAACTGTACGGTAGGTTCTGCCTCCAGTTTTTCGACAACCCCTTCCAGCACCTGAATTGTGCCACGCAGAGTTTTAAGGCTTTGCACTTTCAGAACGGGTTGGAATCTAGCCCAAATTTGCTGGAGGGCTTTTCCCGATTGGCTTTTTGCCCCCGTGGGCGTCGGCGTTTGGGATGCTGGTTTGGCTGCTTTTGGCTGTTTCGGTTGATCTTCTGACATCGAATTTCCCCTGAGGGCAGTGCAAATAGGTGCAATTACGGTAAATTTTTACCGAATGCTGCCTTCACAGCCCTAATCTACCACTTTGCTATTCTGCTTTAATCGACTTGCGCCCAACTTACGTAACTCTTAATCAAGTAATCCATGCCCCTTAAACGCCGTGACTTTCTAATTTTAAGTAGCCTCAGTGGCTTCGGCTTAGCTTTTTTGGTCAGAAAATTCCGCAGCCAAATCGCTCAGAGTCAGGATATCAACTCAGCAGAGGCTTTAAAACCCTCTCCCTCCAACTTAGGCTCCAAATCGACAACCGTTAGTTCATCACAATCCCCTCTCCTGCGCTTTGTCTCCGTAGCTGATACCGGCACCGGCTCGACAAGCCAGTATGCTGTGGCGGCGGCAATGGCTCGTTACCACGCGCTAAAACCCTTCGATTTGGCAATTCTTGCTGGTGACAATATTTATAACAACGGTGAAATCGAGAAAATTGTTGATGTTTTTGAGCGTCCGTATCAAGTTTTATTGCAGCGCGGAGTAAAATTTCAAGCTTGTCTAGGCAACCACGACATCCGCACCGATAATGGTGACCCCCAAGTGCGCTATCCAGGCTTTAATATGCAGGGACGACGCTACTACACATTTCGCCGCAACCCCGTACAATTTTTTGCTTTAGATACTAATGATAATGCTGACTGGAAATCGCAACTAAAATGGTTAGAAAAAGAACTCAGCAGTAGCGATGCGCCTTGGAAAGTTGTGTTTGGTCATCACCAGATTTATTCATCGGGTGCATATGGGGTCAATCAACCCTTTATACAAACCTTGACGCCGCTATTTAAAAAGTACGGAGTGCAACTTTACATCAACGGTCACGACCACCATTATGAGCGCACTCAGTCCATCAATGGTACTACCTATCTCATCTGTGGAGCAGGTGCAGGACTCCGCCCGGTGGATAGTTCAGAATGGACGGCACATTCTGCTAGTCAGCTGAGTTTTGCCGCATTTAATGTGTATCCAGACAGAATAATCATTAGCGGTATCGGCACCGATAACCGCATTTTCGACCAAGGCATCATTCCTCTACAATCAGCCTGATTCAAACTATGAAAGTCAAGCGCTTGAAAATGACTTCATTTCGGGGAATCAGCGACATGACGCTAGATTTCCAAACAGATGAGCCAAACGTACTCATCGGTATCAACGGAGTGGGAAAATCAAGTATTCTCGATTGTCTTGCCATTCTTTTGTATGGTTTTGTAGCAAGTATTCGATTCCCCTCAAGCACTGAACGTCTTTTCAGTGACCAAGACATTACAAATACACACCAAGAGACACACAAGGAGATTACAATTCAACTTGATTGGCAGCAAGTAACATGGTCTCTCACCTCAGTCCGCACAGGAAGCAGTAAAAAAGCAAGCAGCGAGCTGAGTCAGTTACCAGCGCTTGTTGATAACATACGCCAGCAATTGGAAACTAACAGTAATGCCAACATACCTTTAGCAGTGTACTACGGAGTCGATCGTACTGTTATTGAGACTCCTCTGGAGATTTTTCCAGAAGCATACTTTAAGCCAATAGATGCTTATGAGCAAGCAATAACTCTGAAGCAAATCAACTTCAGCAACTTCTTCCAATGGTTTAGGGCTTTGGAAGATGTGGAGAACGAAGAACGGCGGGATAACCCTGATTATCGCGATCGCCAGTTGGAAGCAGTGAGACTTGCGATCGCTTCTGTAGCACCAGACTTCTCAAAATTGCGGGTGAGAAGATCGCCTTTGCGAATGACTGTAACAAAACAAGGTCAGGAACTCACTGTCAATCAACTATCAGATGGCGAGAAATGCTTATTGGCAATGGTGGGAGATTTGGCAATACGGTTAGCGATCGCAAACCCATCTTTAGAAAATCCACTCCAAGGGGAGGGCGTTGTTCTGATTGACGAAATTGAACTACACCTTCACCCGAAATGGCAACGCAAAATTATTCCAGCACTAACAAGAACATTTCCTAATTGTCAGTTCATCGTTACAACCCATTCACCACAGGTAATTAGCGAAGTTAAACCTAATGGAATCTATATTCTAGAGGCAACATCACTTCGGCAAGGCTCAGTGACCACTGAAGGTGTTGTTGCCAAACGTCCAGAAAGTTCTTATGGGAGAGACAGCAATCGTATTCTAGAAGACCTCATGGATACTCCAGCACGTCCGCAGGAAATTAAGGATCATCTTTTAGAGTTATTTCGACTCATCGACAAGGGGGATCTTGACGGTGCTAGGCAATTGCGCCAACAAATCGTTGATGAAATCGGAGAGTCGGAGCCTGAGTTAGTCAAGGCGAGTGTGTCCATCCGACGCAAGGAGATTTTGAGTCGGTGAGATACATCCAAAAGGGTGAGGAACCGACAGGCTTCTCGGAATGGAAAGAGCAGAGGAACGAGGATTGGATACCCGCTTGGGATAACCTCAGTACACCACAGAAACCAATGGTGCATGATGCTTTGCTGCGGGAACAGGGTTATATCTGTTGCTACTGCGGGAGGAGAATTACCAGAGACACCAGCCATGTCGAGCATCTAAAGCCCAGGAAAACTTATCCAAACTTAGCACTAGAGTACACGAATCTATTGGCTTCATGCCAACGAGAAAGAGAACGTAAAGAACCCCTGCACTGTGGGAGCAAGAAAGATGATTGGTACGACGAGCATCTGATAGTTTCGCCTCTGGATGCGAACTGTGCTGAGTTTTTCAGGTATACCGATGATGGACAGATTATAGCAACAGAGGCTCCAGAGAAAAAATCTGCTGCCCAGACAACAATTGATCAGCTTGGACTCGATATTCCTAAGCTGAATGCAATGCGTCGTGCAGCGATTGAGGTCATCTTAGAAGACATTGACTCGCTCACAGATGAGGAGAAACAAAAGCTGCTCCAAGGCTTCGAGCAACCTGATGCCAACGGGTAATACGAAGAGTTTTGTGCTGCGATCGCGTATATCCTTAAGGCGTACTATCCTTAATATTGAGCTAGATTAATGGATAGGAGGAAGTACGCGATCGCATCTACAGCATTAGCCTATTTCACTGCGAACCCTTAACTTTTTAATCTCCCAACAAGACAAAATATTTCATTCTATTAAAAAATATAAAAAACAACAAAAATTATGAAATTGCAGAATCTCCAAATTAGATTATTACTTCTTGTCTTGGCTTGTGCAATTGGTTTCAGTATTCAATCACTATCCTTAGCACAAAAAGACACTCAACCACCCAGTAAACCTGTCCAATCTGCTCAGATTACCTCGCCGCCTTCCCAATCACTCGCTCAACAAGGCGACAAGTTAATTATTACTCAATTAAATAGCGAGTTTAACATAGGTTTGAACGAGACAGCTATCTTACGCGCTGAAAATATTTGGGTAAGATTTACTGAAGTTACAGAAAATTCACGCTGTCCTATTAATGTCCAGTGTATTTGGGCGGGACGAGCAAAAATTGTGGTAAATATTTGGAAAGATAGTCAAAATATAGGGGATTTTGTTTTAATTAGTGGTGGTGGAAGTCCAGCATTAGCAGTTCAAAACTTTGCTGGCAACTATAATATTAAGTTTGTAGACCTTCAGCCAGCTCCCATTAGTGGTTCACAAACTCGAAAATCAGCCTACATTGCCACCCTGATGATTTCTAAAACAACGGATAAGATTTGAGGTATAGCAGTCTTAGATGAGTTGTGAAATCTTCTTTTGTTACAAACTAACGTTCGCGTTCGCGTAGCGGCGCGGATGCGCGAGAGGGATGCGCTCTCTTCGCTTTAGGCGCGTTGGCGTAGGCTGCGCTCTCTTCGTTTAGGACACGAAGGAAAGAGAGAAGAGTTCATGAATGAATTAAGATTGATATATAGCAGTTCTAAATGATTCCTGAAGGCGAGATCCCCAACTTCGTAGGAGTTGTCAGGGATCTGAACCGCTGACATCTCACAATTCAAATAGGATTGCTATAGCAGTTTTTTTAACTGGAACCATATTTTGAACAGGATTTAATTTTTTTATAGTACAAGTAAGTAACTAAAAGATGAAGCGCATAAACATTATCATTTCAGGTTTTCTTCTAAGTACTAGCCTGACTGCTACAGCAGCCTACAGTCAACGCATTTCCCCAAGTTCAATACTACCTACATCCAGTCCTATTCCAAATTTTAATCAAAGCGAACCCAAAAATTGGGAGATAAATGTCAAAGAAATTTTAGAAACTCCTAATTTAGCTGACTGCAAATTTTGGATGATGCTTGGGGTAATCCTCGCTGCTGGAAGCCTTGGTGGATTAGTCTACGAACTGCTTAATCTACAGGGAAATATTGAGTTACCGCATAAGCCGACCGATGATGATTTGGCGGTAAAGTTTGCCTATGCTCATGCTAGAAATGTGATTGATTTAGGCGTGGTGGCGCGATTGCTAATTGGTGCCCTTGCTGCACCCCCTGCTATAGCGGTTGTCCGACCAGAAACGGCTTTTGTCCTGTTAGCAACCTCAGCAGTTGCTGGTTCCGCAGGTACTTTGATCTTTCGCGCTCTACAGGATCGACTATTGGTCGCGGTACTTCAAACTGGGATAGACGAGATGGGTGCAAGAACTATAAAGCCGCAACAACCTATTGATGAAGCGATTAAAGATTTTGACAAGCTAGTGCAGGAAGTGCGGAAGCATTCAGAAAGTCCCAGAGGATTGACTGAGCTGAAGTTTACCAAAGATGCGACTTTAGACCCCAGAGACTTCGAGGAAGTCAGTAAACATTTGAATCAAATTAAAGGAGTAAATCCTAAAGTAGACGAGGCGATTGAGGTTTTTAAAGAGCTGGTGCAGGAAGTCCGAAAACACTCAGAAAGTCCTAGCGGTACTACTAAACTAAAGATTATTAAGGGTACAGTTTTGCCATTTGAACATTTAGAGAAGATAAAAACACTTTTGTGGCAAGCTAAAAAAGATACTGAAACCGCTACATCCGCAAATGGTAGTACTGCTTCTCAATTAGCATCTGAGCCGACTCCACCCGCAGACGGTGGCACTCCTTCTCACAAATGAAATAAATTCAGGCATTGAGCTTGTACTGTAGCCTAATAAAAGTAGAATTATTAGGTTGTTGCTACATCAAGTTTAAACTGTGCAAGCTGCATGGCATTTTTTCAATCTATCAAAAGAGTGAATTCTTCTAAGAATTTATGATTGGAAAACATCTATCTAGAGATTGGTTTAGCTGATAAGCCAGATGAAGTAAATATAGGATGCTAAACCTAATGAGATTGTGTTCTATGAAACTGAATTATTTTACGAAACGGCTTTCGACTGTAGGACGCTGGCTGGCTACAACGCTGTTTTGTGTGTCAGCGATCGCCTTTGTTTGGCAGGGTGCATTTTTCTCAAACACCTCAGCAATGGCTGCTCCTACTGCAAACTTGATCGCATCGGCAGGCACGAGCGATCAGGTTAAAGGAAAAGTCCATGAAGATACTGGACGAGCCAAGAATTTCATCGAAGATGCCAAAGACAAGGTAAAAGAAACTGCAAATAAAAATGCCGAGCGAGTCGAGGACGCAACGGATGGCAATGGTAGTTTCGTTGAGCGCAAAGCCAACAGAGATGCGGCGCGAATTGAGAAAAGAGCAAATGAAGATGCGGCTCGGACTGAGAAAGCAGTAGATAACACAAAGAATGTTGTTGAACGTACTGTTGATAGCATCAAGGATGCCTTTAGTAACTAGAGATTAGTTATTAGGAAAGAAAGGTCAATGTACATTGTTCCGCTCATTGCATTGAATCTAAAGGAGCGATGTACATTGATTGGCTGGTGGCAATTCTACTTCTGTGAAGAGAAGTCAGAACAGAGAAACGAAACACCAGCTTAACTCTTTCGTTTCTCTGCGGCGGTGTCGAGGGGAAGGCGAATGCTGAAAGTTGCGCCCTGATCCGGAGTGCTAGTAGCGGTAATTGTGCCGCCGTGTGCTTCCACAATTCGCCGCGCGATCGCTAACCCCAAACCCGTTCCGCTGCCTTTGCGCGAGGGATCTGCTGTATAAAATTGCTCAAAAATGCGGGGCAAATCGCTCTCCCTAATTCCGGTTCCCCGATCTCGAATTTTTACTGAAACCTGGGCACCTTCTACATTGCCTGAGACAAAAACTTTAGACTCTGCAACTGAGAACTTAATGGCGTTGTCCAATATATTCAGAAAAGCTTGCAATAGTCGTTCTGGATCGCCTTGTATTTGAACATCAGCAACCTCCACGCTGATACTTACTTCCTTGGCTAGCATACGGGATTCCATTGCTCGTACCGCCCGTTCGATCAAGTCTCGCAGCTTTAGCGGCTGCTGTTCTAGTGGCGTTACGCCTGCTTCGAGTCGTCCCAAATCCAGCAGATCCTTAATTAGCCTGGACAGGCGCATGGTTTCATCCTGTGCAGTCTGGATGAAGCGATCGCGTAACTCCGGTTCCTCAGCAGCTCCGTTGGCGAGCGCCTCTAGCGTGACATAGACGTTGCTGACAGGAGTCCGCAGTTCGTGGGACACATTCGCTAGAAATGCCCGCCGCTCCTTATCTAGGGAAGCCAGCCGTTCGCTCATGCGATTCAATTCACTGGCTAATTGACCCACTTCATCATCTTGACGAATGTTCAGCTTCTCACCTAAATGACCTCCACCCACTTCAATTGCAAAGTGGCACATCGCCTGAATCGGTCTAGCAATATTACGGGCAAGGCTTTCGCTAATCAGCGCACAAAGCAAGAGCGTCACGAAGAGCGTTCCGAGAACGGTGAAAATGATGCGGCGAAACTGACGCTGAAACTGTTCTAAAGTGATCGACATCCGCAGCACACCGAGCAGACGACCATTCCGCAATATCGGTCGTGCTGCATACACTCGGTCATCGTTGGAGAGAATCCCTTTCGCCACTCCTTGCGTCGGCTGATTTTGCAGCGCTTCCCTCACGCCAGCAACAGCCAACCAGTTGGGGACTTGCCGATCTAGCCGGGGGGCGGAGGTGAATAGCAGGCGACCATCAGGTGCAAAGACGCGCAGGGTGACTGCTTCCGGTGAACCGTAGCGTTGTACTAGCACTCGCACCCGATTGAGATCCTTTTCCTCCAAGGCGTCAGCTACGCTCTCGCTGAGGGCTGTCGTCCAGGCATCTAAATCAGCCTGTCTCGTCCTCATGAAATAGGCATGGAAAGAAAACAGAATATAGCTTGCCAGAATGGAAGTTCCTAGTGCGGTGAGTGCTAGGTAGGTAACTAACAGTTTCCGGTAAATCGAATTCCATCGGATATGAATTGCTAACCAACCCCTTAAGTTTTTCAAAGGTGCAACTTCAATTTTTTTAATCTTCCTGTAGAGACTGTTGACCAACAGCGCGACCCCGGAGGACAGCTTTTATCCGTGCGAGGAGTTCGCGAGTGTTGAAGGGTTTGGTGATATAGTCATCTGCACCCGCTTCTAATCCCCAAACTTTGTCAATGTCTTGGTCTTTGGCTGTCAGCATCAAAATCGGGATATTAGAAAATGCTCGGATGCGCCAGCAGAGTTCCATCCCATCAATGCCCGGTAGCATCAAGTCTAAAATAATCACGTCTGGCACTTGCTTGTGGAACAACTTGAGGGCAGTCTGCCCATCCGCAGCAGTTGTTACCTGATAGCCTTCTTTAATTAAGGCGTAGCTGAGACTGGCACGTAATGCCTCTTCATCATCGATCAGTAAGACGTGTGTCATGCTGAGTTGACCTTTTCGTTCAAGTGTACCAGGTTGAGTTATTCCCTTTTGAATTTTAGGTTTTGGGTTTGATATTTTTAAATCTACCTATAGATAGTTTCTAAAATTAAATTTTTGCTTATTTCAAGGCAAGGGGGATGAGTAGAAAGGGAAAATTGGGACAGCGATCGCTTGAAGTCGGAGCAACACCCTTACCCATAAACTGCTATATTTTAAAATTATGCTCAACCGTCATCTATTTCAACCAGCTTATTTCTTGACGATAAACCCGATTTGATAATAATTCTTGATTTTGATACATTAAATTTTTTAGAGAGTATTTGAATTAACTCTTCATTCGCCTTACCATCCACAGGTGGCGATTTCAAATGTACCGTGAGGCTACCGTCCTCAGCTTCCTCGATGCTTTGGTTTTTTGAATTAGGTTTAACTTTTACTTGTTTCTTCATGGGATTGGGGTGATAATGATGTCGTTGCAGCCATTATCGGGGTTGGCAATAAATTTTCTAACCCACGCGATCGCTCAACGCCGGTTTTTGGGTATTCAAAGTTACAGATATAGTTTATATTAGCTTCCTTCTGGAGATAGAAGTTAGTCTCATTAGTATCTAATATCTTATTTTTTGAAGGGCAACGCCAAATTCACAAATTTAGCTGATTGTCAATCGGGTTTGACGATAACAATTAATCCAATAGGTAAGTCGATAGCACAACTCGTTCTAAATTTTGAGCGCTCGATTTTTGAAATCCACTGGTAGGTCCAAATTCGCTCTTGTACAACACCACACCAGCCACCTCCATCGACTGGATTCACATCATGGCAAAATATAAGACTAGCAACAGGAAGTGGCAAAGACAGCCCCGGTTTCAAATTACCCAAAATTCTTTAGATTTGGCGGAATTAGAAAAGCAAGATTCTGAGATATACCAACAACAACTAACAACCAGAACAGATTACCTGCTCACCAAATCATCTAAGCTAATCGACGAAAGTCAGGAGCTAATAGCCACGAGCGAAGAGCTGATCGTACTATCCGAGCGGCTAATCGCCCTGAGCTTGATGCTGAAAGAAAACAGATCGAGGCTGAAAAACTGGCGAGAAAAGTTAAAAAATTAAATCAAGTTAGGGCATCCCGTTCGGGTTAATCAGTCATTCGTCATTAGCCACAAACCAAAGGCTAAGAACTACTGAAAATTACCGATTATCTAATCACCTTACCTAGTTATATTATCTAATCGTGGTTTTAGCTTTGTCAACCCTGACAATTTGCCGTAACCATAACCAGCCGATGATGCAACCGAGCAGATAATGAGGGAAATCCCACCCAGAAAACGTGGTTCCGAGCAATAGTTTGCCCAGAAAAGTAGAGCGAATCGAGTCCAAAACAGGTTGGTGCCACAGTTGCAGAAATTCGATCGTGCAGGTGATGCCGAATACCCAAATTGGAATTTGGTTCATCGCTTTGCGACTCGGAATCAGCAAAAATACGAATAAACACCAGAATATTTCGTATAAAATATCACCTGAGAAATCATTGACCCAGCTGCGACCAAAGCCGGTGTATCTCTTCGATAGCAATCCCAGCGGCACAATAATCAGTAGCGAGAGGATAATCCGTTTGATGTAGTTGGCGTCTCGAAGCATTGGCTATACTTCCAAGCAGTTCTGTACTCTATACATTTATAGGACTCGCCGCACATCACCACATCTGAGGGCAACCACAGGGGGATTGAACCGACAAGAACGCTATATGTATAAGCTTTGCATAAGTCCTGATTTAAACTAAAGTTGCGCCAACGAGCTGGCTGATGTCTTCATTCAACTGAATTATCTAGCAGAGAGAAGAGTTCAATTTTTCTTCCTTAACTAAGGGATGAATTTATATGCTAGTCGTAACTTATTTCGCAATATTATATATATTTTTTATACTTTGGCAATCTAATACTCAAGGTAGAGTATAAAGGTATACAAAAAATTATAGTCTTATTTTCTAAAGCTGATATGTTGGGAGAAAATACTCATGAATAATCAACCAGATAGCACAGACAGCAGTCAACGAGTTGGTGAGGATAACTACGATCGGGGGATTGTACCTGCGGAAACCGCAGCACGTAGAGAAAGAGAGGGGAATGCATTTAAAACAACTCCACAGAAAACTGATGAGAAAAAATCCCCCACTAACGATCAAACAAACGATGGAAGTATCGACACTACAGATGGCTACACGGTAGACAAAGAAGGTCTTTTAAATAACTATGCGGTAGAACCCGAAATGTATGTGGATGAACCTGGAGACTTGAGAGCAAAAGAAGAAGCCGAGGCTGCCGAACGCGCTGAAGCCCTCTCAGAATTAAAGGATGATGAGGAAGGGAAGCTGACGATGGAAGGTGATAAGCGTCATCAGGGGCCAGGAGTGATATAACATCAAAAATTTAGCTTTTGCTGCTTCTACCTTTTAGCTAAGCTACCCAGGCGTAGGAGAGATTTTTAAATTAGTTGGCAGGCGATGTGGATGTCGCCTGCTTATTTTTTCTATCTATTTGAATCGCCGTAGCCGATCACAGCAACTTTATGCCGATAGATTAGCTCGGCTCCGTACCAACCCGACAAACCGAGAAGGATCGCCACAATAATTGAGATTGTAAGTCCCGTAGGCACTATGGCTCCTGAGGTGTTGCCCCAACGCAGTGCAAAGTTGGCAATTGTCAGCCCTAAGGCGGCGACATTCAGTACCATGTGCGCCCAGCCAGCGCTGCGCTTGCGGACTCGTTCAATTCTCAGGAAGTCCATCATGCCAGTCAGGGCTGCCAGCACGCCGCTTGCCAAGCCAATGCCGATTAGCCAGATAGAGGCTTGTGCCCAGAAGAGATCCTTAGTCCACCAGTAGGCGAGATCGGCTGCTGCTGCCGTGGTCAGAAAAGCAATTGGAAAGGTGACGATCAATGGATGCAGGGGATGTCCTGCGATCGCTACTGTACTTGTCACCCCGCTATCTTGATAATCGCTCTCATCACTTTCAATCAGCGGCGGGAGATTGGGAGTTTGTGTCATGTTCTTCTCTATGGATTCTATGAGTTATACAAGTGAAAGCAGGCGATCGCTGTTAGCTTTAGCTTTGAGTTGTCGATCGTAACCCACTCGACTAAACGCGAACCGCGAACCGCTCATCACTAGCCTGAAGGAATTTGCTCCACGCGCGCTTCCGCCAAAAGCGTCATTTTTCCTGATTCTAAATTTAATTGTTTGATGCGAAGCGACATTCCTTGCAGATCGAAGTTGCTCAGGTTCAACAGTTCGCTTGCCTTTTCCAACAGCGCCGCCGTCAGTTCAGGGGATAGTTCTTTGCCTTCGGTATATTCAACGTCTTCCAGATTGACCTTCTGCCCGTTTGCACCAATTCGGGGCACTGCCGTAAAGGCAATTTGCTTGGTTTCTCCGGTTTCGCCCAGCAGCACGTTGGCACTCAATGCAACTTTGTTCTCACCTGGTAGGCGGAAATCTACCTTTTTGGTGTCAATGGTCATCGGTTGCCCATTGACTGGCACCTGCATATTTTGTAGCTTACTGCCGACAAATTCCGAGTTGAATGCTCGGTTGATGTCTGCTTCCGTCAACACAACGCGGGTACTTGCGTCAGTGGGTTTGGTTAATTCAATTTTACCAAAAGCAGCGCTGAGGGGATTGATGGAGATGCCAGTCATTTCCATCTTCATTTCCTCCATCCGGAGGTCTTTGTTCATCACCAAACCTTCGCCTTCAATGGTGACTGAATCCAGCTGTCCCTGAACCACTTTAAGTGGATCGGTCTGGACATCTACCTCTAATTCTTCCACTTCATCGAGTTGGCTAGATAATCCTATTTCAGCTGCTTTGTTAAGTGCCTGCTGCCCCAAAGAAGCATCCTTATTAGTCGTCACTCCGTATCTCCTGCCCTTGTCTTGTTGAGTCTGTTATTGAGTCAATCTAGCGACTTGTGTTAAGAAGTGTATCTGCCTGATGGTGGAATGGAGACAAAGTGATCGGCTATACACAAACTCAAAGCCAATATTTCATTCTTCAGATAGGGGTAAAAAGCTATCTTTAATAAACTAAACCCACTAATTCCTCGTGACTAACGTTCAGGCTATTTGAACTTTTCAAATCTGATTTCCGATAGATGACATCTAATCCAAAAAACAATATTCTAGAGCAACCTAAAAAACAAAAATCCTGAAACATCGAAGCTTTTCTATCTTTGGATAGAGCAAATGATAATTTGGCGTTCTTTCTCGGTTAGATTAGGGGGATCAGTCAAAAGAGAGATGAATCCACTGAAGTTGGATGACTATCTTCGAGATAGATTCCGATCCTGTGATTATTCAGTGGAGAACAAAGAATGGTAACGACACTAGATGACACCAAGCGCATGGCGATTGGCACGAAGTTGGCAGACATGAAAGCGCTGCAAAACTTGCTAATTGCTAACGAGCAAAAGTTCATCTCTGCGATCGCGGATGATGATCTTCGCAAGCGCATACAAGATATGCTCAATGACGATCAAAAAAACCTCGGCGTTCTCGACACTGTGATTGTTCAGTATGGTGTCAAATCCGAACCCAAGGAAACAACAACCAAAATGATTGATGAAGTTCAGAAACTAATGGAAGGTTCTGAACTGACTTTGTTTGAAAAAGTATCTCAGCATGAATTGCTTAAGCATAAGCAAACAATGGCTGGTCTACTCGTTCACAAAGCTGCTCAAGTGGTTGGCGCTGACGTTGAAGCTGCTATTACTCCCTTGAATACCATTAACTTTGAGAACCGCGCTCACCAAGAGCAACTCAAAGGTATGTTGGAAATTCTGGGTGTTCGCGAACTAACCGGACAAGAAGCGGATCAAGGACTGTGGGCACGGGTTCAAGATGCCGTTGCCGCATTATCTGGGGTATTTGGTAGTGCTGTCACCCAAACTTCCGATCGCTCCGATATGACCATCGGTGAGATTCTTCGCATGGATCATAGCAAGGCTAAAACCTTGTTTATGGAAATTGAGAATTCTAACGATGCTCAAAAGATCCAAGAATACTTCGGTCAACTTTACAAAGACTTGATGGCTCACGCTAAAGCCGAAGAACAAGTTGTTTATCCAGCAGTGCGTTCCTATTATCAGGACACGCAGGATCTGTATGATGAGCAAGCTGAGCAAGCTCGGATGCTGGACGAAATTAAGTCGATGAGTCCCTCTTCCTCTGAGTTCAAAGCTAAAGTTCGGCAGCTAAAAGACGCCATTAACCATCACATTAATCAGGAAGAAAACGATATGCTGCCTAAGCTGCGCGATAACTTCAGCAGCGAGCAACAACAACAAATGGCAAGCGAGTTTAAATCCGTTAAGAGCCAGCTACAAGACCAGATGGCAGCTTCTAGCAAGTAGTAGTGTCGGAACAGAATTAAATCTGTGGGGAGGCTTAGAAGATAGCCTCCCTAGATTTAATCAAGGCGATCGCTAATTCCCATCGGGGTAACAAAGAAATTAAATCTAGGATGGTGTAGAAGTTAGCCTCCTAGATTTAATGTTTTAACTGGTTAATCTTTCTAGAGTGCGTAATTTTACGGTTTCTATCGAATAAATAAAGTATGTCATCCTATTTTAGTGGAGAGATACCAGCGTTTCAGATCCGCGACTTCTTGGAGAAGTCGCGGATCTCGCCGTCACGAATCATTTACGGCTATATTTTAGGGAAACTTGCTTTTATGAATCCATGAAATATAGCCAAAAATAGTAATTTTGGTACCTATCAAAAGTAGAATTTTCAATAATTAGATTAAATAAATAGAAGGCTAACAATTAAAAATGTTCATCCTATCTATAAACAATACTTTAGGATTCAGTCGAGAGAAAGATGAATTAGCTTAAGAGCTTGTGAGATTGTTAAGAAAGATCCAAATTGCATAATATTTCAGAGGAGAAACAAAAATGGTATCAACACTTGACGATACAAAGCGCATAGCGATCGCTCAAAAATTGGCAGACATGAGAGCGACGCAAAATTTAATCATTTCTAACGAGCAAACACTGATCGGTGCCAGTCCCGATCAAGATGTGCGCGATCGCTTGCAGCATATGCTCAATGACGACCAGAAAAACCTGGGCATTCTAGAAACAGTAATTGTTCAGTATGGCAATCCTGCTGAAGCTCACGATACGGTCAAAGAATTTGTTAAGAAGACCGAAGAACTAATGTCTGGTGATAAGCTGTCTTTCTACCAGAAATTACTTCAGCACGAACTGCTCAAGCACGGTCAGGTGATGAACGGAATTGTGGTTCACAAAGCTGCCCAAGTCGTGGGTGCTGATATTGAATTGGCGATTGGACCTTTAAATACTGTTAACTTTGAGAACCGCGCTCACCAGGAACAACTCAAAGGAATGCTAGAACTCGTGGGTGTCCGCGAACTCACTGGAAAAGACGCAGATCAGGGACTGTGGGCACGAGTTCAAGATGCTGTTGCAGCCTTGTCAGGTGTGTTTGGTAGCGCCGTTACCCAAAACACCGATAAGCAAGATATGAACATCCAGACGCTCATCCGCCTGGATCATAGCAAGGTCAATACCATCTTTACGGAAATTGGGGCTACTAACGATCCTCAAAAACTCCAAGAATATTTTGGGCAGCTCTACAAAGATTTATTGGCACACGCTAAAGCCGAAGAAGAAGTGGTCTACCCCAGAGTTCGCTCTTTCTACGGCGACGACAATACTCAAGAGCTGTATGATGAGCAAGCCGAAATGGAGCGGATGTTGGATGAAATTAAAGCTATCAACCCCTCTTCTACCGACGAGTTCAAATCAAAAATTAAGCAGTTGATGGATGCAGTTGGCGATCACATCCGTCAAGAAGAAAGCACGATGTTCGCAGCCATTGACAAAAATTGCAGCAGCGAGCAAAAAGAGCAAATGTCTACCGAATTCAAAGCTGCCAAGAGCAAAATTCAGCAAGAAATGGCGGCTTCGATGAAGTAGTCGCAAGCGCGTTCAATCTGTACTCCATACCTCTTGAAACTTAACTGACATCTGCACTCCTGCCACTTAAGTGGTGGGAGCTTTCTTATTACCCTAGTCTCGTCCTCAAATTTGGCTTTAAGGCAATACGGTTCACGAAGAAGCTAAAAATCCAAAACTTGCGTAGGGAATGGTTGAGGAACGAAACCCAACACCCATAAACATTTGTTGGGTTTGACTGTCCTACCGCTACGCGGAAGCAAGCTACAACCCAACCTACTGCGCTGAGTTAATCAAAAAAAAATCGGGAGCATCCCGATGCGATCGCTAACTTCCAGCATCTATAGCAGTCCTAAATGATTCGCAAACCCCTGTAGAGACGCGATTAATCGCGTCTCTACTAAAGCAAATACTCGTGCACAACTTAAATAGGATTGCTATATCAAGAAACCCGTTTTCTGGTTGGAAAATGGGTTTCTGTTGCTTTCAAGAAGAATGGGGAGTCATTTCAGCCTTAAGCGTTGACGACTTCGCCGCCGTTGGGATGCAAAATCTGACCGGACATATAAGAAGAGTCATCTGACGCCAAAAAGACGTAACTAGGCGCAATTTCTTCTGGCTGTCCAGCCCGTTGCATCGGCACTTGTTTACCAAAAGAGGCAACTTTGTCCTCTGGGAAAGTGGAGGGAATGAGTGGCGTCCAGATGGGGCCAGGTGCCACGCCATTGACGCGAATTCCCTTTTCAACCAAAGATTGCGAGAGCGATCGCGTAAAAGCAACAATTGCCCCTTTAGTAGACGAATAATCGAGCAGCTGCTGATTCCCTTTATAAGCTGTCACCGAAGTGGTGTTGATAATCGCGCTGCCTTCTTTTAGGTGCTTGAGTGCAGCTTTTGTCAAGAAAAACATTGAGAAAATGTTAGTCCGGAACGTGCGCTCAAGCTGTGCGGCACTAATGTCTTCGATGCTTTGCTGAGGATGTTGTTCGGCAGCATTGTTAACGAGAATATCGAGTTTCCCGAACTCCGTAACCGTATTTTGTACGGCTTGCTGACAGAATTTTTCGTCGCCAATGTCACCAGGAATCGTCAGACATTTGCGACCTTCTTCTTCTACCAGCCGTTTAGTTTCTTGGGCGTCATCGTGTTCGTTCAGATACACGATTGCCACGTCAGCTCCTTCTTTAGCAAAAAAGATGGCAACTGCGCGACCAATGCCGCTATCACCGCCGGTAATCAGCGCCACTTTATCGCGTAATTTGTCGCTACCTTGATATTTACGATCGTCTGCCTTGGGTCTTGGCGTCATTTCTGATTCAATACCCGGTTGATGGTTCTGATGTTGCGGTGGCTGTAGCTTTTGCTCTGCTTGCATAAGTGTGTTTTTAAACGTGTCTAAAAAATTGAAAATCCAGAGGAGGATTTATTGTTTCTATTCACCCAACACGCTAACAACCCCTCAGATTGACTTAATCAATCTGGAGGGGGAAAAGAAAAGTTATGAAGTTAACTTTTCGTTGTAAATTGACTAGGCAGTTCTTTTTGATCTAGATCGGTAATCGGCGGGCCATTTAGTACCTCACCCGTAGGGCTGAAACGTCCACCGTGGCAAGGGCAATCCCAAGTTTTTTCGGCGTTGTTCCAGTCAACAATGCATCCAGCGTGGGTACACACCGGAGAAAGCGAGCAGAGATAATCTGTTTCGTCGCGGTAGACGGCATATTTCTTACCGTCGATGTCAAGAATTTTGCCTTCGCCTGGTGGCACGTCAGAGGGTTCATTGCCCTCCGACTTGAAAAGCCGATCGACCACAAAGTGCTTGGCGACGCCCAAATTCTCCGTCACAAACCGCTGGGCGCTGGCTATAATGTTCGCCCGATTGGGGTCGTAAAGTTCGCTCCAGGGATTCGTCCGTCCCAGAATCAAGTCGCTTGTCAGCATCCCGCCAACGGTGCCGAAGGTCATGCCGTTGCCAGAATAGCCGGTGGCAACGTAGATATTAGAATTAGCTGCGGTTGTCCCGATATAGGGTAGACCATCGACTGGCTCGTACAATTGAGCTGACCAGCGATAATCGATTGATTGCACATCAAAGCGATCGCGCACATACGCTTCCAACCGCTCGAAACACGCCTGATTATCTACATCCTCGCCCGTCTTGTGGTCTTCACCGCCAACAATCAGCAGGTCTTTGTAGCTGCGTGTATAGTGATACGGCTCCTCGGTGTCCCAAAACAGTCCTTCCGGTAAAGGCGATCGCAATCTCACTCCGATAACGTAAGAGCGATACGGGGCAATTTTCGTGGACATTACATACAAGTCGGGGAGGCTGTTCAGGTTATGAATCGGCGTATGAGTAGCAATAATCACATCTAGAGCCGTTACCGTGCCCTGTTCGGTAGAAACTCGACTCGGCTTGTCGCCGGTGATATCGACAACAGATGACTGCTCAAAAATAAAACTGCCACCGCCGTCAATCGCCTTCGCAAGTCCTTGGAGATAGGGAATCGGGTTGAACTGCGCTTGATTGGGGAACATCACCGCCGCTTTTACCGGAAATGGCAGTGGCACGTCCTTTGTCAAAGCAGCCGGAATCACCAACTTGCTAGCAGCTTCCGCCTCTGACTCAATTTCAGACACATCCTGGGATTTTTCAGTGTAAAGATATCCCGGCACTCGCTGAAAATCACAATCAATCTTCTCTTCTGCCACAAACTTAGCAATGCGTTCAATCGCCGCACGGCTGGATTCTGCTACCAGCTTGGCATCCGTGTCACCCAAGGAGGAAATTAGGTCTTTGTAGCGTTCGTCGGCCGCTTCGGTGAGGTGGGCAGTGGTATAGCCGGTGACACCGCTGCCAATCTGCGATGCCTCAATCACTGCAACCCTTAATCCAGCCTGTTTCAATAGCAACGCGGCGGTTAAGCCAGTGATGCCGCCGCCTACAATAGCGACATCGACGCTGATATCACTTGTCAATTGCGGGTATTTTGTCCCTTCTGTGGTGTCGAGCCAAACAGAGACCGAGGTTCCTGGTAAATTCATTCAGCGTTCTCCTTAAACAGTATAAATTTTTATACGTAGCGCTTCCCCTGTTACTGGGATAACGTCTAAAGTCAGAATCTGGTATCTGTAATTAGAAGTAAGTCAACTGGCACTTTCCCCAGCAGCAATCTACACATAGCCAGTTGATTTTTATTACAATAAGATATAAAAAAAAAGTCCTATCGTAGGGAATGGTTGAGGTCACGAAACCCAACAAAAATCAAGGAAGGTGTTGGGTTTCGCCCTGCTCAACCCAACCTACAAGCCTTAAGTCAGTGCCATTTATCTATACATAGCTTGTTTATTGTTATTCCTATAATATATAAAAGAAAAGTCTCTATTTCAGCAGACTTAAAGTTATATTTTTGCAAGCTAAGTGCAAGGAATTAAAAATGTCTAATTTTTTTAAGAATGTACTTTTATATAGTCCAGTCGTTTTGGGAATGGCTTTGCTGCTAGCAAACAGTGCAGTTGCACAGGAAGTTATTCCAAATTCTCAAACTGTGCCACCTCCAACAGAGCGTTATGGGTGTCTAAGTGGAAATAGCGATCGCACTTATCAAGGCAATCAACCTTTAACTCGGTATGAATTTGCCGCTGGTTTGAATGCCTGCTTAAATCAAGTCGAACAACTGATTAATAATTCTGTTACAAATCGAGTTCCTCAAGAAGGTTTAACGGTTACAAAAAGTCAATTAGAAACCTATAAATTAGAGCTGGAACGTTTGCGTAATCGAGTAGATAAGCTGGATACCGAGACAAGAGAACAGTCGATTCAGTAGTTTTTTTTAAGTAAAAAAGAACGTTTTTGATTGAGAAACCGGGTTTCTAATACAATACTTCTCGGTTATTGATGCTCAATCCCAAGAGATCCCCCCACCCCAACCCCCTCTTAAAAAGGGGGGGACTTTTCCAGTCCCCCAATTTATCGGGGGATGCAAGGGGGATCTCTGCGTAAGTCCTAGCTAAGACAAGTAAATTATCTAACTTCGATAAGGTTAGGATAGTTAAACCGCAACCATCTCTTGATGCTCGATCTTCGTTCCTAACAATTTCAAAAATTCTGCCAACCAGTTAGGATGAGCAGGCCAAGCGGGTGCCGTTACTAAGTTACCGTCAGCCATTGCCTCGTCTGGCGGAATATGCACGTAAAGTCCACCCGCACGGTTAACATCCGGGCCGCAAGCGGGATAAGCCGTGCAACTTTTGCCTTCCAGCACTCCCGCCGCTGCCAAAACTTGCAACCCGTGACAAATTGCGGCAATCGGCTTATTTGCTTCGGCAAAGTGGCGCGTGATTTCTAATACTTTCTCGTTCAAACGGATATATTCTGGGGCACGTCCACCAGGAACTATTAAGGCGTCGTATTCTGTCGCTTCCACTTCATCAAAGGTGGCGTTTAAGGTGAAGTTGTGACCGGGTTTTTCACTATAAGTTTGGTCGCCTTCAAAGTCGTGGACTGCTGTACGAACAGTTTGCCCAGCTTTCTTATCGGGGCAAATCGCATGGACAGTATGCCCAACCATTTGTAATGCCTGGAAAGGAACCATTACTTCGTAGTCTTCAACAAAGTCACCGACGAGCATCAAGATTTTTTTGGCAGCCATTTTTTAATACCAAATCTACTTTCCTAGTTTGGTTATAAAGAATTTGCAACACAAAGACGCAAAAAACGCTAAGAAATTTAATAGTTAAGGTAACTTGTAGCTAGATACTCGCACGACTAACTCGCCATCGCGGGGATTGCGGCTAAACACAAACGCCCCCTCCTCCTTTTCGCCACCAGAGAGAAAGTCGATCTGTTGTTCGCCAGTTTCCTCAACTTTCCCATTAACGCGCAACTCAGCGATAATTTGGACTGACTCAGCAGTTTTTCCGCCAATGTTAGTAACTTCAAAGGGAATATAGAATTGCTGTTGGTTTTGACGAATCTCTCTTTCTTTAGTGGTGACTGATAGAATCGGGGGTTGATTTTTCTGCGTTACCCAGTCATACAGCACCAGTCCCACCAATAGCGCCACAATACACGTAGCGATCGCAAAGGAAACCCATTCCGCAGGCGATCGCGGCGATCGCTGTTGCTGTTCGGCTGAATCGGGGTCTTGATGAGCTTGACTCATGCTACCAGCCTTCCTGCGGCACCGCCAACTGTTGCTGGTAGCCCTAGTATCAACGTGTAGCTCAACCACATTTGCCACGGATCGTCAAAGCTAAGTTGCTGAAAGAACCACAACATCAAGGCAGATGCCAGGATCGAGACTAAATAGGAAAAAACAGTTTCACTGAGAGGGCGTTGGAAGATCCCTTGCTGCTGCATACGTTGTTGTTGATTAGTAAAGCCAGCCTGAAAGACGATGCCATAGGAAATCAACACTGAGGCTACCATAATCGCCAGCAACCACGGGGGAGACGAGGCGGCGGCTAGCATAGAAACTTCGTCAGTTGGCGCAATGTTAAAAGCGATCAGGGTCGCACCAATCAAAGTAGCGCCGATGTCTGTAAAAGTAGCATTGATGGTTGTTTCGTTTGCCGATGAGGGATTGTCCTGGCTATTAGAAGACTGATAGCGATCGCCACTTAAAAGAGAACGCGCCAGCGCCACACCCAAAGCAAACGGTACACTCTCGAAGATTACTTTTCCCAGCGCTTCACCCAAAGATGTATCTAGAGTAATTTCCCGCAACAAAACTAGGATACAAGTCGCGCAGACAATCCCGATAGCGATCGCTTCAATGGTATCCATCACGGCTTCACTCTGTCGAATGTCCTTCGTTTTGCGGAAGCCTTCCGTGCGATTGAGCAGGAAAACGACGACAAACGTGGCAGCGATCGCTGCTAGCATCACCGGCGGTTCGGTGAACGACCCAATCCACCAGACTTCCATCGTGTACAGCAGTGGAATTCCAAATAAAAACCCACCAGCGGCACCCCGAATTAGGTCATCGCATTCTTTCAACCAAATTTTTTCGGGTTTATGTTTTCGAGCGCGTTTCATCGTCATTAAGGGGCATCGGCTTTTCATCCGCTGATGCCGAGCCAAAAGTCATTCTCCGGCAAAAAAGCCGGGAGCAACAACAGATGGAGCTGGCGGTAAGCCGTTCGTCAACTTATCTCTTAAATTAAATGTTATCAAACCCTAACTCTCAAATAACGTAAATCATCCGATAGCAGTCCTATTTGATTTGTGAAGAAACGAACTGCTCCAGAACGCCCAGGGCGCTCCAGAAAGAGAAAAAAGAATTTGACAACTGCTGCAAGGATTGCTGTCGAAGCCGACAAAAGCCAGGAGGAAGAGAAAATTCTCAATAGTTTGTTTTCTTAACTCCTGACTTTTCTCCCCGATTTCTAAGTTGGCTTGCGCCATCTTTTCCCAAACTCATCTAGAGTTGCTTTAGGAATCTGCGTCTGAAGCCACTCCAGCGCATCATCTTGATGAGGCAACCCTTGGTAGTATTTGCACATATTCACCAGATTAACTGGAGGTACTTGTGTGGGGTTGGTCAGCGCATTCCAGGTAGTTGTTCCCACAACTCCATCCGCCTTTAACCCTTGGGATTTCTGAAAAGCAATCACAGCCGCTTCTGTGCCCGTACCAAAACTACCATCAATGGGACCCGGATTAAAGCCTTTGTCTTTCAACAACTGCTGCAATTGTTTAACTTTTTCGCCTCTCGATCCCACCCTTAAAGAACCATCGTCCGTCGGAACACCGATTTCACCCAACTTTTGACGAACGGCTTGACGCAAACGCGGCAGTTGAGCGTATAGCCAATCACCAGGGCAATCAGTGGCAGAAAAATCTCGATGCCCTTTGATATTGTCAGGAGAAATCTTGCAGGAACTGCAAATCGAAGCGCATAAATCAACTAAACTATTCCATTGTTTTTCGCCCATCTGATGGGTCATGAACCTGCCTTCATTTTCAATTCCCGGCGATTCGTTGCCTAGAGAATTGCCAGCATGAGACGAGCGAATACACAAACCTCGTTTAATTTTTGCTAAAGTACCATTTCTTCCTTCTAAGAGAATGCCCCCAGTTGTATTCAAAAAATTGTGACCGGAATCCCACCAGCCGAAAACATCCATGTGGGTATTCTGGACACTTTTGGCAAATTTTTTCGCTCCATCCACAGTTCCTTTCGAGATATCGCTGGGGGGATTGGGCGTATCGGTATGGTGAATGACGACGTATTTGGGTGTGGTTTCCTCTGACCACTGTTTGGGGGGTCTGGCACCCCACTCTTGGCATGAAATAACGCTAGCGGTGAAAGGCATCTTGAATATGTCCTCTAAAGTTGACTGGCAGATGAACGATCAGCGCGATGGGACAAGGGTACAAACGCTTTCTCTAGCACTGCCAGCATCGTTTGTAACCTAATAACTATGCCGCAGCAAGGTAAGCAGCAATTTTTTTCACATTTCTTGATAGCTCAGATTAAGTGAAATTCTTGGAGTGCTGGTAAAAAGTTCTGGTTTTCGTGACTGGGGCGGCTGAGTTTGATTAGGGCAAAGCGCTGGGCTGGAGTGAGTTCTGCCCATTGTTGAGGTGTCAGTATTGCTCCAAATTCCGCTACCTTTTCCTGAATGCTAGCGGGTACTTTTGTGGCATCCATCCAGTCTGGGTGAGGTTCTATAGGAAGGTCACTCGGAGGGACGCCCGTGTGTTCTACAACTAATTGGTGCAGTAATTGCCGGTAGGCTTGAGCTTCATCTGTTGTGGTACAGGGCATCTCTACCAGGGTTTGCCGTTCCGCTTGGCTAAATTGGTGCCAGTGAGGCAATTTTAGTTTGACGCCGCAAGTGTCTAATTTCATCCGCACTTGCATAGGAATGCAACGCAGGGACTCTACAAAGTCGGCTTCAAATTGAAAGAAATTATCTGTAGATTCGTCAGGTTTCATTAATTTTTTGGGCAATTAATACATTAAAAACAACAAAAATTTTGATGAATGACTTCTCCAAGTAAAAAGCTCCTAAAGGCATAAAATGCGACTACTAGGAGCATTACCGCGAGGGTGAAAAGCTTTCAATGTCGGCAGGATTCAAGGGCTGATTTATGGAAAGTCACGAGCAGCGGCATATAGCGGCATCGGGCTGGTTTGCAACCCGCTGGGCGTCCGCGATCGCTGTGTTTGAATCAACGATACTTGGGTAGTCAACAGGAAACTGACAAAACTGGCAATCACCAGAACGGGCACCATCGCTGTGTCTGAAAGCACGCTGAGAATCACAGTGGTACTGATTGGTGTTTTTGTCACCGCCACGTTGACTGCCGCCATCATGCAGATCATACCGATTGTCGGGTGGATTTGGGGAAAAGCTAGAGAAATCGCCAAGCCAACTGCCGCACCAATGTAAAACAGCGGAAAGATGAATCCTCCCCGGAAACCGGAGTGGAGGGTGAAACTAACCGCTAGCATCTTCGCAAACGCGATCGCTAGCAACATTGTCACCCCAAACGTCGAACCTGTTTCGACAATCGTATGAATTTCCTTTTCGCCAAAAAATAGCGTTTGAGGAAACACTAAAGCAATCAGTCCAATCGCTAACCCTCCCAAAGTAGCAAGCGCAATCGTGTGATGTTCGATGTACCCAATCAAGTACCCAATACTACGGAACAGAACAATAAAGATCATCGCAATCAGCGCCCCTAGCGCCCCTAGCAGTGCGCCTTCGCCCAAATTCATCAGCGAAAGCTTAGGAGTTGCGGCAAAGTGATACATCCCACCAATCGTCAACCCCGTGTTAAATCGAAATACAAAAAAGCTTAAGATTGCCGAAAGCACGGCAGGGATGAGCGCTTCGTAGTATTCCAGTCCCCGACGATGGGGAATTTCTAGGGCGAAGAGTGCGCCACCCAAAGGCGCACCGAAGAATGCACCAAGTGCCGCACTCATGCCGCAGAAAGTCAGCACGCGGGTTGTCGCCAGAGTCAGATTGAGCTTTTGACCCAGCCAGCCGCCAAAACTGCCATTGATTTGCACCAGCGGGGCTTCAGGACCAGCACTGCCACCGGCTGTAATCGAAAACAGGGAGGCAACAATCATTGCCGGGGTTTGGCGCAGAGAAATTCGTCCTGGATCGTGTACTTTATCAACGACCAAAGAAACTTCACCGGGAAGACCCATGAAGTGCAGCGTGAGACCGACAAAAAATCCCCCAATTGTGGTAGCAATCCACACGTAATTCCAGGCGGGAAATCCGGTAGAAAAGTAAGGATTCAAAACATCAGGAAGCGTGTGCCAAACAAAATGCAGGCTGGCTTCCAGCACGTAGTAATAAACCGTTGCAACTAATCCTCCAGCAATTCCAATGACTGCGGAACAGAGAATGATTTGCTGATAGGTAAGTTCGCTAGTATCGTTGAAATTGTTTGGTAATGTATCAGCGTATACGTTATGTTCGTTGCTGGCGGTTGTTCGATCGGGAGATGACATAAAATCTCCTCAAAGTCACTAGCAGTGTGAGTGGGAAAGCAAGGTTAACTTAATCCCAAATCACCCGTCTATATGTATTCAAAACAACTTTCTCCAGCGAGAATACGAAGAATCTACCTAAATTGGTAAGGGAGCATCCCACCTGCTGAAGCTTTACATCTCTTAGCCCCCAACCACCGATAAATTGGGGGCTAAGAAAAAGTTGCACATGGCGCTATCCATGAGTAGCCAAACACATCGATAAACCCCTGCCTACACGCTATAAAAATGTAGGGGTGAGTTTCAATCCCACCCCTACCAAGCTGGCTTTAGAAAAAGTCAGTCATTAAACCTGATTGGGTATAAGTGCTGACACTTTATCTATTACCAATTAGCACTTTTGTCAAGATTAACTTTATTCTCGTTCGCGCGAGAAAACGGGAGCTTTTGACGATGCTATTCCGATTTCTTCACCTTCATGAGAGCCTTCCGGTTCTTTGAGCAGAAAGGCACAAATACTAGCTGAAATTAAGCCAACAATTCCCAGCATCTGGAAAAAGATGCGATCGCCCGCAGCATCCTGAGGTAAAAAGCTATAGACGGTGAGGTAAATGACCGCTCCGACGTTGCCATAAGCACCCACATTCCCAGCAATCTGGCCCGTTACGCGCCGCTTAATCAGGGGAACGATCGCAAAGGTCGCACCTTCTGCTGCCATGACAAAGAAGGAAGCAATCATGGTCATAATCACTACCCCAACTAAGGGGATATTTCCACCCAGACCGCTAAACACTAAATAGCCGACTCCCATACCAGCAAGTGTTGCCGCCAGAGTCCACTTCCGGCTGCCAATCTTGTCAGAAATTAAGCCGCCTCCGGGACGAGCCGCTAAGTTCATAAAAGCATAAGTTCCGGCAACTCCTGCGGCTAGAGCCTCTGTCAATCCAAAGCCTCTTTGAAAAAACGTTGGGAGCATGGAAACAACGGCTAGCTCTGAGCCAAAACAGGCAAGATAAGCGATTTCTAAATTGACGACTTGACCAAATTGATAGCGATCTTCAGAGGCGTATCGCTTTTTACCAGTCATCAAGCCTTTATTTGCTTTCCAACAGTTATAAGCTTGGAATGCATACAAGCACAGCAGCAGAAACCAGGTTACGTACAATTGAGTGACATTAAGGAATTTGACTTGATTTAAGCGCCAAGCAATTAGACCCAAAACGCCGACTAAGGGAATGTTTGATAGCAGCAGAAACCAGAAGTCTTTCTGGGTAGTGACTTCCATTCCGGCGCTGCTTTGGGGACGCTCGTAAACCTTGCCAGGAGGAGTATCTTGGACGTTGAAGTAATAAACGACTCCGTAGATAGCGGCAACAATTCCGGTGAGCGCGATCGCAAACCGCCAGTTAACTTGACCCGCCCCTAAAAAGGCTGCTGCTGCCGCAATTGTCGGTAGGGTAAACGCTGCACCCGCCGAGCCAAAGTTGCCCCATCCGCCATAAATGCCTTCTGCTAAGCCAATTTCTTTCGGGGGAAACCATTCCGCCACCATCCGAATGCCAATAACAAATCCACACCCGACAATGCTCAGCGCTAGGCGGCTTAAAACTAATTGGGAAAAATTCTGTGCAAAGGCAAACATCAGACAAGGAATCGCCGCATAAATCAAAAGCCATGAATAGGTAATCCGAGGACCATAGCGATCCAGAATCATGCCGATAATAATCCGAGCCGGAACGGTGAGTGCAACGTTACAGATGGCGAGAGTTCTGAGTTGGGCTTCATTTAAACCTAAATCTGCTTTCACCGCTGTGGCAAAAGGGGCGAAGTTGAACCAAACGACAAAGGTTAAAAAGAAAGCAAACCAGGTCAGGTGTAAGATGCGGTATCGACCGCTAAATGACCATAATCCGGACATTTCAGAACCTCTTTTTTTCAAGTAAAGTATGCATCAAAGCGCGGAGCTATTCTTGGGGGTTGGCGTAAATTTTATAGATTCAATCGTGGAGATAAATCCCAGGAGAAAAAATTTACGGAATTAGACAATTGCCACGGGGTTAGGTTTATTTTTTGCTTGAAAGTGTTCAAACATAAAATCTCACTTTATTGAGCCGAGCTGCTGACCGTTACTTTTTTTTAGCAATGAGCGCTTTTCTTAGATTAATGAACTGAATAATCTGAGTTGGTAGAATTTGTTACAAAAGGCAGATTTCTTTTTGAAATCTCTATCTTGTTAGGTATTGTATCTGTATTATGAAGTATTCTTTCTTCTATATTGCAAAATTTGCATAATTTGAATGCAAAATGTGTAATGGAGTGCTTATTCTTGAGTATTTACTGAGTTATAACCGTTCAATTTCTTAAGGCAAATAACTCCCCTTTGATGAAAGGGAGCTATGGGAAATTTTTATGAAAACTGCCTCGCTCTGTTGGGATTTCTAGGTTTATTTTTCTGTTGTTTTTTTTGTCACACGCTCTAGAAGCTGCCTGTTAACATCTGCACATCTTACTAAGTAAGAATTTATTAATAGATTTCGCGGATAGTCTTTGAGCGATTAGATTGTCAGGGCTTAAAAAAATTAAATGAGCTTAGAATGCGATCGCGTTATTTGGTCGGATGCTCAGAATCTCTAGCAAAATTAGAGTTTTGATACTCTTTGAGCATTTCATGACATTGCCCCATCTCTAGACACAGATTGCTGTTGCGTCCCTAATCGGGTTATGCCAACTCGATGAATCCGATCTCTTCCTGCCGATAGTTGCAACATTGACTTAAAGCCGTTAACGCCAAGGAAATTGAGTTCAGGCTATTTTAAACTTTTGTAAAAGAAGAATTTTGTATATTAAGCTACAGAATATTTGCTAGATTTAAAGAAAAGCACAATTTTTAGAAATTAATCAAAAGGTTTTGGTAATGAAAACGCAAGAACGCCCCGAAGTATTGATAGCGCGGCAAGAACCCTCTAACCCATTGATGCTGGTGCTTCTGGTTACGGTGGTATCTTTGATGTTTGGGTTGATTCCGATTGTTTATAGTTCAACTTTTGCCAACCTCCAATCCCAGACGCCAACCGCGCTGGGAGAGGCAGGCTTGTGGAGCGTTTTTGGAGAAAAAGTGGATAGGGTTCGGGTTGCCCCAAAACAGTAAACTTCTGGTAGAAACTTGCAGATTGCAGGTGAGAGAAAACCAAAGCTTTGGCGATCGCTTCAAACAGACAGCGGTGAGGACAAAGCTTTGGATTGAGTTTTGGTAAGCAAATACTCCTCAGACATCAGATGGGCAGCAATCGGCACCAGTTGCACGGCACAAGCTTTCAGTTCGGGTTGCAGGGAGTCGGGACAGGATGCGGGGTGAGTTAGGGCATTCGCTTCGGCACCATCCGCCCAAAGATCGCCCCAGTGGATGGGGACAAAGACCGTACCGGGAGAAATGGTCTTAGTGACCTTGGCTGGGAATCGAGAAGTGCCGCGACGACTTCGCACTTCCACCCAGTCATTCTCCTGAATCGCTAAATTCGCAGCATCGCGGGGATGAATCTCAATGAATGGTTGCGGATGCATTTGGCGGATTTTGGCAATCCGTCCGGTACGAGTTTGCGTGTGCCAGTGTCCGTAAAGTCTGCCCGTCGTCAGCACAAAGGGGAAGCTGGGATCGGGGGGTTCTGCGAGTCCCCGCGAATGCTTGGCAACAAAACGCGCCCGTCCATCCGGCGTCGAGAAGCGCAAGTCGGTGTAAAGCCTTTTAGGAGTGCTGAGGGAAGATTTTTCCGGTTCATTTTTAATTTTTAATTTTTCATTTTTAATGGGTTCGGGCCATTGAATGGGACCTTCTTTTGTCAGACGTTCGTGACTGATGCCAGTTTGGTCGCAGAGGCGATCGCGTGTTAGCTGCACAAATTCATCATAAATTTCCGATGAGTGAGTAAAAGCAAACTGTTCGGGATATCCCAACCGACGACCCACTTCTGCAAAGATTTCCCAATCTGCCCTCGCTTCCCCCAGGGGTTTGCGGAAAGCTGGACACAGGGTGACGACTCGTTCAGAATTTGTCATCGTCCCAGTTTTTTCGCCCCACTGCGCCGCCGGAAGTAAAACGTGAGCAAAGGCAGCAGTTTCCGTGGGATAGTAGGCGTCTTGATAGACCGTAAAAGGCGATCGCTTCAGCGCTGCTTTCGTTCGTTCCAAATCGGGCATACTCACTGCCGGGTTAGTCGCCGCAATCCAGAGAAACTCTACCTCTCCCGTCTCTAATCCGGTGATAATTTCCCAAGCGCTGCGACCCGGAACGGGCGAAATCTTCCCAGCGGGAAGCTTCCAAAACTGCTCGACTTCGGTTCGCTGCTGGCGATCCTTCACTAAACGATATCCGGGCAACAAATGAGCCAGACCCCCGACTTCCCGTCCCCCCATCGCGTTGGGTTGACCCGTCAGGGAAAAAGGGCCGCTTCCGGGTTTGCCAATTTGACCCGTCATCAGGTGCAAGTTGATCAAGCTGGATACTTTGGCAGTCCCTTCGGAAGATTGGTTCAAACCCATCGTCCACATGGAGAGGACGCACTTAGACTCAGCCCACATTTTGGCAACTTTTATCAGGTCATCCAGGGAAATGTCGCAGCGTTCGGCGACAACTTCCGGTGGATAGTGTTGAATAACCTCAGCGTAGGTGGGAAAGCCTGCGGTGCAATCCTCAATAAAATCAACATCCATCTTGCCCCATCGTAGAAGCAAATGAGCGATGCCATTGAGTAAATCGATATCGGTACCAGGTCGAATTGCTAGATGCAAATCGGCGGCTTCGGCTGTCGTGGTGCGACGCGGATCGACCACAATCATTTTGACGTGATGGTTCTGTTTATGGTGTTTCCGCAGTCGATTGAAGATAATCGGGTGACACTCTGCTGTGTTGCTACCGATGATAAAAGCACAGTCGGTTAGTTCTAAATCTTCGTAGCAACAAGGCGGACCATCCGAACCCAGGCTGTAAAAATACCCCGCCGTGGCAGAAGACATACACAGGCGCGAGTTGGTATCGAAGTTATTCGTGCCCAAGATTCCTTTAAAAAGCTTTTGGGCAAGGTAGTAGTCTTCTGTGAGGAACTGACCGGAACCATATAGACATAGGGCGTCTGGGCCAGTGGAGTTCAGGACGGAACCAATGCGACTGACAATTGCATCTAAGGCTTCCTCCCAAGAAGCGCGACGGAAGGGTGCATCCAGAGAGTCGCGCATCATCGGGTAGAGGAGACGGTTTTTATCAATCGATTCTGTAACCGTAGCTCCTTTGACACATACCATACCTTGACTGGAGGGATGAGAGCGATCGCCCCGCACTTTCCAGATCGGATTTCCTTGGCTATCTCGATTTGTCTCCCGATTTGCAGCCGCAGGCGGCGAAACTTCTAAGCCACAGCCAACGCCACAGTAGGGGCAGAGGGTTTTTGTTGAGTCACTCATGGCATTCGTCATTAGTCATAGGTCATCGGTCATCAGCCATCAGTCATCGGTCATTAGTAATTAGCAAGTGACGAATGACTAAGGACTAACGGCAACTTTCTCTGCGTCTAGCTTTTCTTGTGGCTGCTTGGGAATTGCCCCAAAATGTTCGATCAGCAAGTCTCGCACTACTGACTTGAGATCCTCGCAGGGAACCTTTTTCATAATCTCTTTGCCAAGGTGTGCATCTTTCCCTACCTTGCCACCCATCCAAATATCGACCGCTTCTACGGTTTGACCATCTTTGCGCGTCTTCGTACCGATGAAGCCAATATCTGCAACTTGCGGTTGACCGCAGGAATTTGGGCAACCTGTCCAGTGAATCCGAACCGGATGCGGTTGAATTAACTCTTCCTCCAGTTCCTGAATTAAGGCAAGCGCCCGGTTTTTCGTTTCGATGATCGCAAAGCCGCAGAACTCGCTACCCGTACAAGAAACTAGCCCCCGGTTCAAGATTTCTGGATCGATAGACAACCGTTCTTGAAGCAGTGGTTCTTCTAAGAAGGGACGTAAGCGCGTGTCGGGGATATTGGGAATAATCAAATTTTGTTCGACAGTCAGACGAATCTCCCCGCTGCCATAAACTTCCGCCATTCGGGCAAGTTCACACATTTCATGGGCATACAAGCGACCGACAGGGACGTGCAAACCGACGTAGTTCAGTCCCGATTGCTTTTGGGGATAAACGCCAATATGGTCGCGCTTGTCCCAGTCAATTTCATCTTTTTCAGCCGCCGATTCCAGCGAATGCCCTAGTTGTTTTTCGACCTCCGCCCGAAACTTTTCAATGCCCCAACCCTCAATCAGGTACATGATCCGGCACTTTAGCCGATTCTCGCGGGGACCGTTATCCCGGAAAACCTCCAGCATTGCCTTACTCAAAGGGACAACCTCTTCAGGAGGAACCCAAACATCAAGGGGAATGGCTTCTACATATTGATTGGGTGCAAAGTAGCCGCCGACGATGACATTAAATCCAATGGTATGGTTTTTGTAAGCGGGGATAAAGCCAAGGTCGTTGATTTCGGCATGAACGGAGTTGTCCCGACCCCCAGCAACGGCAATGTTAAATTTTCGGGGTAGGTTGCTGAGTTCGAGATTGCCCTCACCGTTATTGGTAATCATGTCCTGAAGGTTGCGGACGATCCCCCGCGTATCAATCAATTCAGCCGCATCAATGCCTGCAACTGGCGAACCCGTGATGTTCCGAACGTTGTCCATTCCCGATTGAATGCAAGTCAGACCGGCTTTTAACAAACGGTTGAATATCTCTGGGATATCCTCAATCCGAATCCCCCGCAATTGGAAATTTTGCCGGGTGGTAATGTCGGCGTTTCCTTGGTTTTGAAATCCCGAACCCGTGCAGTAGCGTTGCACGATTTCAGCTAGTACTTGCATTTGAGTGCTGGTCAAAATGCCGTTGGGTATCCGCATTCGCATCATAAACTTGCCGGGTGTCACCGTGCGATGGAAAAAACCCAACCACTTCAGCCCTTGGTTCCGTTCAAACTCGTCCATCGCCTCCCAGCCAATTTGTGCAAAATGCTCCAGTTCTTGCTTCAGCAATAGGGGATGTTTTGCAGCTTTGGCTTTTTCAATCTTGTTTAGTTTGTCCGTAGGCTTGGTTGCCTTTATTGCTTCTGTAGGCGTGGTTACGTTAGTCACGGCTTTTCCTCCTTGCGTACCTGTATCTGGCGCAATTGCACGTGTAACCGCACAGCTATTGCTCTGGCTGTTAAATACTGCTTTTTCTGCTAAGTTAGGCGCTTTTTTAAATTGAAACGGTAGACTTTGTTACAGAAGCTGCCTATTGCCAATAAAACCTTTCTTTTGAAATATTTAGAATTCTAAAAGTCTATGTTTATGGTTACTTGCCAAACAGGATTTTAATGGGCGCTGAAGATTAACTTTCAACTCACACTTGCTTATAACTTATATTTCCCAGGTTGTCGTTTTCCTAGTTGGTATTCTTAGAAATGGCTGTAAGCTTTAGCGTGTAAGATTTATGAAGGGATTTATCTACAAGCAAATCCCTTGAAATAGCTGATTGACTGAGAAATCTCGGATCTGTAGGCTCTCTTTGAGGCAACGTTACCCAGCACTGGTGAAGTTTGTTGGGTTTCGCTATCGCTCTACCCAACCTACGATTTTTATTCATGTTTCAGGAGTTTTTTCCGTCAATCAGGTTGAAATACTCATCATTTGGAACCTCACCCCCAGACCCTCTGGGCCAGCTCTAGGGGTTTGCCTGAGACGGGATGAGGTTCTCCTAGAATACTGAAGTAATTAGTAGGATTTCTATAAGTAAGTTAATCACAAATTTGTTGAAAAAACTGCCGTATTTGATACATTTTTAAACTTTTTAATCGGTTTGTCTGGTTGAAGATTCTTGAGTGCTGCCTTATCGGGTCAGAATTCTCAGAATCGTCGATCTAGCGCAGGCATTAAGAATTTTTAAATTCTCAGTCATTCTTGGGGATATATAGCAGTCTTGGTTAATTTGGGGGAAACGAACCGCCAAGGACGCCAAGAGCGCAGAGAGAGTAAGAGAAGAGAGAATTTTATAGGGGAAACCTATACTGCGTCAAGTTCGTAAATCGCCACTGGCTCTTCTTTGCCTTTAACCCGAACAAACTTATCGACTAAGCGCAGGGGGAAAGTGTCGGGGTGGCGCAGCGCTTCGACGATTGGCTTGGTGACGAGGATGGTGCTGTCGTAGTTTTTGGTGAGGCTCTCGACACGAGCTGCTACGTTTACGGCATCCCCAATGACTGTAGACTCCATGCGGGAGCTAAATCCAACGGTACCCATGACTACCTCGCCTCGATGGATGCCGATGCCGATGTCGATGATTGGCAAACCTTGGTGCGATCGCTCTTCATTAAGTACTTTAAGTCGCTGTCGCATTGCTAATGCCGCGTGCAATGCATTGTCTGTCGCCTCATCGTCGAAGAGCGCCATAATCGCGTCGCCGATATACTTGTCAATGAAGCCGCCGGACTTGTCAATCACTTGTCCCATGCAGGCGAGGTAGTCATTCAAAAATGAAAAGGTTTCTAAAGGCGTCATTTGTTCTGACATTGCCGTGTAGCCACGAATATCGGCAAATAGGATTGTAATAATGCGCGTCGAGGCAAAGCCGACTTGGATGTTCTCGATGCCGTCGGGTGCAATCACTAGGAGAAATTTCTCTGGCACGAATCGATGAAATGACTCGATGGTTTTTTGTAGCCGATTAAATAAACTTTGTAGCGCTGCCGACATATCATTGAAAGCGATCGCTAAAGCGCCAATTTCATCTTTGCGGTAAATTTCAGCCCGATGGTGTAAATCGCCAGCGGCAATTTTGGCAGCACTCAATTGTAACCGCCGCACGGGACTACTTAGCTCCCTCGCCAACAGGTAGGAACCGAAAAGACCGAAGGAGAGGGCAAAAACACCCACCAAAAGCGCTTTTTCTACAGCGATCGCTACCGCTTGATTCACCTGCCGCAGTGACATTCCTATCCGCAACGTCCCGATTTTTTGCCCGGAAGAGTTGCGAATTGCGGCAGCAACTTCGATGGCAGTTTCCCCCCGACGTGCCCGCACCTTGCGGTTGAAGGTAATGTCGCGCAGCAGGAATGTCTCGACAACGCGGGTATCTTCATACACTGCCAGCGCCGAGTTTGTTACTGGCACAGGCACAATATCGGGAATATACTGTTCCTGAAGTGCGCTTTCGCTGGCGGCGACGATTTGATTTGACAAGCGCACATCGGAGATCAGAATGTACATAAAGTCTGGGTTGCGCTTCAGTAGCAGATTGAAACCGAGCCGAATCTGACCCCAATTTTGGTCTTCAAGTTCGTTCGTCCAGGTATTGGATAAGGCGATCGCTAGCTGCTGGATTTCACGCCGCTTATGATCGCGGTAGAGTTGTCTCTCGTTCTTCGCCCACAGCCACAACACAGAACCGACAATCGCCACAATCAAGAGTGTCGTGGCGGTCATAATTCGTGTGTGAATTGAGCGGAACGCGGCAACTTTCATAATGGCTAATTGGTAATGGGTACTTAGTAATTGGTAAAAAGTTTTAAGTTTTAAATTTTTAGTTTTGAATGAAAAAATTTTCTTTTAACAGGACTTACGCTGCATAGCACCACATCTATGAGGGCAACCACAGGGGGATTGAACCCGAAAAAACGCTATATGTATAAGCTTTGCGTAAGTCCTGTTTTAACTCAAAACTCAAAACTCTCATTAGCCATACTTCTATTATTTGCTAACCTCAAGTTGTTCTACAAAAGTCAGCCAGCGCTGATTCTCGTACCTAGCTTGACAATTGCTGGGGAAAGCTAGCGTCACCGGACCACCCATTTTGGCAGGAATCGGGTCGCGTTCGTTACCCCAGTGCGTGGCCAACAAAATATCGCAGTCTCGCACTTCGTTGGCTGTCAAACGAATTGGATTCAGGGCATTGCGGGAGACGGGCGCTTTTCCCCGAATGACAACCATACCGTTTTCTGGTAGTGTGACACCGGCAGCTGCCAGAACGTCCCGCACGCGCACACCCGCGAGCTTGACTTTGCCAATAGGCCAGCCAATCGGGTAGCCAACAGCTTCTTCGATGGTGACTTGTGGCAGTTGGCTGATGGTTTTGGCATCAAGCGGGGTTTCGCCAACGCGCAGTCGCACTGCCTCTGTACCGACGATCAGGTTGGTCACGTAAAATGCCCAAAAACGGTCGGGATATTTTTGCTCAAGCTGCGGGTACTCGGTGTAGGGAAATACTAGGGAAAGCGGGCCGCCTTCGCTGCGGGAAATGGGCATCCCATTGCGCTCTAAAGCAATGATAATCGGGTACGCACGCAAATCTGCAATGCTGACGGTGGCTCGGTAGGCATCGAAGGATACAAGCGTCACTTCCGTACTATCAGTGATGCCGAACTTGTCGAGCAGTTTAGAGACAGCAACACCACGGAAGTCAAAAATCCGATCGGGGTTGTTGCTTGTATTATGGGGCGATCGCGTCCGTATATGGGTGGTGGCGATCGCGTCTAGTTCTTGCATGGTCAATCGCACGGATTTTCCCGCCGTCGTTTTCCCCTGAATTTCTAGATTCCACTGTTGCCGCTGTCGATTGTTTGTATGAGCGGCAACCATTGCGGCGTTTTTTTGCATCGCCTCATTTCTCCACTCCTCCATCTGGGCATTGGTTGGTTTCTGATTTTGACATCCGCTCATGAAGGCAAGCAGGAAGAGGCAGCAGGTAAGAGGGATTGGGGAAGATATCATTTCATTTTTATAACCTTAAACCTTGGTGCTGCATCCTTCCACAAGTCCCTGTTGCTGCGATTAATCAGGAAAATACGTCGGTTCATTCCCCGGCTTCCACTTAATGTTGCAGCCGATGCTAGGCTTCTGGTCTGAGGGGATTGATTGACCTGCTAACACTGCATCCATCGCGGCTCGTAAATCCTTGCCGTTGACTGGTCGATCGTTACCGGGGCGACTGTCATCTAATTGACCGCGATAAACCAAACTTTGGTTGGCATCAAATAGGAAAAAGTCTGGCGTACAAGCAGCGGTATAAGCTTTAGCAGTTTCTTGAGTTTCGTCGTAGCACAAAGGAAAGGTGAATCCCAGCTGATTCGCCATTGCTTTGAGTGAGTTGGGGGCGTCATCTGGATAGTTGCTGGCATCGTTGGCGCTAATTGCCACAATTCCCATCTCTTGTCCTACATAATCCTTGCCAAGCTGCACGAGTTCTCCCTGGATGTGTTTCACAAAGGGGCAATGCTTGCAGATGAACATGACCAGCAATGCCTGCTTATCGGCAAACGTGGCAAGGGAAATGGTTTGACCAGATACCACATCCGGCAACTGGAAATCTGGGGCTGTAGTTCCCAGAGCCAACATGGTTGAGGCGGTTCGCGCCATTGTATGCACTCCTTACGTTTTGGTAGACTGTGCTCCCACTTATATTGCTCTACCACTGAAAAAAAAACCAGCGCCAGTAGCGATCGCTCTTGATATAGTACAATTGTACTAATTGCGTTCCGCATCCCAGTCGTTAGGTAGCCATCCAGCCATCGACATGACAAAACTGCAAGCCAGCCTCAAAGTAGTCCAGACAAAACGCGGCGAACTAAACCGCCAAGCTGTAAGGTGTGATGCCAACAAGCGCCTTCTGCGACCTCTAAAGACAGCCGACTCAGGCAGGTTAATTCCGTCACTACGGGTTAAGACCTACCAGGAACTGCTACAGGAACATCTGAATGAAAAATTAAAACACCTAGAGGCGCAAGCAACCCAAATCAATCGGCTTTCAGCGGAGCTAGAGGCAGCAATACAGGAACTCAAGGCAATCTCAGCTCAAGTCAATACAGACTTGAAATCCCTTCGGGGCAATGCTGACATTTGCGAGTATAAAGTAACGAGTGTACCCTACGTAGGACAAAAGCTCGATGGATCGTTAGTGCTGACGGCTCGATCTATCGATCTATACAAAGCTGAACGGGAAGCCGCGTCGCTGGCACAGAAACTGCGGCGACGAACCCGAAAAAAACGCAGCTGAGAGCTTTAAGTGTCTATTAAAGCAAATATACGCCCCAGGATCAGAGCCTGGGGCTACTATCAATGGCTATTGCTGCGAGCGATCGCGATAAACTACGCGCAAGTAACTGAAATTTAGGAAATGGTGTCGAAACTACTACAAATTTCTTGGGTTTGGTGCTATTATTAAATAATCGAAATCTGTGCCAAATAAATATTTAATGATAGTTCTTCCTCGTCAAACTCATCATATCATAAAAAACTGAGTGAAGTCTAGGGTTGAAAACAAAAAATTTCCCCTTATCCCTAAAAGAGGAACTGAGTTTATATTCTATTGATCAGCACTTAGGCAGAAATCAACAAAGGCACAGGTAAAAGAGGAGTAATGGGTAATTGTTCAGGGTTTAAGGGAAACTAGGTATTAGCAATTAACCCTTAGCAGTATGTTTAGGAATGTGGATTAAATAAAATCCAGAATTATTATATAGCAACCGCCAAGGCGGTTAGGACACTGTGCGAAGCACATCTTCAATGGCATCTCGTAGACAATCAAACTGCTCCAGTTTTTTGCGGATGCGACTTTTTAACCAAGACCAACATTGCTCAATTTTGTTAAGGTCTGGTGAATAAGGGGGTAAATATAGCAGTTTACAGCCGGCATTCGAGTGGCAGTTCCGAGATGCGCCCACCTCTGTGGAAAGTGGCATTATCCATCACCACAACCTGTCCAATTGTGAGTGAGGGAAGCAAACAATTTTCCAACCAGGTTTCAAATACTGTTCGATTACACGCCCCTTCAATAGTGAAGGGAGCTATCAAATTTTGGTTGCACAAGGCGGCAATCATATTTATCCGCCCTTCACGCCTCGATGTAGGGGCATGGAAGCGTTGCCCTTGATCATTTCAACCATAATCATACTGATCTCGACTATCCATCCCCCGACTCCGGAGAGGTAAACAATCTTCTCAGGAGCTAGTGTGGATAACTGCGTTAAAAATGCCTGTCGTTTTTCTTCATCCCGTAAGCCTCCTTCTGCAAATCGGGCGATCGCCAAAGTCAAGACTCAGCATCCCCAGGAAACTGGAAGCGATCGCAGTCGGAGGTATTCTGGCACCCGATCAGGTAATCTCTCTGGATATAAAGTTGTTATAACGTTCTCATCTTGAGAGAAGTTCCCAGGATGAGCATAACGACTAAGATAAGCGGCGGCAAATAGCCTCGACCACTCCACTAGGGTCTCTCAACCGTCCGCTTCATCGACTTGTTAGCTGGCGGTTGTGTGCTGTTGCAACCACTCTGTAAATGCTTCGCGCCCTAACTCACCCGATGCGATCGCCAACACCACACGCTCTTGCTCATCCACAGAGGCATTAATTTCCATTCCATTCAGGACAAGAAAAGTCTCTGCCGCAGCATGACCTGTACGCTTGTTCCCATCCACAAACGGATGATTCATGATGATGGAAAACCCTATTACTGCTGCCTTTTCAAGCAAATCTGCGTACAATTCTTCCCCACCAAAGGTCATTCGAGGTTGCGAGATCGCTGACTCCAACAAACCCACATCTCGGATACCTAATGCTCCACCAGATTGCTCAATGACTCTACGATGCAGTTCTAACACCTCGATTAACGTCAAAAAGCGCATTATGCTAAGCGTCGGTACAGTTCAGTGTTCTTCGTCAGCACCTGATTAGCTGCATCAACAAATTCGCTCTTTTGAGAATTGAGCCAATCCTCTAAGCTAGCCTTTAATAGAACTTCAAGCACAATTCCATGCACTCTTGCCAAATCTTGTAGTTTTTGAAATTGGCTATCTGAAAGGTCAATCATAATAGAAGCCATAGCGATCTCACTCCTAGTAGTTTTGAGTAAAGTTTAACATTTACAATGGACTGAAAGTTCTTTGTATACTCCCAACCCGGAAGCAAAAACAGCTAATAGTCAAAGTTAAATTGAGTTTTGGTCAGCATTCTACCAGGAAACGAGCAATGAGGAAAATTCATTGCTCGTCGCACTGGCAGCATCTAATTGCTCAAGCTATTAAAAGAGCTTTACGCTTGGTGTGCCGTTTGAGAACGGCTCCATCAAATGCCTGTCATCCCGAACAACGTTGTGGGTGAGTAATATAAGTTAGGCTAGCTTTTGGGATGGTGCGTTACGCTATCGCTCTCCTCACCCTACGCGATATGCGATCGCACTGCAATTAGGGATTAGGGCGTAAGAATCGTAGCGATGCCTGTTGTAAGTTAATGACGATCGATTGCCCAGACGATGGGACAAAAGCTCTAAGATCTTGGCAAGTGACCCAACGCCCTGCACCCGTCGGCGTGTTGTCAGCTACAAGACAGACCCGATACGTCTTTCCTGCTCTGATTCTATCGGTCACGATTCTCCTAAACTCTCTCTCGCGAGTCACGTTTGAATTGAGAACGTTGATGTTTGCACACATTCCAGTTCGTTGATCTGCATTGACTACCTGGATCAGAGCAGATATTCAGATAGAGAGCGCCAAAGTCAAGACACAGTATCCCCAGGAAACTGGAAGACTGGAAGTGATTACAGCCGGAGGTATTCTGGCACCCGATCAGGTAATCTCCCTGGATACAAACCAGTTATAACTTTCTCATCCTGAGAGGACTTTTCAGGATAAGCATAACGTCCCCAATCACCCGCCACAGACAACCTCGAATTTCAACCGATAACCTCTCGGCGGTCGGTGTGCATTGGGGTTGTTATGCAATGCTATCATCGCCTGCAACTGCGATATCGAAGTGCAGCACTTCTTCACGAACTCCCAGCTTCGTGTAGAGCGCAATCGCTGGCTCATCTCCGATGTCTGCCTGCACGAATATGACATAGGATGAACGTGCCGCTGCAATCTTCTTGAGTTCTTGAATCAACGCTGTCGCGATGCCTTCGCGCCGATGCGCTTGTGCAACAGCCAGATCATAAATATAGATTTCACTGCGCTCCTGCTCAAACTTCTGGAGTTCGTACGCAGCGATTCCACCCACTACCGAGCCATTCTTCATCGCTATAAGCGCAATGAAGTAATCGCTGCTGAGCAACCGCTGAAGATAGGCATTACTTGGACGAGACGCTGTATAGGTTTCTACATCGTCGAACGCCTTGCCGAAGGTCGTCATCATGGATTCCATCAGCGCTAAGTCTTCAGACTTAAGCAAGCGAATACTAAATGGGCGTGAAAATGACATAGCTTAGTCTGAATGCAAATCTAGTATGGAAGTGTGCAATCTACGATGGATAACGACACAGTTGAGCGGCGACGAAGAGATTTGAAACGAAGCGCAAAAACTCCGTTTGCCGCTCCAACGCCGTGTTAGCTGGCTGGCATTAGACGCAATCTGAATTGAGCAATTGCATAAAGATGGCTCCCAGTTGGCGGCGATAGCTAGTCTAGTGCAAAAGCTCATTACCCCTGGCTAGACAGTGCTTTGCGGAAAACGATCTTGTCTGCACCTTCCGCGTAGAACTCGCGTATACGCGCTTCCTTTTCGTAACCGTTTTTGTGATAGAACGCTTGTGCATACTCAAAATCTGGCGTGCCCAGCGTCTCAACCAATAAGAGCCTTGCACCTCGGTCTGCCAAAGTCTGCTCTACAAAGCGTAGCAGTTTCGCACCGCGTCCTTGCCTTTGATGGGTTGGGTGGACGGCAATCAGTTGCAGGTTCCAGGTTCCGTTCGTCATGCGTTCCGGTTCGCAGTAGGCTAATGCCACAAGTCCGTCATCATCGTCTGTAAGCCAGAATGGATGGATGTCTCCATCTTTGCTTAACGAAGCGGTCAACATCTGACGCAACTCCTCTAGTTCGTCTAACGAAAAGAGTTCCATAGAGCCAGCTAAGGCAATCAGCGCCTCTGCATCATCGGGCAGGATTGGTCGGATCATCGCGAACTCCAGCAGTGTAAAGGAGAAAAATTACAACAGTTGTTATGTTACGGTAAAAACATAACAACTGTTATGATAAATGTCAAGATGATTGTTTGATATCGCTGCAAACTAGGGACGCGCTATGAATTTTGACGATCGCCGCATTGAAGTCGCTAATGCGGCATGGCGGGTAATTATTCGGGAAGGATTGGATCGCACTAGTATGCGAGCGATCGCGCAGGAGCTTGGCTCCTCAACTGGAGTTGTGACCCATTACTTTCGAGATAAAGAAGCCCTGATCTTATTTGCCCTAGAACGAGTGTTTGAAAACGTTCTAGACGAAATGAAAGGCTGTACTCAGAAGGAGCAAGGCATTGACAGGCTAGAAGCAATGCTTTTTACAGCCCTCCCTCTGGAGAACCGCGACAAAGACGATTGGAAGGTTTGGGTGGCGTTTTTGGGCTATTCGATCGGGCGCGAGCATTTAGTTCAGAAACATCGAAAACGTTATGACTGTTTACGACAAATGCTTACTCAAGCGTTAGCTGACTTACAAACCGCTAATCTGCTGCGAGCCGATCTTGATCTAACCCTCGAAGCCAATGCACTTGTCGCGCTAGTGGATGGTATTGGCACTGGGATTGTCATCTGTCCTGAACAATTCTCGGCAGAGCAACAGCAATACCTTGTGCGGCGACATATCAATATCTTACTGGCATCATCCTGAACACTGACGATAAGTTTTAAACTAGTGCCACCACATGTCAACGAAGCTAGCTAACTTGTTATTAGACAGATTTTTCCCTCAGATCCACCCCAAAACAGGTGGATAGGCAGATTTTTTCTTGCGATCCTCCTAAATCAGGTGGATCTGAGGAAAGTTTCTTCATAATACGCCGATCTGGGTGGATCTGAGGAAACTTTCCTCATATCTTCAGATGTGTACGGATAAAACAACGAGTATCATCAAGCACATATTTAGTATTGTGCCTGGATGGTGACGGAACCTCGCCCGAAAAAGCTCTTAGACCAACTGCGTGACGTGATTCGGCTTAAGCATTATGCCTACCGGACGGAAGAAACCTACGTGCAGTGGGTAAAACGATATATCCTCTTTCATGAAAAGCGTCATCCGCGTGAGATGGGACGAGCAGAGATTGAGGCATTTCTGACCGACCTGGCAGTCCAACAGCAGGTTGCTGCTTCCACTCAGAATCAAGCTCTCAACGCCATTCTGTTTCTCTACCGAGAAGTGTTGAACTTAGAGGTGGCTGAGGTCAATGCGATTCGGGCAAAACGCACTCAATATCTCCCCACAGTTCTGACCCCACAAGAGGCAAGGGCAGTCATTCAAAACATCGGCGGCGTTCAGCAGTTGGTGGTGAAATTGCTTTATGGCGGTGGATTACGGTTGTGTGAAGGGCTACGTTTGCGGGTTAAGGATGTCGATTTTGCTCAACATCAGATTCTGGTGCGAGATGGCAAGGGCAGTAAAAGCCGTGTCACGATGCTACCTATCAGCGTGAGTGAGGAACTGCGCGATCATCTCGTTAGGGTCAAGCGGCAACATCAGCAAGACTTAGGGCGAGGCTTTGGAGCCGTGCCGTTGCCCTATGCCTTAGATCGCAAGTATCCGAATGCAAATCGAGACTGGGTATGGCAGTTTGTGTTCCCCTCTAGCCAGATCGCCAAAGATCCGCGTGGTGATTTGATGTGTCGGCATCACCTACATGAGAGCAGTGTGCAAAAAGCAGTCAAGCAAGCAGTGCGGGGCACAAAGGGCGTTGCTGAATTAGGGTATGATGCGAGCGAGAATGCGAGAGGGGAGCCGAAAATGATTTCTTTGATTTTGATAGGGAATTGGAACATCTCCAAATCTGAGATAATGAATTAGTAATCGAATTGAATGTCGTAGCATTTGTTCAGACTTAGAATAACAAAGAGTTTTTCGTTTGAGCCGAGCCAAATAATGTCTAAGTCTTGTATTTTCACCCTCAACTCTTGTCATATAGGTTTTGCTAATAATTTGATCGACCTCCGGAATAAAATTCGGGTAAACTTTCCACCCATCTGTCACATAAAAATAGCATTTCCATTTACTAACAAGACCCCATAGTGGTTCAAAAGTTTTGGCGCTATGGTCGCCTAAAACCCATCCTAAAATACCTGGTTTAAAGTGGTCTACTGCTGTCCATAGCCAGG
>NZ_JBHZGO010000003.1:0-14525 GCF_042747725.1 Coleofasciculus sp. H7-2
CCATACATTCGTTTAAAATCAGATGGTGAATTTTCCAACGCTTGTTTATATTTCATTTTGCCGTCTATAATTATTAATTATTTCTCCCTCTGTTTAGCTTATTTTTTCTAATTCCGCAAGAGGTCTATCCAATGCTGGGAGGGTGTTTTAACCCTAACAGCCACAGTTGAGGTAAACCTATGCTCATCCTACCGAAATCAGGGAGTGCGATCGCGCTTACTTCAGGGACTTGCACTCTGTTATTTTTGGAGAAGCCCAAAGGTGGCGATCGCAAATCATGCGACACCGTGATCAAAAAGTCATCTTTGAGTTGATTAAGGTTTTCCAGTTCCTTGATCTGGCGATCGCATATCTTATCCATCAGACGTTTTGGTTGTGAATGATCACTAAAAATCAACAAGTTTCTCTAAATGATTTGTGGGAATCGGCATCGATTGATGATATGGTTTTCTATCCTGAATTACTAATCGATCTTCCCGATCTAACCCGTCGCTATCTGGAACACGCGATCGCCCCCGGTACACCACTTGCCTCAGCCGTTAGATTGTGGATGCACGGCGAAATTAAAATTGGAAAAAAATGGCATTCCTTTAAGGGAGAGGAAGTGATTTGCTGGAATCGGGGCATGATCTGGCAGGCTAAAACTTGGATGCAGGGCTTACCAATTTGGGGAGCCGATCGCATCGTCGATGGTGTCGGTGAGATGCAGTGGAAAATCCTGGGACTGTTTCCGGTGATGCAGGCATCAGGCGATGATCTCACGCGATCTGGTGTAGGTCGAGTTCAAACAGAGTTGGTGTGGCTGCCTTCTGTCCTCTGTAGCCCTAATGTATTGTGGACGGAGTTAGGCGCATCGGCAGTACAGGCTCACTTCACCGCTTTCAAAGAACCTGCTAAATTCACTTTGACAGTTAATAATCGAGGAATGTTGGAGCGAGTCAAAATCGATCGCTGGGGCAATCCAGAAGGTGAAGCGTTTCACTACGTTGATTTTGGGGGAATTGTCGAGGAAAGCAGCACCTTTGGCGGCTACACGATTCCGACTCGCCTTCGCGTTGGCTGGTATTTTGGGAGCGATCGCTTTGAGTCAGACGGTGAATTCTTTCGCTGCACGATCGATAAGGCTATCTACCGATAAAAGGCGAGTGCTCAAACAACCTCATCACGAGCAGCAGGAGGGCAACTACCAGCAAGCTACCATAGAGCATGAAAATGCGATCGGCGAACCACTTTGGCAGGCAGAAAATGTCGATGACTTGACCGTGATACGATTCTAAGCTTTCAGTGTAAGTCGTCAGGGGACACGTCCAATTGTTTGACAGGAGAACGATGCCTTCGATCGCGAACAAAGCGACTGCAATCCATGTGAGAGTCGAGATCTTGTCAAGAATAACCTCATATAGTAGAACTGCCATGATTACATTGAAGAATACGAAGATCGCAGTATGAACGAATCTGATGAATGTGATTGAGCGCAGCATTAAATCTTTGACTCCACAAGACTTTACCTTCCAATACACGCATTTTAGGCAGCTACACGATCCCGCCTCGCCTCCTCCTCGGCTGGGTTTTCGGGAGTGAACGTTTTGAGTCAGAAGGCGAATTCTTCCGCTGCACGATCGACAAGGCTGTTTATCGATGAGAGTCGATCGAGATGTAACAATATATTATGATATGAAGACTTTCAGCTTAACCTTTTAGCTTAACAATCACAGAATGGTTCAGAAGATGAAAAATTTAGAATTTTTCTTTTTTCCCAGTTATTTTATTCCTACTTTAGGTCGTGGCGGAACAGAACGTTGGATCGCGCATCCCCTAGCATCTTGGCTAACAGGCTTTGGTGGATATTTGCTTGGCATGAGGACAACTACATTGCACAGCTAGAAGCTAATTTTTTGGAAGCATAGCTGAAAGAATTATGGAATTTATTGTGAAGCAAAGCAAAATGATGTTTATCCGAACGTGGCGATTCATAACACTGATGCTGACTTCGCTAAGTCTCAGCCCGTCTATGGCACATTTGCTGGAATTGCCGCAAAAAATGCAGTTTGACCAGCAACTTTGGGTTAGAGTGACGGTTGTTGAAAATCTTTATCGGTTGTTTGGCTCAGTCGGCGCATTTTTTGAAATTACAGCGATTCTGACGGCAATTGTGCTAGTTTTTCTTGTTCGTAGACGCGGGTCAACTTTTTACTGGACGTTGGGCGGAGCAATTCTATTGGTGCTGGCGTTTGTGAGTTGGATAATGTTTGTCGCACCAATGAACGCTGAATTCGCCAAATGGTTGGTGAATCCTGTTCCAGCAGATTGGATGCGGTATCGCGATCGATGGGAGTATGCACACGCAGTAAACGCCTTGATCAAAATCATTGGGCTAAGTTTTCTCGTGATTTCTGTACTTGTTGAAACACCGAAAAAGAGAGCGATTCATTCTGATCAGGAGTAAGGCTTATTTAGATGAACGAGCTGGATTGAATTCGGGCGTGAAGTCATCAAACAGCTTAATGTTTTTAGTAAACCAGAAATCCCAAAATGGTTCGGTATGTAGAAATACAGTGTAATTTTAGCTAAATATAAAATGACGTAATTCTGGAGTATTAGAGCTGAATAAAATAATCTTAGAAGCCGAAAATGCAGTCTTACTCATGTTCATTATATGGCGAATTATGCTTTATCAAAATCAACAAAATCTAACCCAATGAACAAACTTTTCCGCTTGATTTTGATATTGCTGAGTGCGTTGATTGCGATCGCAATCAACCTCAATGGCAGTGCAAACCAACTGGACTTGGATGATAGGATCGATCGCTTCATCACAACTCAAATGAAGACTCATCACATTCCTGGTTTGGCACTCGCCATTACTCACAATAACCAAGTGTTGCACGTTAAGGGATACAGTACAGCAAATAACGATCGCCCTGTTACAGCACAGACCCAATTCTTGATTGCTTCGTTGAGCAAATCGTTTACCGCAATTGCAGTGATGCAGTTGGTCGAAGCGGGACAAATTAATCTAGATTCACCCGTGCAAACTTATTTACCAGAATTCACCCTGAGTGATCCAGCGTTCGCGCAGCGTCCGCTTGGCGGAATCGCTGCCAAAATAACCATTCGTCATCTCCTCAATCAAGTGAGTGGTTTATCTGATTTAGGCTTTCCTGAGTTGCAGCTTTCTCAAGCAACAACAGTTGGCGAGCGTGTTACTAGCCTCAGTCGAGCAAGTCCCGTTGCGTTACCCGGCGCTCAGTTTCACTATTTCAATCCCAATTACGAAGTATTGGCGCGAGTGGTTGAAGTGGTGAGTCAACAGCCATTCTCAGCCTACTTACAAACGCATATTTTTACACCTCTTCAGATGTCGCGGACGCTCAATGCAACTACAAGTGCTAACGCATTCCAAGGTGCTACCAACATGGCACAAGGACATCTGATGGGATTTGGACTTCCCTTCGCATATCCAGAAATGTCTGGTTATCTGAGCGGCAGTAGCGGGATCATTTCAACCGCAGAGGACATGGCAAATTATCTAATTTTCCAAACCAACAGTGGACAATTTAAAGAAACAAAATTGCTTTCTGAAAGTAGTGTGGCGCTGATGCACACTCCACCCAAAACCATCGGTAGTTCCTATGGCATGGGTTGGTTTAAGGGCAGCGAGAATGGTGAACCAGCGATCGAACACAATGGAATTTTGTCTACGTTCTATACGGATGTTGTGCTGTTGCCCAAGGAAAAGTATGGAATTGCGGTATTTTACAACATCAGTGCGTCGCCGTTAATTGCAATGGCATTTCCGCAAATCAAAACTGGACTGATTCAATTACTAAAGGATGAGCAGCCTGCCACAGGTGGGTTCTCAATAACCTTGTGGGGTATAGCGATCGCACTGTTGATGTTTATAGGTGTAATGCTGGCAATCCGCAGTTTGCTTTACTTACCGCAATGGAGACAGGCGATTCGTAGAATTCCATTGTGGCGGGTCGGGTTAGGGATTGGCTGCACATTCTTGCCAGCGTTTTTCCTACTCGTATTGCCTTGGCTATTCGCATTGGTGTCCGATCGATTCTTTGGATATGTACTTCTGTTTCGATCTATGCTCGATCTGATGCTTTGGCTGAGTGTGTGTGCGGTTTTGGGCGTAGTGAATGGAATTGCACGTTTGATACTTCTGGCGCGTTCTAATGGATTGGATGCGGTATCGTGACCAATGGGAGTATGCACACGCAGTAAACGCCGTTATTAAAATCATTGGGCTTGGTTTGCTCACGATTTCTGTGCTTGTTGAAACGCCGAAAAAGAGTGCGATCCGTTCTGAGCAAGAGTGAGGCTCTTTTAGATAGATGATCTTTGAGTAGCGATCGCAGCCTAACAGGTTGATGAAGCGGACGAGCGACAAGACTATCTATCGATGAAAATCGAGCGATAGAACAATCTAATCACGAGCAGCAGATCGTATCCAACTCTCCAAGTTTCCGCCCCTTAAAACCGGACTGACAAACAGAGTTGCAAGACTAAGAAACGAGTAAACAATCGTCTCTAAGGCCATAAAGATTGAATGAAAGTTAGGTGGTTGCTTTCATCCAGTTGCCACCCGTTATTGCTCATCTGTTGACATCCGTTGCACTCAACGATGTATATCTATATCGAGCTAATGTTTCTGAACCCCATAAAAATGTGACTATCGCAGCCGCGATCGCAAGGATGATAAATGTAATAAAGGGATCGTAACCTGAACCGTAATTGGGATATATGAAGACGCTTACGTTCATCATGGTGTGAAATAAGATCGCGGCAAATACACTTTTCCCTGTGTTGTTATAGAGCCAGACAATCAGAATCCGCGTAACAACCGTAGCTGCACATTGCCATGCCACCCATTCTGAGCTGGGATTAACCTGAAACCACGGCACAATGTGGTTAGAGTCGAGGGAATAATTACTCATTCCCCCTCTCCTTGAAAACCGGACTTGTGACTTTCACCACATCCGGCTCCTCAATGACTTGGCTCTTGTTATGAGTACCTTTGGCACTAGAATGGATTGTCATCCCAATTCTCCAAACAGACATCTCTGTCAGTTGCCGATTTCGAGTCGTGGCAATGGCGGTGTAGGAGTTGCAGATTACTGTATACATCCTTACCGCCTCTAGAGGTAGGGATAACATGGTCAACCTCCCACGTATCGCCGTATCTGAAATTCAGTTCGCAGAGTTCACACTTCCCAGCCTGCCTTTTTGTACAGTGCCAAATTAAATGACATCGGGACAAATTCGTGTCATCAAGCCAGTTTCTTCGCTGCACGCTTCCAAGCATTGAGGTTGATGCAAGGCAAGTCCACTCCCTGTCCATACTCGAAGCTAAACGTTAGCACAGACAAGCTTCACACCCTCAATGACATCAATTTGGCACCACGACAAATAAAAAGTCACTGTACATCGGCAAATATTGCTCTGTCTGCCATTGATGCAGCTGTTCTTCACCTAGTCTAGGCAACCAGTGCGCTAGAAACTCAAAAGCTGGAGCTAGCAGCACTAACCGCTGAACCTGCGGGTATTTTTCTCCCACCCAAGCCGCTCTTAAACCCCCCAAACTGGAGCCTATGACAATTACTGGCATCGGGTTTGGGGGAAATTCAGCGGCGATTTGTTTTATTTGCCGCGTTATCGTCAGATGGGAAAAGTCACCTTGGTTGAGATCGGGGATTTTCAGGGAAGATAAGCGATCGCGCAGATAGATCGCCTTCGCTGACTGGGGACTAGAGGCAAATCCATGCAGATAAATATAATCAAACATCCAATTTAGCAGTAGTTTCCGGGGTATCAACCGCTAAAAATTTTGCTCCGGCAAACCTTGAGATCCTTGTCCTCTGTTTTTCCCCGCCCGTTCCCCCTTTTGTTGCCGTCGCTGTTGCATCAGTTGGGCAAACTTGGCGCGTTGCTCTAGAGTCATAACTTCTCGCATTTCTAACATACTCTCAAACCGCAACTTTTGTAGCTGCTGCTGCAACTCTTCAACTTGCTGATTTTTAGAGCGAATTTGGCTAGCGGAAGCTGTACTGTTCATCAGTGTAGCTAGCTCTTGCCGAGCTTGACGTAGAGCTTGCTGGCGCGGCGCTATCTGGTTTCTATATTTCTGCCGAATCGCCTGCATTTGCTGCATTTGCTGTTGGGTAAGATTGAGTTGCTGAAGTAGTCCATCCTTGTTGCGCCTTTGAGGACGGGCACCCGGTGAATTTTGGGCAATTTGGGAAGATTGGGGATTAGGATCTGCAAGAGCAACAGCACTACCTACAGATAGTATGAAAACCGCTAAGAGAGAAATACGATGTAGGGACATGGAAACAATCTCCTTGGTTAGTGATAATTAGTAATTAGTAATTAAGTAGGCGGATGCAATTAAATTGAAGATTTTCGTAGGGAATGGTTGACGTAGGAAACCCAACACCTGCACGGGTTAGCTATCGCTAAACACTACTACAAATAATTAATCCTGCCTAATTAGTTAAAAAGTGATTAGTCATTAGTCAGTAGCAATAAGATCGTTAAGGACAACTGATGATTACCCATTCCCTATTCCCCTAAAAAAGCTAATTTTCTGAGAGCAACCAATCAGCTTCTGCATCTTGGCTGCTCGACAATGCAGGCGTTTCACCCACGACAACACTATCCCAGTTAGTCGCCAGAAACGCTTCCAGTTCGGCGGTGTTTGTGGATGCAGTCGATGCAGTGTTAGGCACCAGCACGCGGTATCCTGCCCAGGTAACTAGCAGACTAGCAACAATGGCAGAGGGTAAAATCCACATTTGTCGCCGCCATTGCCGCTGTGGAGGCGCAGATGCCACTGCTTGCATAATCTGACTCTCTAAATCGGGTGCAGATGGGGGAACATGACCCCGGTGTTGGTGCAGAAACTCTACCAGGCGTTTGTCATCATCGGGGAACTGAGTCATAGTTGGACTCCTTGTTGCTGGAGAAATTGCCTCATGGAGGTTCTAGCATGGAAGAGGCGAGATTTTACTGTGCCAACTGGAATTGACAAGATAGTTGCGATCGCTTTTTGCGGAACGTCCTCTAAGTCGTGCAGAACCAGTACGGCGCGATGCTCGAAACTTAGCTGTTGCAGTCCGCGCTGCACTAAATCTTCATAATGTAGGTGCATCAAATCGGGGGATTCCTGCTGACTTGGGAAGGCATTAGTGGCGCTTTGCTGTAAAGAGGCGAAATTTCGGGTTTCTAAAGCAAATTGCCGCCGCCGATCTGAAGCGACATTCCAGCTAATACGATAAAGCCAAGTCGAAAAATGGGCGGTTTCCCGCAATTTTGGTAATCCCTTCCAAGCGCGTAAGAATACTTCTTGCACCAAATCATCTAAGCATGAGGTACCGCAGAGTTGGTAAAGAGTTGATCTGACACGCTGCTGATGGCGCTGGTAGAGTTGCTGAAAGCTCTGCTTGTTGCCTTCTTGGCACCGCTTTACCAGGTAAGCATCGGTGCCGAGATCGGGTTTGTCGTTGGGTTGATCGCCCATTAGCGCATTGATTGTTACAGCTGGCACCGATTGGCTCTCTCTTCCCACTGTTTGATTTCTTATGATTTAGACTGGGCATCTGGGGAAAAGGTTCAAAGGCGAGTAGCGCATCTATTCATCTCACAATCTTCTCAACCAGTGACTCCCACCTAGGGCTGGGCTACACTTGAGCAAATCAAGCTAATAAGCCGGATTTGGCGATAACTAGAACCTTTACTCAGATTTATATTTTATGCCATTCAATATTGTTGGTGCTGTAGTCGGATTTGTTGCTAGTGCTGCTGGTAGAATTGCCTCAACATTTTTTAAAAACGTTGTCGGCGAGACATCTAATCTTCCTGCTAAAGTTCAGGAAGTTAGATTAGATCAGCGATCGCGTCAGGCAGAAATTGTGTACAGTGACTTTTTATTTGTCGTGGTGCCAAATTGATGTCATTGAGGGTGTGAAGCTTGTCTGTGCTAACGTTTAGCTTCGAGTATGGACAGGGAGTGGACTTGCCTTGCATCAACCTCAATGCTTGGAAGCGTGCAGCGAAGAAACTGGCTTGATGACACGAATTTGTCCCGATGTCATTTAATTTGGCACTGTACAGTTTTACCTGAAATTTGGGAATTGATAAAAGCTTTCTGCCAGTAATACCAGTTTGTTTAGCCGCGCCTTTAGGCGTTCCGCTTCAGTATAAAAAACTAAAACCCGCCTAAGCTACCGGCGGGTTCATGAACGAGCTATGAATGGTCAGGTTACTCAAACGAAAGAGGAAAATTTGAAGAAAAGTTAACGAAACCAAAAATTAACTCAACTAGGGTGGACTTAATTCGCAACAAACCTTTTCTAACTATCTGCATTCCCTACGCCGATTCAGGCAATGATTTAGATCCACGACCAACAGTTCAAATCAAAAAGAAGCGAATGAACTTCAGGGCGATCGCTACATTTATTAGAGAAATACAACCGAGATTCAGTGTTGCGTTGGATGAGAGCGGGAGACACAGGCTCGAATCCGAAACTTGGTATCGAAGGTTCTTACTTCGTTGTGCCTATATTTAAATTAGCACTTGATTCTCCAAACAAACTCGTTAGTTAAATTAAATTCATATCCCTTTATGTGTTGAAATGCTTTAAAAACGCTTGTTCATAAATGAAAGATTTGCGATATCCCCATAACAAAGCCCCCTCCAATATTGGGAGGGGGCTGGAAACTACCAAGTTTTAGTAGTTATTGACCTGTACTGCTTGACCCACCAGTGGTAGAACTGCTCCCCGGTGTAGTGCCGGTGGTGCCGTTGGTGCCGTTGGTGGTAGAACTGCTCCCCGGTGTAGTGCCGGTGGTGCCGTTGGTGGTAGAACTGCTCCCCGGTGTAGTGCCGGTGGTGCCGTTAGTGGTAGAACTGCTCCCCGGTGTAGTGCCAGTTGGATTTTGCGTGCCTGGGGTGGTGCCAGAAGTATTCGTTCGAGTTTGGTTCTGACGCACCGAAGGCGCGGTTTGAGTTGTACTAGGACTTGATTGAGTAGTGCCAGAACTATTCGTTCGAGTTGAGTTCGACGGTTGAGAAGGCGTTACGTTAATATTCGTCTCATTTCGAGTTGGTTGTTGCCCGGAACTCGGAGGAACTGTAATGTTGACATTTGGCGCTTTTTGAGCAGGCGGTGCGTTTTGTGGCTGAGGAACCTGAATCACCGTGGGAGCCTTTTCAATTGTTGTGTTTCTTTCGATGATTCTCTCTTGTGTGGGCTGTTGAGAAGCGCCCGATGAAGATGTATCTGGTGCAGTTGAGTTCGGTGCAACAGAAGCTGAAGGTGAAGGTGAAGGTACGGGAACCACCACAGGCGCAGGCGCAGTGTACTCTTCTACCTGCTGATTTCGCTGGTTGAGGAAGTAGAGGGCACCAAGGCTCAACCCTAGCAGAGAGGTGAGGGCAATCCCTATCAACAAGCCTCTGGCGGCATTATTATTATCGCGGATTTCTTGTCCGTCCTCGTTGACGCGGCGCTCAGAAACGCGACCGTGTACATAACCGTCTCGATAGGAGGTCACTTTGCCTGGGTCTACGGTGCCATTCGCGGGAACCGTGTTAGTTGGAGGAACCGGATTATGGGGGGGAACCGGATTATTTGGGTCTTGGGGAACTTCACGGTTATCGTTGTTGCGATTTTGTAGGTTAGACATGAGTATTACTACAACTCCTGAATGGTATAAAAGCAGAAAAGGATGTTTAAAACTGTTTATGGTCAGTAGATTTGAGCAACGCTCTCTCAACCGAGTCTAGCTAGGAACATCAGGAGCTTACCTGGCGCAAAGCTAGAAACATTGATGTCAATGTCCCCTGTCCTGCTTGTTGTTGAGGAGCTGGAACGAGTTCCTGAATGTTGTCTACAGTTCTTTCAAAGATGGTTGTCTTTTTCTCGGCGCTTTGAGAGGGACTGCCATCGGGAACAGGCACAGAGGGTAGAGAGGATTCATTTCGCTGAGCTACGAACAAGAGAGTCCCAACCAGGAAACTTACAATCGACGTGAAAGCAAGATTCATCAGCAAATTAGTCACGGCATTGGTATTCTCATCAACGATATAGCTCTGTTCCTGAAAACGACGCTCAGAATTTCGACCTTTAAGGTACTGATTCTGGTAGGAAACCCGCTCAGAATTGCCTCTGCCCTGATTGACCGATTTAGGCGTTTGATTGTTATCGGTTTTAGGGTGGTTGTACATGAGTGTTGATCGAACTCTTTGTGTCAATCAGGACACCGAGAAGACCCTGATTTTTTTTAGATGAATCGGCAACTACAAGCTAAGGAATTTATTTATTTACTTAGCTGTCTTGTCCTGTAAGCAATACGATATCCGTTAACCTTGTCTGAATCTATCTATCTGCGAATGGATTCTCTCCTCCACCCAAGGATTGAGATCGGAAAATCGAAAGAAAGAAGTCAGTGAAAATCAGCGCCAGCACACAACTGTTAAAAAAATGTAAAAAAACCGTTTTCATCAAGAAAACGGGTTAGTGTGATTTAATTCTTTGGGAATTACCGATTAATTAACGCAGCAAAAAGTTCCAAGTCGCTGGACCAACTACACCGTCAGCGTCTAGCTTAAATCTCTGTTGAGCGGCTTTTACAGCAGTTTGAGTCGTTGCACCAAAGACACCATTCACCGTTCCTTTGAAAAAGCCAAGAGTTTGCAGGCGCTGTTGCAATCTGGTAACGGCTGGACCTTGCGTTCCCAGCCTCAAAATAGGAAAATCGAGCTGTGTGGGCTGCTGTGGGTTCGTCCGTGGCTGGGAGTTGGAAGCAGAGGTTGCAGGACGGTTGGTGGTTCTGGCAGTCGTTGCCGAACGCTTGGGGGCTGGAACATTAACACTGGGACGGGGAGTTGCCGCCGGTCTAGGATTGGCAGCGGTGTTTGTCGTAGTTGGGACGGGAAAAGATGCTGCCCCGGTGGTGGAAATTGTTGAAGTTGAAGGAGAAGGGATAACCAATGGCGTCACTGCTGCTGTTGATTGCGATGGTGGGGCGACTGGAAATAAACGCTTCCAGGTTTCAGCACCCACGATCCCATCAGGTGCTAAACCAGCGGCTTGCTGAAAACGGGAAACTGCGATCGCGGTATTTTCCCCATACACCCCATTTACGTCGCCATTATAGTAACCCAATAGTTTGAGGGCTGCCTGAAGTTCGGATACCTCAGTCCCTTGGCTACCAGGTCGTAACGTTTGCCGGTTGACGGTTGCAAAAGGAAATGTCTGGGCGATTTCTTCGGCATCACCGGCGATCGCTACAAAAGGCAAAAGTAAAAAGGCAAAAGGCAAAAGAATGATTTTTTTCATTTTTACTTTTTCCTCTTAACTTTTTCTTTTTTTAAGTTTTAATGTTTAACTTTTCCGCTGGACCAACAAGCGATACGTAGGGTTCGGTGAAATACCGGCAAGCCACTTGTTTGGCGAACTCTGGGGTGACACTGGTAACTTTTTCCTGAAACTCGGTATCAAACTCAATTCCCAGCCCCAAAATTTCGTACCAGCCGAAAACTTGAGCCAGCTGAGCATTCGTTTGTTTGCCGAGAGCATATTGACCAAGCAGCTTGTTTTTGGCAGCTTGTAGCTCCCGATCGCTCAGTTGAGTCGTGCAAAGACGTTCCACTTCAGTTCGCAAACCTTCATAGGCGATCGCGGTGTTTTCCGGTGCCGTGCCCATATATACCACAAACTGAGATGTTTCTAACCGAGTCGGATAAAAAGCTGAGACATCGTAAGCCAATCCCCGCTTCTCGCGCAGTTCCACAAACAAGCGGCTAGAAAGACCGTTACCCAAGTAAGTATTGAGCAGTTTCAGGCAGGCGTAGTCGGTTTCTTGCACGGATGGCGCTACGTAACCCAGCATCACGATTGATTGCTGCGTATCTTGTGGGGTAGCGCAAGAGATGGGTTCAGGGGTGATTTGGGGCAGGCTTAGGGTAGGCAGAGGTGTGGTTCCACTCTGCCAATCTCCAAACACTTGATTAACCAAATCAACGGCGTCTTGGGGAGTCAGGCGACCGGCAAGACTGATAACCAGGTTGTCGGGGCGGAAATAAGTTTGATGGTATTGCTGGAGGTCAGCGCGGCTTAAACCAGAGACGGTGGCTTCGGTTCCCAGGCTGGAGAATCCGTAGGGATGATTCTGATACATGGCTTGCCGCAGCTGGTCGAAGGCGATGGTGAACGGCTGTTCCTGCTGGGAACGAATATCTTGCAATGCGAGACGCCGTTCCAGTTCCACCTCGGCTTCTGGAAAGCTGGGCCTTCGCAATAATTCCCCTGCCAGTTGCAACATCTCCGGAAAATCTGCGGATACTGTTTTGAGACTCAGCAAAAAATAATCCGCCGCTGCATCGGCACCGAGACTCGCTCCCACTGACTCCACTCGCTCGGCAATTTCCAGGGAAGAAAGCCGATCGGTACCTTTGGTGAGTACTGTGGATAGCAGGTGAGAAAGTCCAGCTTGTTCTCGTGGCTCCCACCGACCTCCCACCCGCGCAAAAATTCGACCAGCAATGATATCAGCCGCTGGATTTTCCACCGTAATTAATACGATGCCGTTGTCTAAAACACTGCGGTGGATAGTTGGGTTGGCGAGCGATCGCGTCACACTTTGAGTCATTCGTTGTGAGTCCTTAGTCATTGGTCATCGGTGATTAGTCATCGATCGTTAGTCGTAGGAACAACTTACTACTAACTATTGACGAGTGACTAATCACTCCTTTCCTCAAGCTAACAAGGTTTAAGGATTGTGACCGCATAGCGGTATGGGGAGAGATACTGCTGCGCTAGCTCCTGAAGTTCTGTGTTCTGAAAAGACTGAATTTTTTCTGGATAGGTCGTGGCTACTTCAGCCGCCGCAATGGTGTTGTAATACCCATACAAACCCGCTAGCTGGCTGGGTGCTTCTGTGGAAAAAGCATAGTCATTCGACAGCAGGCGTTTACCGCGAGACAGTTCTCCCTCCGAAACGGGTGTGTTTTGCAACTCGGAGATCGCATCACCAATTAGTGCCTCTACTCGATCTAGATTCTCTGGCGCGAGGCAGGCACTAATCGTAAACAAACTGGAATCCCGCTGTAGGGAGAAACTACTACTAATGTTCTGCACCAATTGCTGCTGTTCTCGCAAGTTCCCGATCAGCCGGGAAGATCGCCCCTCCGCCAAAAGTACGGAGATCAAGTCTAAGCCGTAGGCATTTCGCAACTGCTCCACACCCGGCCCCATCCATGCCATCATCAGACGAGCTTGTTCTAGCCTGGGTAAGTGGATTTCCTGACGCCGAATTTCTATCATCGGAGGTTCGGCTTCGGCTTCGGCTTCAGCCAGGGGACAATCCAGCGGCGGGGCGAAGTGCTGGAACGAGCGATTCACCAGTTCTAGTGCGGGTTCTTTCTCAACTCCCCCAACAATGACTACGGTCATGTTTTCCGGCTGGTAGTGGGAGCGATGGAAGCGACGCATCTCGTGGGGCGATCGCTCCATCAGATGTGCTTCTGTTCCTAAGATGGGACGCCCGTAAGGATGGCGCTGGTAAATGCTTTCTAAGAGCGCCTGGAATCCAATAAAGTCGGGATCGTCGTAACTCTGGCGGATTTCCTCCAAAACCACATCGCGTTCCCGGATAAATTCTTCTTCTGGGATCGCCGCGTTTAAGAGAATGTCTGCCAGGGCAGGCAAGGTATTTTCTAAATACTGAGCGGCTGTAACAATAAAGAAATGGGCGTAGTCGTGGCTGGTCGCCGCGTTCGTCATGCCGCCACTATTTTCAATCACTTGGTCAAATACACCGGGCGGCAGTCGGTCGGTGCCTTTGAAAATCATGTGTTCCAGAAAGTGAGCCATGCCCGACCACTCTTGTGTCTCAGCGATCGCTCCCGCCCGCACCCAAACATCCACCACAACCACCGGTGTCGCTGGGATGTGTTGATAAATCACTGTTAAGCCGTTGTCTAGCTTGAATACCTCAGCTGGAAATTTTGAAGTAGTATTTAATAGTTGCAACAAACTTTTTATTTTCTAACTGTAGTTAGATGCGAATTCAATTATCCTAGCGCCTAACGCTAAATAATTATCATTTGTCGATCCAAAGTTGGCAGCTTTGCATCCATTATTTAAGAAATACAATCAAAATTTTAAATTTTCAGCTACATAATATACAAAAATCCCCTTCTCTCTTGGACAAGGGGATTTTAATTCTATTAGGTTCACCGCAACGCCGTTTTACCTCAGTTTATGACCTGGATAAACCAGGTGGGCACCGCATGTCTGACTTAAAGTTTCCGGGTACTTGCCCGGTCTACTGCTGTCAGAGCTTTTTGGTTCCCGTTAGAACAAGGCAAGATCAAAAAACGTTATTGGCAGTCACCAACGTCGCAGCTTAACCTAAAAATTATTATAGCAGGGGAGCTGGGGAGTGGAAGAATCTCATTCAGTAATAGGACTGAGGTGAAAGAACTGAGGACTGAGGTGAAAGAACTGAGA
>NZ_JBHZGO010000003.1:14615-64985 GCF_042747725.1 Coleofasciculus sp. H7-2
AGGAATGAGGACTGAGGTGAAAGGACTGAGGACTGAGGTGAAAGGACTGAGGACTGAGGTGAAAGGACTGAGGACTGAGGTGAAAGGACTGAGGACTGAGGTGAAAGGACTGAGGACTGAGGTGAAAGGACTGAGGACTGAGGTGAAAGGACTGAGGTGAAAGGACTGAGGTGAAAGGACTGAGGACTGAGGTGAAAGGACTTAGGACTGAGGTGAAAGGACTGAGGACTGAGGTGAAAGGACTGAGGACTGAGGTGAAAGGACTTAGGACTGAGGTGAAAGGACTGAGGACTGAGGTGAAAGGACTGAGGACTGAGGTGAAAGGACTGAGGACTGAGGTGAAAGGACTGAGGACTGAGGTGAAAGGACTGAGGACTGAGGAACCAGGCGTCTCAACTCAAAGTCGCACAGTAGAGGAATCCTCTTCTCTCAGTCCTCAGTCCTCAGTCCTCAGTCCTCAGTCCTCAGTCCTCAGTCCTCAGCCCTCAGTCCTCTTCCCTCTTCCCTCTTCCCTCAATCCTCTTTTGAATACCAGATAGATTCGATGGTTTGGGCGATCGCTTCTGCCTCAGAACGGTTGGCTGTTTCTAGTAAAACGGTGACGTGACCGAGTTTTCGACCGGGACGAGATTCGGTTTTGCCGTACCAGTGGACGTGAGCGTGAGACAACTCGGCTAGCTGTTGCCGTTTGGCAAGATAATCGCTTTGGGAATGCTCGTAACCGAGTAAATTTACCATAACGGCACCCGCACTTTTGAGGGTAGGATTGCCTAAAGGTAGACCGCTGACGGCTCTGAGTTGCTGTTCAAATTGGGAAGTTTCGCAGGCATCAAGGGTAAAGTGTCCGGAGTTGTGAGTGCGGGGGGCAATTTCATTGACCAACACTTTTCCGGCTGGGGTTAAAAATAGCTCAATGCCGAAGACGCCAACTGCTTGCAGGCTATCTAGAAGCGTATGAGCGATCGCTTTCACCTCTTGTTCCACCGTTGGCGTAATTGCCGCTGGCACCAAGACGCGCCGACACACTTGATCTTCCTGCTGAGTTTCTACTACAGGGTAAGTCACTATCTCACCAGCGGCAGAACGAGCGGCAATAATCGCTAATTCTCGTTCAAAAGGCACAAATTCTTCTAACAACACTGGCGCATATTTCAGTCGCTGCCAAGTTGACTCTAGGGCGTGACTATCTTTAATTATGAAAGTGCCTTGACCATCGTAGCCGCCGCGTCGGGCTTTTAGAACGACTGGAAAATCCAGGTTTTTGAGGTTCAAGGGGTGAGTGAATGATTTTGAAAGATTTACTTGATGATTTCCGGCTTCTCCTTCAAGCGTCATAAAACTGGGAGTTGGTAAGCCTATATCTTCTAAATAGCAGCGCTGATCGTATTTATCTAACAGCGGGGCTAATACTTCTAGACTAGGGCGAAAGCAGACGCCTTGCTGGACAAGTGAATCTAAAGCTTCCAGGTTAATAAATTCGTTTTCAAAAGTAATGACATCGCAGCGAGACGCTAACTCGGCTGTAGCAGCAGCATCATCAATGGGGGCAAAAATGGTGGAAGATGCGATCGCGCTTCCCGCACGCTTCGCTAACGCCACCGCCGGATCGTTCTGATTGGGCGTCTGCACCACCAATTCAATCCCCAACGCCTCCGCTGCACCTGCCATCATCCAGGCTAGCTGTCCCCCTCCAATCACCCCTACACGCTTCATCGACACCCCAAAGACTCACGAGTTGCTATACCAGTTTTAGAATTTACACCAGATGCTTTAATACAGAGTTCTTTTATTTGCGCCCCATCTAAAATTGCATCGGTGAAGTCGGCACCAGCGATATTTACACCGTCAAATATAGTACGCAACAGGATACTTTCCACCAAAACGGCATCGCTTAAATCCGCGCCGTTGAGTTTTACCTGATCGACCATTGCATTAGTTAAATCTGCTCCGTGTAAATTAGCATTTGTCATCACCGATGCACTAAAAATCGCCCCTTTTAAGTCCGCACCCTCAAAGTTAGCGAATTCCATGTTGGCGTTGGAAAACTCAGCCACCTGCAAAATTTGACCGGAGAAATCCTTGGCTTTCAGTTCGGCATTGCTATACGACAAGGGAGGCGGGTAGTTTCCTGCTTGTGCTGGGAATGCCCAGATGAAGAGAACGATTGTTAGTAGGAACGCAGCTAGTTGCCGAAAGGTCATAGAAAAGCGTTTCAAAACGCGCTATAGAGTTGGCTATCTTTTAGGTTAGTGTATTGTGGAATCCTTTACTGATGCGAACAAACCCTTAAAATTGTGAGTGAACGAGGTTTAACGAAAGCTTATGCCATACTTTTTGGTGACTTGGCTGGTTACAGCGATCGCGAATCATGATTACTGCATACATTGTCCCCGGTTTTGCCGTCACAAGTTTTGTGGCGGCGCTGCTTGCTGCGATTGTTTTGGGCTTAGTGAACGCAATTGTCAAACCCCTTTTGGTAATTTTGACATTGCCGCTGACGCTGGTGACGCTAGGTTTGTTTCTGTTTGTGATTAACGCCATCACAATTTTGATTGCTGGGGCGATTACTCCCGGTTTTAGTGTCGCTGGTTTCGTGCCTGCTTTGATAGGTTCAATCGTTCTGACTCTGGTGGCTAGTGGGCTAAACTTTTTGTTCAACAGAGACGCTGAATAAATTAACGGATTTCGGCGTCAAAACCTAAGTAGCCGCGTGGGGTAATCATCCAATCGGCGTGGGTGCGAGTAGTGCTATTGCCAATCAGTACCGTTGTCAGCATATCGATCGGAGTATCGAGTAATTTGTCAAGTGTAATCAGAGTAATTTGTTCGTCTTCTCGATAAGCTGATTTTACGATCGCTACCGGCGTGTGGCGATCGCGGTATTGCAGAAAGATAGTTTGGGCGATCGCTATCTGTTTGGTTCGAGTTTGCGATCGCGGATTATAAAGTGCGGTGACAAAATCTGCTTGCGCGGCGGCACTCAGGCGCTTTTCAATCACCTCCCAGGGGGTCAGCAAGTCGCTCAAACTAATCGCGCAGAAGTCGTGCATCAAAGGCGCACCCACCCGCGACGCAGCGGCTTGTAGGGCGGTAATTCCCGGAAACACCTGCACCCCTGGCGTTTTGCCATCCCAGCCTTTGGCTTGGAGTTCTTCCATGACTAACCCAGCCATGCCGTAGATGCCGCAATCTCCAGAAGAAACAACCGCTACGGTTAATCCCCAATTAGCTAATTCTATGGCTCGTTCTGCCCGTTGACGTTCTTGGGTAATCGGTAACGCTTCTACAATCTGTCCGGGACGCAGCAAAGGAGAAATGAGATCGATATAGAGAGAGTAACCAATGATGGCGTCAGCGCAGGATACAGCAGTTTGAGCCGCTGGGGTCATTTGGTCTAATTTTCCAGGTCCCGTACCAACTAGCAATAAACAGCCCGTGCGACCCGTATATTCTAGTTCGGATTGAGCGATCGCTACCGTCACTGCCCCTGGTTGCCCTTCTAATTTAAAAACTTGTTTTGCCACCCGTAGTAGCACCCCTTGTGGGTGCCCTACACCTTCATAGAGGGTAGGTACAAGACCTGCCTCTAGGTGCCCTACACCTTCATAGAGGGCAGGTACAAGACCTGCCCCTAGGTGCCCTACACCTTCATAGAGGGCAGGTACAAGACCTGCCCCTAGGTGCCCTACACCTTCATGGAGGGCAGGTACAAGACCTGCCCCTACAATTGCTGCGGCTTCTGCTACGCTGGGCGTTCCGACTTCTGCTTCGACAACCGCTGAGGGAGTGGGGACGCTAACGGAACGGAGGATATCAGCCGAGAAAGTTCGCAAAGGCAAGTGGCGATCGCGGCATAATTCCACTAACCCAATTTCCGAAGCTTTAATATCGATGGTGGCAATCCCGGCGATCGCTTCTTCCGCTAGGTGATTTTTCTCAAACACCTGCCCAATCGCTGTTTCTATCAACTCTTTCGATGTTCCTCGTTCGCAGCCGATTCCCACCCACAAGACTCTAGGATGCCACTGGACTTTTGGCAGCTCTGATTCTGAGGAAAATCGTCGCCGGGTGGGGCTAATCCAAATCCTCGCCGGGGATGATTTTGGACGATCGGGTTCCTGGTTAGATTGAACAATCTCTGATTGGCTGGCGGTAGATTCCGGAAACCCAAAATAGAATGGATGTTTTTCAGGAAGATGACTTTGCCATAAAGTAGAACCCGCTTCCTGAATGACTTGTACCCGTTCCCCTCTCGCCACCGCTGCACTAACGCCTGTCCAATCTCCCTCGCCTCGACTCCAGCCAAAGGGAACGCCCAGCATATCCACTGCTGGTAGTTTTAACCCAGCGGAGGCACCTGTCAAGACTGGCGTTGCCCCAATGGTAAGCGCGATCGCTTGTGCCAACCGATCCGCCCCTCCCTGATGACCGCTACACAGACTAATCACAAACTGGCTATTTTCATCCACCACGACCACTGCTGGATCGCGGGATTTATCTTGCAATAAGGGTGCAATCAAGCGCACCACGGCTCCAGATGCCAAGCAGAAAATAAAGCCCCGATGTGTATTCCACAAGGTCGCTAGGTGGTCTTTGAGGGAACCGCGATAAACCTGGGCTGACGCGATAACCTTTGTCTCTACAACGTCGGTTAGAGACTCTGGAACCCAAAGAGTAGCACCAGTGGATTGGCAAAGCGGCTGTAGTTTTTCGGCACCCGTGGGAGTGGTCGCGATCGCGGCTAATGGCTGAAAATCACCTAACAGTAATACCATCGATTGTCTTGAGTTGTTTTCTAGAGCGATTATTTTGCGCGATCGCAAAGCGTATGTCCAAAAGGCTATAGCGCTACTCGCTCTCCGGATTTTACTCTTCTTCGAGGGTTTCTGAGTCGTAGTCTTCCTCTAGCTCCTCGGCATCTTCATCGTATTCTTCCTCTACAGCTTCTTCGTCGTATTCCTCGTCTTCGTATTCTTCTTCGGCGACGGCTTCTATCTCGTCTTCATCTTCGACGTATTCTTCATCTTCGTCTTCCTCTACAGCTTCTTCGTCTTCGGCGACGGCTTCTATCTCGTCTTCATCTTCATCTTCGACGTATTCTTCGTCTTCGGCGACGGCTTCTATATCGTCTTCGTACTCTTCATCTTCGACGTATTCGTCTTCGGCGACGGCTTCTATATCCTCTTCGTACTCTTCCTCGTCACTACCGATCTCGCCGTCTGAAATATCGAGAGCATCGGCAATCAACGGGATAATGTCATCAAAGAACGAGAAGTCATCATCGCTCCAAACGTCCCGGCTATAGTCGAGGTCGGTGACGCTGCGAATCGTCCAGCAGTCATCGCAATATTCGGGATTGGTCATGTAGTCGTAGGGAATGTAACAGTATCCCTTGTCTCCCCAGTTTGCGCCCCAAGAATTGCGAACAACAAACACCCGATCTTTGTCCGAGTAGCCGACGCACAACATTGCGTGACCACCTTGAGACTCCTCTCGTTCTGGGTTAGGCATGGGAATCCCTTTGTTTCCCTCCCTCATGAACGAATCGAAAAGCTGCAACCCAAAGGCAAACGGATAGCCCTCAGCTAGACAATGCTTCATGGCATACAAATCTATCTCAATTCGCTCAGCATCGTCGATCAAGAATTGGGTTGCTTCCTCATAAGCTTGGTCGTGGGGACGGTGAAACAACCGCTCTGGGTGATAGGGCCAGGTTAACTCAGAACAAGCGCCCATCTTTCGCAATACCTGGATGCAATTGCGAAGTGTTGCTCCGGCGTCTTCTGCAATTTCTCCGGCGAGCGATCGCGCATTGTAATAAATAAACAACCGGCTCACATCCCCGGCGGTACCGAGTTGGCGCATTGCCAGGTACTCGTAGGCTCCCGCCATCGCATTGCCCGTGCAGCTTCCCACTTCCCCCTGATCTTCTACCGGAGTCAGATAGTGACGCAAATCAACCCTTGGCGGCAGCTTTTGGGCTTGAAATCGATGAGCCGCGTACTTCTTATCGTTAGCATCCTTTGTGTCGGGTCGATAGCCGCCCAATTTTAACTTTTTGCTGGTCGAATGCTGGACGGAAGCAAGTTTGGGCGAATAGCGCAGATTTGGCATAAAACAACCTCTAGCGTCAGCTATCGTTTGATCGGTTCATCTATCTGAGGATAGATTTACTTGATCATTCTAACTGTCCGCCTGATGAGCGTCCAGGGATGCTAACTGGCAGTGGATGCGATCGCCCGAAAGCAAAAATACACGCTACATTTCGCCCAAATACCAGAAACCCGGCTTCTTCAAGAAACCGGGTTTTCCTAAGAAAGGACTATTGACATCAGGACTTACGCAACTTGCGCGACATTTGGGGGCAACCACGAGGGATTGAACCCGAAAAAACACTATATGTATAAGCTTTGCGTAAGTCCTGACATTTTTTAGGCGAAAAGAGTCCCGCTCATCCCTCGTCCCAACCTCAACGCCAGTATGTTAAATCTTGGCGCTGGAATCAAGCTGAGGCTGAATTTGACTAAGCGAGTCAGCCGCAGTCACCTTAGATTCTAAGGGAGCAAGGTCTTGCGTCGCTACTGTGTTATGCACCGATGCTTGCAGCATTGGCGTGCGGATAATTGAATTATTCGCCAGGGTAAACAACGGGTTAGACAAAATCCCTGCCAAGGATGTCGCCACTAACGACAGCACTAAAGTCAGTTGCAAAGGTCGCATTCCCGGTAAATTCCAGCGAATTTCTGGATAATTCTTCACGGCGTCAGACATTTCTTGCGGTTCTTTTACCACCATCATCTTGACGACACGGATGTAGTAGTAAATCGAGACGACGCTAGTGAGCAACCCTAGTAAGACTAAGCCGTAAGCACCCGCCTGCCAACCTGCCCAGAACAGGTAAATTTTGCCGAAGAAGCCAGCCAAGGGCGGAATCCCTCCCAAGGACAGCAGACAAATACTCAAGCACAAGGTCAGAAGCGGATCTTTTTGATATAGTCCCGCGTATTCGCTAATTTGATCGGTACCCGTTCGCAGGGTGAACAGAATCACGCAGGCGAAGCCTCCCAAGTTCATGAACAGGTACACCAGCAGGTAAAATACCATGCTGGCATAACCGTCCTCGGTGCCGGTAATCAAACCGATCATGATGAAGCCAGCTTGGGCAATGGAAGAGTAAGCCAGCAGACGTTTCATGCTGGTTTGGGTAAGAGCAACTACGTTACCCAGTACCATGCTCAAGACTGCGAGGGCGGTGAAGACAAAATGCCACTCTTGAGTGACGAGGGGGAAAGCTGTCACCATCAGCCGGATGGCGAGGGCAAATCCAGCGGCTTTTGAACCGACGGAGAGGAAGGCAACGACAGGTGTTGGCGAACCTTCGTAAACGTCGGGTGTCCATTGGTGGAAGGGAACGGCGGCAATTTTGAAGCCAATCCCGGCGATCGCAAAGACTAATGCAATCAGCAACCCTAAGGATAAGTCAGCGTTGGCGTTGGCAATGCCAGTGGCGATCGCGCTCAACTTAGTTTCTCCTCCCGATAGTCCGTACAGCAGCGAGACACCGTAGAGGAAGATTGCTGTACTCGAAGCGCCAATCAGCAGATATTTTAACGCTGCTTCATTGGAACGGGGGTCGCGCTTCATGTATCCCGTCATCAGGTAGGACGAGATACTGAGGGTTTCTAAGGCGACAAAAATCGTCACCAGCTCATCTGCACCAGACAGGATCATTCCCCCAATGGTGGCGCTGAGCATAATCCCAATAAATTCCGCCAGGGAGGTGCCGCTTTGTTCTATGTAGCGGATCGACATCAAAATTGTGACGGTGGTAGACAAAGCAATGATGCCGCGAAAGACGACACTCATGGCGTCACCGTTGAAGCTACCCAAGAAGGCGATGGTGTTCGTGTTCCCCCATTGATAGTACAAGGCGACGATAGAGGCGAGTAGACCCGCGATCGCTATATAGGGGGTGAAGCGCGAGGACGACCGCCCGATAATCAAGTCAACGATTAGAACCGCCAAAAGGGTGACAATTAAAATCCCTTCAGGCCAGATTGTCCCAGCATTCAGCTGGGCTGCAAGTTCAGCAAAACTCATGAGATATATAGTTTTGGGTATTTAGGCACAGAGACTGAGACTCTTAATATTATTTAATTTTATGGCGTTCGCGGTTGCTTGAATTGTTGATGAGGGCGATCGCGTTTAAAGAAATGAACCGCGAAGACGCTGCATAGCGCCAAGGAAGAGAGGGAAGAGAGGGAAGAGGCGATCGCGCGATCGCTAAAATCTTAGTAAGGCGATCGCCTGTCTGAGATTCTGTAAAGGTGACGCCATTGATATGTTTGGAGATTCTGCAAGGGCAAAAAGCAATGGTACAGTCTTGGGCTACTGTAACTGATGAAGAATTGATGCTAATCAGTTCTAAAAATCCTGATTTGCGATTTGAGCGGAATGCTGACGGGACATTGGTAATTATGCCGCCAACTGGGGGAATTTCTAGCAATCGAGAGGCGAAAGCAATGGCTTATCTGTTCAATTGGGTAGAAAGTCACGATTTGGGTGAAGTGTTTAGTTCCAGCGGTGGTTTTAGATTAGCGAATAGTGCAGTGCGATCGCCAGATGCTGCTTTTGTTGCTAAAGGACGCTTGGCAGAAGATTGGGATCGGCAAGAAGATAGATTTTTAAATTTAGCTCCCGATTTTGTCATAGAAATTCGTTCTAAATCGGATAGTTTAGAAACGCTTCAGGCAAAGATGCGAGAATATATCGATAATGGGGTGCGTTTGGGATGGTTGTTTGACCGTCAAAATCAGCAAGCTTGGGTGTATCGTGCAGATGGCTCGGTTACGCAGTATCCCGCTACAGCCGTTTTGAATGGTGAAGATGTGGTGCTTGGATTTACCTTGCCTGTGCTGCGTTTGTTGTAAGCGCGATCGCGAAGCGCTCCAAAGTGTCAGTTCGCGTTTAAAGAAACGAACCGCCAACAAGCAAAACCCACATCTTGTAGAGACAAGGGTTATCGCGTCTGGAGAGGGTTTTAGGTTTGCATTGCAAATTCTTCAGGATCGATTCCCCAATTTACCTAGCGAATAGTTTCACGCGCTGATTTCATATTAGGTGGCACTCGCAAGGTGTGAATATGTCCGGTACTGGGACAAGTCATTTTTAATAAATAAATTGGCTCGGCATCGACATTAGTATCTATTTCTAATAAGGTGTATTCCTGCCAAGTATGTAATTTAATTACTTCTAATTCTTTGTTAGCTTTTCAATCTTAATCTGCGACATATCGCCATCCTTGAGGCTCATATTCGCGCTGAATTCGCACCATCCAGCTGCCTTGGGGAATAGAAATAGCCTTATGCTCTTCGTGAGTTAAAGTCGCCGTCTCTGAAAAGACGCGCAGATAAAGCGTGCCATCTTTCTCGTATAGTTCCGCTTGTCCGTCGCTGATGCGGTGCTTGTGTCCCGTCACCTCGCCTTCGGCTAAAGTCAGGTGAGGTAGGAGTGGGGTTTCCCCACCCTTAGTTGCTTCGATTTGCCCCAGGGGGAGTAAAATCACATCGCCTTGTCGAATCGGTTGCATCGGTTCTCCTCCAAATGCTGCTAAGCTGTCTGAGCCTGATGTTGGCATTCATTCTGGCACAACTCGAATACTTAGGGAGGTCGCCATTGCAATCCTCTATAAGTTAAACATTGAGATAGCTTTAAATTAAGTCTGGCGCGAACGGCTCTAAAAAAGCGAGTTATCTTTGGGAGAGCGAATCGCTGCTTGATGCGATTTACCGCCATTCTTGGAACCTGCTCTCGTCAGGCGTGGTACGCCAGAATCAAGACTTCAGTCGTCGGTTTTCCGCATAAAATCCTCTCAATCGCTCTTGACATCTGACATAAAGTATTTAAATTAGACTGTTCAGCCCAGCTGCTATTTCTCCAAGCTCCCATGTCAACCCTCGTTATCGTCGAATCTCCCACCAAAGCACGCACCATCAGTAAATTCTTGCCTTCCAGCTACCGGGTCGAGGCGTCGATGGGTCATGTGCGCGACCTGCCCCAATCCAGCAAAGAAATTCCCGAAGCCTACAAAGGGGAAAAATGGGCGCAGCTGGGAGTAAATGTGGATGCGGACTTTGAACCCCTGTATGTCGTCCCCAACGACAAAAAGAAAATTGTCACCCAGCTGAAAAACGCCCTGAAAGAGGCTGATGAATTGGTGTTGGCAACTGACGAAGACCGAGAAGGCGAAAGCATTAGCTGGCATTTGCTCCAGCTATTGAAGCCCAAGGTTCCCATCAAGCGAATGGTCTTCCACGAAATCACCAAGGAAGCCATCCGCGACGCCCTCAAGAACTGCCGTAATATTGATGAGCAGGTGGTTCGCGCTCAGGAGACGCGGCGGATATTAGACCGACTGGTGGGATATACGCTGTCGCCGCTTTTGTGGAAGAAAATCTCCTATGGCTTATCGGCGGGACGGGTGCAGTCGGTAGCAGTGCGGCTTTTGGTAAATCGAGAGCGCCAACGCCGAGCCTTTCGCCAAGGCAGTTACTGGGATCTCAAGGCAAGCTTAAACAAAGACAAGACATCCTTTGAAGCGCGACTTGTTGCCCTCAAAGGGACGAGAATTGCCACTGGCAGCGATTTTGATGAAGCCACGGGACAAATTATTGCCGGACGCAATGTGATTCTGCTCTCGGAAGCGGAAGCGAGAAGTTTAGAGACGCGACTGGCGGATAAAAGCTGGACGGTGGCTGACTTAGAGGAGCGTCCTGTTACTCGCAAACCTTTACCGCCGTTTACAACTTCGACGCTACAACAGGAGGCGAATCGGAAACTACATTTATCTGCCCGCGACACGATGCGAACTGCCCAGAGTTTGTACGAGCAGGGGTATATTACCTATATGCGGACAGATTCGGTGCATTTGTCGCAGCAAGCGATCGCTGCCGCTCGCAGTTGTGTCGAGCAAATGTACGGCAAGCAATACCTCAGCCCGGAACCCCGTCAGTACACCACGAAAAGCAAGGGCGCTCAAGAAGCTCACGAAGCCATTCGCCCCGCTGGTAGCAGCTTCCGCACTCCCCAGGAAACCGGCTTAAGCGGTCGGGAATTCGCTCTGTATGACCTGATTTGGAAGCGCACCGTCGCCACCCAAATGGCAGAATCTCGCCAAACTCAAATTACCGTGCAGTTGCAAGTCGAAGATGCCGGTTTTCGGGCTAGCGGCAAGCGGATTGACTTTCACGGCTTCTTACGCGCCTACGTGGAAGGATCGGACGATCCCCATGCGGCACTAGAAGACATGGAAGTCATCTTACCAACTCTCAAAAAAGGCGATCGCCCGACCTGCAAAAAGTTAGAATCTATCGGTCACGAAACTCAGCCACCGGCAAGATACACGGAAGCTTCCCTAGTCAAAACTCTGGAAAGCGAAGGCATCGGACGTCCCAGCACCTACGCCAGCATCATCGGCACGATTATCGAGAAAGGCTATGCCCAGATGAATAGCAACGCCCTCGTTCCTACCTTCACCGCCTTTGCCGTCACCAGTCTGCTAGAACAACACTTTCCCGATTTGGTCGATCCCAGCTTCACCTCCAAAATGGAGCAAACCCTGGATGAAATTTCCACTGGGGAAGCCAAATGGCTGCCATACCTGAAAAAGTTCTATCTCGGAGAAACGGGTCTGGCAACCCAAGTCAAGGAACGGGAAAATGAGATTGATGCGGCATCTGCCCGTACCATCGAATTGGACGATCTCGGTGGGGCGAAAGTCCGGATTGGTCAATATGGCCCCTACATCGAAGCTGTAAATGGCTCTGGGCCAGTGAAAGCCTCGCTTCCTAAGGATCTTACCCCCTCAGACATCCACGCTGAGCTAATTGAGACGCTGCTACAGCAGAAAACAGAAGGCCCCGATAAAGTCGGCTTGCATCCGGAAACCGGCGAACCGATTTACGTGCTAATAGGCACTTACGGCCCCTACGTCCAACTGGGTGATGCCACAGAGGAGAACAAAAAACCCAAACGCGCCTCTCTACCCAAGGGTGTCACTATTGAGGATGTGACGCTGGATATGGCAGTTGGCTTGCTATCTCTGCCGCGTACTTTGGGCATTCACCCAGAAACTAGCGGCAAAGTCCAGGCAGGATTGGGACGCTTTGGTCCTTACGTCGTCCACGACCAAGGCAAGGAGGGCAAGGAGTATCGCTCCCTGAAAGCCAGTGACGATGTATTGACAATTGACATCGAACGTGCAGTCGAGCTGCTAGCTGAACCGAAGAAGGGACGCGGCGGTACTCGCAGCAAGTCTAAGGAACCGTTACGAGAACTGGGGACTCACCCCGCTGATGGGGAACCCGTGAATATCTACGATGGCCCTTATGGCCCTTATATTAAGCATGGGAAGACGAATGCTTCTGTGCCAGAAGGGGAATCTGTGGAAGGGTTGACGATGGAAAAAGCGTTGGAAGCATTGGCAGCGAAGGCGGCCACAACAAAATCTAGTCGCAAATCAACTAAGAGTGGAACATCTGCCAAAAAGACCACCACTGAGAAGACAACCGCTAAAAAGACGACGGCAACAACTAGCACTAAGAAAAAATCTTAGTCTCTTTCCGGTGGCAAGAAGCGATCGCGCTTTTGAAAAAATGAAAGCGATCGCTTGCCTTACCTGTCGTACACTTCTCTCCGATGAGCTACTGTCAGTATATATAGGGTGAAAGTTTCATCATCAATGCTGTATATAATCCGGTAATCCCCAACCCGAATTCGCCATCGATTTTGTCTACCTTTTAACTTGCGACAGTCATCTGGACGGGGATCATTTGCTAAACCAATAATTCTTGGTTCAATCCTGCTAATAATTTCAGCGGGAAGTGAGTTAAGCTGTTTTTGGGCTGATGGTTGAATGGTGACTTGGTAATCAGACACTCAAATTCCTTTTTGATTCTAGTTCGCGTTTAAATTCTTCCCAAGGTATGCCCGGTTCATCCTCTATATCTTCGGTAATCAGACCAAAATAGACATCTTCCCACAGTTCGCCGTGTTTCTCGAAGTCAAGGAGGACGGCAATTTTTTCACCTTGGTCATTCATTAAAAACTGAAAATCTGTCGGTTCGCCCACCTCTTCGAGAACATCTGCCCAAAATGCACTATGTTCTTTTAGGTCAATAAGTGCAGCAGTTTTCTTATCTTGATGGTCAGTTAAAAATTGAACGCCGCGCATAGTTTGGTATTTTCCTTTGTTATTAGACCTATTTATAAATAACTGTAGAATGCCAGCAGGGAAAGGGTATAAAACCAGATTAGAAATTGAAATAAAAGATGCGATCGCTTTCCCTTTCTTCCCAGCGATAGATGTAATTACCCCCCTTTTAAGGGGGGTAGGTGGTAACTGTTATTTAATCAGCTAAATCGGGAAACACTTCGCGCACGGCAGGATGAACCAGGCGGTGATTCTGCACGTTGACGCCCCTTGCCAAAACTGGGTCGAGTTCTAGAGCTTTCATCCCTTGGTTCGCCAGCTTCAGGACGTAGGGTAAAGTACTGTTGTTAAGTCCCTGAGTTGCTGTCCAGGGAACGGCTCCCGGCATATTCGGGACGCCGTAGTGGACGACGCCTTCCTCAATGTAGGTGGGATTCGTGTGGGTAGTTGGTCGCAACGTCTCGACACAACCGCCCTGATCGACTGCCACATCGATAATTACCGAACCGGGACGCATTTTTTGTACCAAAGTCCGAGGCACCAAGATAGGGGCGCGACGCCCAGGGACTAAAACCGCGCCGACAAGTAAATCGGCTTCCGAAACGATCGCTTCTATTTGCAGGGAGTTACTGTAGAGCAGCTCAACTCTGGAGCCAAAGAGGGTTTCCAGATACGCCAACCGCTCGACATTCACATCCAAAATCTGGACGCGGGCACCCATGCCTACCGCCATTCGAGCCGCTTCGGTGCCAACGACACCGCCGCCTAAAATCACCACGTTACCAGGTCTGACACCGGGAATGCCGCCCAGAAGAATACCCCGACCTCCTTGCTGGCGCTCCAAAAACCGTGCCCCGAACTGTACGGCGAGGCGACCGGCGATAATGCTCATGGGGGTAAGCAGGGGCAATTTTCGATCGGGTAGTTCTACAGTTTCGTAAGCGATCGCGCTGACGCCACAATCAATCAGATGCTCGGTCAACCCCCGATCTGCTGCCAAGTGTAAATAAGTAAACAGCATCTGCCCTTTCTGGAGAAACTGGTACTCTGGCTTCAGCGGTTCTTTCACCTTAACCACCAGTTCTCGGTTCCAAGCGTCCTTCGCTTCTGGGACAATTTTCGCCCCGGCAAGAATATAATCTTCATCAGCGAAACCAGCACCATCACCAGCCGCAGTTTCTACAAAAATCGCGTGACCGTTTTCACTCAGCACCCGGACGCTACTAGGACTTAACCCCACCCGAAATTCACGATCTTTGGTTTCCTTGGGAACGCCAATTTCCATTTATATACCTCAATTGCTCGGCTATGTATTGAATTGACTATAGGTGCCACACCAAGTGACTCGTTGCATTGGGAATTACCTCCCTGAAGGGGCGAGTGAGAAATTGGACTGACAACTTCTCAAGTAAAGCGGTTTTTGGTTTGGGTAATTCGCGCATCGATCGGGACGGGCGGCTAATCGGGAATCAGGAATTGGTTACTCCCTCTCCTGAAACTCCCTCTCTCCCCTGATCCCATGATTACTTATTTATTTAGGACTCCCAAAAATTTTCGGTTTACTTCACAGGAATGCTGTAACAATCAAGACGGGTACCTTATCCAAAGGATTTGGAAACACCAAGATGACGATGCAAATTAGCGGACGGAATCAACTTACGGGTAAAGTTACTGCTATTCAACTGGGTGATATTCTCGCCGAGGTGACGATTCAGGTGGGAGATAACTTGATTGACGCGGTGATTACTCGTCGTTCGGCAGAAAATCTGCAAATTTCGGTTGGCGATGAAGTGACTGCCCTGATCAAGGCGACTGAAATCATGGTGATCAAAGAGGTTGATTAGCAACTCTATCTGCTTTGCCCTTGACTCAAGGCTTAGCACCTCTACAATAGAAGACAATATATAACGAATTGTAAACCCATCAAGGGGCAAGGATTGCCAAAGCTATGACACAACTTCAACCTACCACCACTCCTAAGCTGGAAGAACCCAAGTTAGGCTTCAATGATTACGCAGAACGATTGAATGGTCGAGCCGCAATGATCGGCTTTTTGCTGACGGCGATCGTTGAATATGTCACGGGTCAAGGGGTGCTATCCTGGCTGGGCTTGCAATAAAAAAGCGCTCTTCTACGCCCTTGGTAATCGGCAACCCGTACAGGCTTTCCTCGGTCTAGTACAACTTTTGCAGGATGTAGGGCTTTGCCCTTGCCGAAGGGTGGGATAAAGGATGAAGTTTAGAATCCAAAAATGATTCTGACTTCTGCCTCCTGACTCCTGACTCCTGAATGAGATAACCTGAAATTAGATTAAAGAATAACGGAATAGAGCAAGTCGTGATGAATGCTTTGTGGCCTAGATTTTTAAAGTCAGCCTATCGTAAAGAGCCAATTTCCAGCTTTGTGGTGATAGTTGGTGCTGTAGATGCAGTGATTGGCGGCGTAGATGAAAGCTGGGGTTTGTTTAGTTTCGGAGTCTTGACAGTGGGGGCAGCGATCGCTCTACGTTGGTGGCAAACGCAGGGAAAAGAAGTCGAACCAATCCCCCAAACTGCAAAACACTTTCTTCCCCCCCAATCCTCTCGTCCTGTCCTGCCCATGCTGAGTGCCTCCAAGCACCATCCAAATCAGTAAACCTTTGGGTGGGATTTTCTGACAACTATGATTGCCACTTCTGTTTCCATTGAATGGCTTAAAATCGGTGAAGTTGCCGCTCGGAGTGGTCTGCCTGTCAAAACCATTCGCTATTACGAAGATATTGGTCTTTTAGCACCGACGGTAAAGCGGACAGCTTCCGGCTATCGTCTTTTTAATCGTGAGATCGTCAATCGACTGGCATTCATCAAGCGATCGCAAGCACTCGGACTAACTCTTAGCGAAATTCAAGAAATTTTAACGGTTCACGATCGGGGGCAGCTACCCTGCGGTGCCTTGAAGCAGCTGCTGCACGCGAAAGTAGAGGCGATCGCCGAACAAATCGCATCGCTAGAAATCCTCAAGAGCGAGCTAGAAGGGCTAATCTCTGGTTGGCAAGACCGACCGCCCGCTCACCAGATCGATCATACTATCTGCCCCAATATTCAATCAGCACCATGAAACCTCTGGCGAGTAAGGCAAAAGTAAAAAGGCACTTATGCAAAGAAAAAATTCTGAGTTTTGCATTTTTACCTTTTAGCTTTTATTGTTTCGCCCTTGCCAGTCAGCCTCTCCCAGCCTCCGCCGAGACAGTAATCCAGCCAGCTGCGCCGTCTGACGCCCCAGCCCAGATCCCGCAAGCTGAAGCTTGGAGAAACGTTAAACTCCTCCGCACGCTCAAAGGTCACAAGGCGACCATTGATTCCTTGACCTTCACACCAGATGGGAAATTTCTCTTCAGCGGGGGTAGCGACAATGACGGCAGAATCAAGTTTTGGTGGGTCAGAAGTTGGAAAGAAGTGGGTAGCCTCAGGGCGCATAGTAGGGCAGTGATGACCCTTGCCATGAGTCCTAATTCCGAAATCCTGGCGAGTTGTAGCAATGACTCCTCGCTGAATTTATGGAATTGGAAGACTGGAAAATATACCCGTACCTTTCTGGATCATACGAGTAACATTCTGTCGGCGGCGATTACCTCGGATAGTGAAATGCTGGTGACGGGTGCCTTGGATGGCATTCGAGTCTGGAATTTGAGAACGCAGCGCCCGATTTACAACCTGGTGCGTTTCGATAACCAAACTTATGCAGTTGCCACGAATCCCAATGGGGAGATTCTGGCGAGTGGAGGCAAAGATACCGCGATTAAGCTGTGGGATCTCAAGAGTGGAAGATTTATTGATTCATTGTCGGGACATAGCGGTGCAATCAGTACCTTAGCGTTCGCGCCGGATGGAAATACTCTGATTAGTGGCAGCTACGATCGCACCATCAAAGTTTGGAATTTTAACACCGGGCAATTGCTTTACACACTCTCCGGACATACAGGATGGATTAGGGCGATCGCGATTAATCCTTCTGGAGAAGTCCTTGCTACTGCTAGTCGGGATGGCGTCCGCTTGTGGAACTTGAGAACGGGCGAACTGATTGCCTTGCTGGTGGGACATTCCGATTGGGTAAAATCGGTTGCGTTTAGTCCCGATGGGCGAACCCTGGCGAGTGGCGGCTTTGACAGAACCATTAAAATTTGGCAAGTTGCTTCTCCCTGAGCCTTTGGTAATAGCAATTTTTGATTCAGCTTTTGGGAAAACTAAGTTCAGTTCCATCTGAGACGAAGGAAGTAAACCAAAGTGTTGACCCATGATAGCGACAAACTAAAGAAAAAGAGCGTTAACGGGTACAAATCGGCAGAGGCGGGTTTCTTCAATCTCTCGCTGGAGCTGCTTTGTATCGCCGGGTTGGATGGCTACTTCAAGCACCTAAATCCTACCTGGGAAAAAACCCTGGGTTTTACTAACAAAGAACTCTTAAGCCAACCGTTTATGGAGTTTGTTCATCCTGAAGATAGGGAAGCAACCTTCACCGAAGTACAGAAGCTGGCTACAGGCGTGGAAACAATCTCTTTTGAGAATCGCTACCTGTGCAAAGACGGCTCCTATAAATGGCTATTATGGACTTCTGCTGTCTCCACCGAAGAAGATTTGCTGTATGCAGTGGTTCGTGACATTAGCGATCGCAAACCTGCTGAAGAAAAACTCCGCAATTTAGGAGCTGTCTTAGAAAATGCTGTCGAAGGAATTTCTCGGCTAGACACTCAAGGGCGCTACGTTACTGTCAATAAAGCCTACGCCAATGCAGCCGGTTACGAGCCTGAAGAAATGATTGGCATGGAATGGCAGCGAACTGTCCATCCTGAAGAACTCGACAAGCTGATCGCCGCTTATCACAAAATGCTTGTGGATGGCAAGGTAGAAGCTGAAACTAGGGGCATCCGTAAAGATGGCTCTATTTTTTATAAGCAAGTGGTGATGATCTGCGATTACGATGAGCAGCAGCGATTTATGGGTCATCACTGTTTTATGAAGGACATCACCGAGCGTCAGCGAACAGAACAAGAGCGATCGCAATTAGCTAATCACATCCAATTGCTGCTGCAATCGACCGGGGAAGGCATCTACGGCATTGATTTACAAGGACGTTGTACCTTCATCAACAAAGCGGCGGCTCAGATGCTGGGATACCAGCCTGATGAAGTGATGGGCAAGGAGATGCACGAGTTAATCCATCACAGTCGCAGCGATGGCTCGTTCTATCCAAGTGTTGAGTGTGCGATTTTTTGTGCTGTTCGCAAAGGAAACAGTTGCCGGATAGACAACGAAGTTCTATGGCGGCGGGATGGGACTGCTTTTGCTGCCGAGTATTCGTCTTATCCGATCCTTGAGGGTGAGGAAATCAAAGGTGCTGTTGTCACCTTCGTTGATATCAGCGATCGCAAGTTAGCAGAAGAAGCACTAAAACAGGCGAATGAAGCTCTCGAAATCCGAGTCGAGGAACGCACCGCCCAATTAAGGCATACCCTCCAGCAGCTAGAAGACGAGATGACTGAGCGCCAGCGGGTAGAGGAAGCTTTATACAAAGAAAGAGAATTTTTAAATGCATTGCTTAATAACTTGGCAGACGGCATTGTCGCTTGTGACGCCAATGGAGTTTTAACGCTATTTAATCGGGCGACACAAGAGTTTCATGGGTTGCCGGAACAAGCACTTCCTGCCGATCGATGGGCAGAACACTTTGATTTATATCTGCCCGATGGGAAAACACTGATGAAAACGGAAGATATTCCGTTGTTTAGAGCGTTTTGGGGAGAGACGGTTCGGGAAGTAGAAATGATCATCGCCCCGAAGCAAGGAAAAATCCGCACCCTACTCGCTAGCGGACAAGCGATCGTTGATGCTCAGGGAAAAAAACTAGGTGCAGTCGTGGCGATGCATGACATCAGCGATCGCAAACAGGCAGAAAAAACTCAGGCAAGATTGACCGCAATCTTAGAAGCAACACCTGACTTTGTAGGCACCTCTGATGCCCAAGGTAATGTACTCTACATCAACGGCGCTGGTCGAAGAATGTTGGGGATTGAAGAAGATGAAGACCTCTCAACCAAACATATCTCTGAACTCTCCACCAAGAGTGCAGCTGAAATGATGCTAGCTGAAGGTGTGCCTGCTGCCATCAAGGACGGAGTGTGGAGTGGCGAGACTGCTTTTCAGTCCTGCGACGGCAATGAGATTCCCGTCTCGCAAGTAATTATGGCGCACAAAGGGGAAAACGGAGCGGTTGAATTTCTCTCTACGATCGCCCGCGACATCACTCCCGCCAAACAGGCAGAGGAAGCCCTCCGCCAAAGCCAAGCCAGACTTGCAGAAGCTCAAAAAGTCGCCCACGTCGGCAGTTGGGAATTCGATCTCGCAACTGGAGAAATCGCTTGGTCGGAGGAACTGTTCCGCCTTTGGGGGATGGAGCCGAACCAAACTGTACCGAGTTACGAAGATCTTTTACAAAAAGTTCATCCGGATGATCGGGAAGTCTTTGCAAAAGCAGTTGAGTTGGCAATTACCGAAGGCAAGCCTTATGAATTCGACAACCGGACTTTGCTGCCTGACGGTGCGATCGGATATATGTTCTCTAAAGGGCAGCCGATTTTGAATTCGCAGGGTCAGGTGATTAAGCTATGTGGCATCGGGCTAGATATTAGCGATCGCCAGCTCTCAGAGGAGCAATTACGCCAAACAACTTCGGAGCTGAAAGCAGTTTTTCAAGCTTTTCCCGATTTGTACTTTCGGCTCAACTCTGATGGCACTATTCTGGACTACAACGCCGGACAAATCGGGACGGGAAATCTGTACATTCCACCGGAAGTATTCCTCGGCAAGCGAATGCAAGATATTCTGCCCCCCCACATCGGACACCAGTTTGACGAAGGCATTCTTCAGGTGTTGCAGAAAAACTCCCTAGGGGCGCACAGTCCCGCATCCGTACACCTTGAGTATTCTCTACCGAGTGAGAACGAAGATAAAAGTTATGAAGCTAGGCTTGTGCCGTTGCTGGAAAACCAAATCATGGTCATTGTCCGCGATATCACTCAGCGCCAGCAGGCAGAGGAGGCGTTGCGGCAATCGGAAGCACAATTTAGACAACTCGCCCAACGAGAGGAACTGCTCAACCAACTAGCAAACCTGCTCCGCAACTCTCTGGACGTAAATACCATTCTGGAAACTGCCGTGGAGGAGACCCGCAGTTTGTTGCAAATTGACCGATGCTTATTTGTTTGGTATCGACCATTTGCAGAGGAACCTGCCTGGGACGTGGTGAAAGAAGCGAAGATACCGGCGCTACCGAGCTTCCTGGGTCACTACCCAGCGCCGGAAAATTCTGTCACGCAGAAGTTCATCAACCGAGAAATGCTCCGTGTTGACGATCTGACGACTGCCACCGATTCAGGAGAGCAGGAACTCTATATGGGTTCTGGCTACACCGCGATACTGGCACTGCCGATTCAGACACCTTCTGGTGAGATTGGTTTGCTCATCTGCGGACATCATCGTGGATCTCGACTTTGGAGTGACGATGAAGTAGAACTCTTGCAAGCAGTGACGGATCAACTAGCGATCGCACTTTTCCAAGCCGAACTCTACGCCCAATCCCAAGACTCTGCCCAGCAAGCCCAACAAAAAGCTCAACAACTACAGCAAACCTTGCACCAGTTGCAACAAACCCAAGCCCAACTGATTCAGAGCGAAAAAATGTCCGGTTTGGGTCAGATGGTCGCTGGCGTTGCTCACGAAATTAACAATCCCGTCAATTTCATCCACGGCAATCTCACCCACGCCAACGTATACACCCAAGACTTACTCAATCTTCTCCGCCTTTACCAGCAGCACTATCCCCATCCAGTCCCGGAAATTCAAGATGAGACCGAGGCGATTGACCTGGATTTCCTGGTGGAAGACCTCCCCAAAATTCTGGGTTCGATGAAGATGGGAACAGACCGCATCTGTCAGATTGTACTAAGTTTGCGGAATTTCTCGCGGCTGGATGAAGCCGAAATGAAAGAGGTGGACATCCATGAGGGCATTGATAACACCCTGCTGATCTTGCAAAATCGTCTGAAAGCCAAACCCGACAGTCCAGGCATTCAGATTGTCAAAGAGTATGGCAACCTCCCTCTTGTGGAGTGCTATGCAGGGCAGATGAATCAGGTGTTTATGAACCTCCTGAACAATGCTTTTGACGCTCTGGAAACCCAACCCCTTCCTCGGATCGTTACTATTCGCAGCCAGGTTGTCAATTCCCATGTCGCCATTCGGATTGCTGATAATGGGTCGGGAATGACCGAGCAAGTAAAAGCCCGTCTGTTTGACCCCTTCTTCACGACTAAACCTGTGGGGAAAGGCACAGGTCTGGGATTATCCATCAGTTATCAAATTGTGGTGGAGAAGCACGGTGGCATTTTAAAGTGTGTCTCAAAACCAGGACAAGGAGCGGAGTTTTGGATTGAGATTCCCATTTGCCAAGGTCTCACTTAATTGGAATTGCACACAAAAAAAGAGAGGGAAGTTAATCTTCCCTCTCCTCGAATCTTGACTATTTTCAGATGCACCCTGGTCTTTTAGCTTCTTCCGCAACATCTTCTGTTGCTTTCTAATTTGTCTCGCCCTGGCGGAGCCACCTTTCCCTTTGTCGTTTCTTCCCTCTCGGCGGGGAGATTCCCACCGCTTGAGTCGTTGAGTCATGGTCGTTCTCTTGTGTAAAGAGTGGGCAGGGAGAGAATCGAACTCTCACGATCTCACAATCGTCAGATTTTGAGTCTGATGCGTCTACCAATTTCGCCACCCGCCCTTGGGTTTAGCTTCACCATTATAGTCTATGGAGTGCTGTTGTAGCAAGGCTTGATATTCCTGACTGCTGGCCCAGCGGTCAATTTCTCGCGCCCGCAAGACGGGAACTGGGTGACTGAGTTGGGCTGTCTGCGCTTGTTTGAGCATTTCACCCAGCTGATTTTTACTGATATCGTCGTAAGCTCTCGCTTGAGCTAAAAAGGCTTCCAGGTTCAGCTGCGGTGCGAGAGTGGGCGAACCCCCGGCGAGTTTCATCAAGACAGAACTGACGACTTTGGAGTCTTGGGTGGCAAGAAGTGCGGCGCGATCGCAAGTGAATTCTGCACATCGCAGCCACTGTAGCATCTGTGCCCTCAAAGTTTCAGCGATCGCCGCACCCCAAGTAGGAATTAATCCTGCCGCTAACACCATAATATTGACGGGTGTTAGGTACACTCCATGCTCGCATTTCAGGTGTCCCAGTTCGTGGGCGATGACTGCCTGAATCTCTTCGGGTGTCAGCAAATCGATTAATGAGGTGTGCAACACAATAAACGGCTGCTTTCCTCGCATGGCAAAGGTGTAGGCGTTTGGCGCGGGTGAGGCGCGGACGTACAGTTGCGGTGGTTCCAAATCCAATATCTGGCAAGCTTCTAACAGCAGTTTATGCAGATGAGGCAGCTGTTGTTCGCCTACGAGGACGCCCGCCGCTATATTTTCCAGGTAAAAAAACTGTTCGGCAAGGGGGCCAAGCAAATTTCTTACCAGGATATCCATTCCCGGTAGCTGTTTTAAGGCGTTGGTCGCCTCCAAATCTAGGGGATGGCGAAATTTGTCTGCCGAGAGACCGATTAAGGGTGTCCTTGAAGGCAACATGGAGGCAATCTCAAAAAAAAGAACTAAAACAAAAGAAAAGAATTGATTGATGCAGTGATGTTTGAGCGCGATCGTGAAAACAGATATCCCAAATTAGTATAGCGAGGGCGCTTTGTTTTTGTTGGCGAACGGCGCACCTAACTAGGATTTATTGAGGCGATTTACAAATTGTTGTTACTATCTTTACTTCTTCGCTCCTAAATGGTATTCTTATATAATGGGAATATATTAGATTTTTTAAAAATTGCAAACACTCAATTATATAAAAAAGCATTTTTAACTTACTTAAATAAGTATACCCTAAAAACCCCTAACTTTTTCCAATATTTCACCTTCAAAGTTAGGGTTTCTGAGGACAATTCCCAATTAGGTAAACAACCAGTTTTTTACCCGATTTAAACCCTTCCAGTCGGGTTTTCTGGCTAATCCATCTTCAATACTTTCTTGGATATCTTGGCGTAGTTCTGGATTAATCGCCAGATATCGTTGAGCCTCTTCAATGTGTTGGCGGACGCCGGTTTTCCCTTCCTCAAGCATCGCCAGAACCAGGTTAATGTGAGCCTGCGGATCTTGGGGATTTAACTTGACAGCTTTTTGAGCGGCTTTGTAAGCCAGAGTAGCTTGATCGTCCAATAGATACAGCCACGACAGACAAATCCAGGCAGCAGTGAGTTTGGGGGAGCGATCGCAAATGTCCTTGAAAACGGGTAGCAAAGTATCCGGGCCTTCTCCCGCTTTATAGCGTTCCAGGCTATTGTCAAAAAGGTCGTTAATTGGATCGGTCATTTCTGAAAGATGAAAGATGTTAGCGATCGCGTAGCGGATGGCGAGCTAGATAGCGGCGCTCTTTATCGTTATTTTATGGGGAGGTTGGAGTTTGAATCCACCCATATCTGGAAAGCAGGCGAGATACCTGCTTTCCAATCAGATGTTTTTACAAGCTGTACGCCAAGCTTGAACTTAGATGCCAAATGACTTAGACCCCAAATGACTTAGACGCCAAATGACTTACCGCAGCCGCAACTTTGAGCAGCATTGGGGTTCGTAAATTGGAAGCCACCGCCAATCATGGCATCGCTATAGTCCAGCATCAGACCATAGAGGTATAGCATACTCTTGGGATCGCAGACAATTTTGAAGCCATCGTAGTCGTATACTTCATCATTCTCCCGAATTTGACTAGGCTCTTCAAAATCCATCAGGTACGACATCCCAGAGCAGCCACCTTGGCGGACGCCAACTCGCAGGCACAGATCCTTGCCTTGTTTCTCGCGCAGGGAGAGGACGTGTTTGAGGGCGGTTTCGCTTAACTGGATGCCGCGTTGTTGCGATTGAGTAGCTTGTGTCATGGCGCTCTCGACTCCTAATTTGCTGTTTTATCTAGACGACTTGAGGAAGCCAGTCCACTAGGTCAATTTTATCGAAGAATCTTAACTTAACCGCAGACAGGCGAAGCGAAAAGCTGTTTATTATCTATGTTAACCATTAGGCGTTGAGGATAGATGGGGCGATCGCGCAAGGATTATATCGTGGTGCTTTCATCACTGACAAGCATCAGTTTATAGAAGGACGGCGAAGAGACGATTAGTATTTAAAATGAGGATCTACAAAGCGCACGGTGTGTTGTTCCCCCAGTTGGCCTAGTCTATGTCTGCTCTCAATCGCTCTACATCTCGTCGGCTGCAAACTTTACAACAAATTCCCAGCGTCTGGGAAGGCGATCGCCGTCGATTATCTGCTGGGATGGCGCAAAGCTTAGAGTCGGATACTCAAGCAGATAGCGAATGCATTGTTTGGGTGGATGGCGTCGAGGGAATGGTTCGGGCGATGGATGTCGTGACTTCCGAGACGGGACCGGAAGCCGTTGTTCGCGCCCTGCTGCGAGCAATGGAACATCCCCACAGCCCTGGGAAGCCATCTCGCCCTCAGAAAATTGTAGTCCGAGACAGAGAACTTCAGTTCTACCTGCGGGGTGTCCTTCAGAATCTAGACATTGCCGTTGATTATGTACCGGAACTGCCCCTGATTGACGAACTATTTCGCGGGTTCCAGGAAATCACCAGCACTCGACCTCCCAAGCTACCGCCGGAATATGCCGAGTTACTGGTGCAAAAAGCTTATGAGATTTGGCACGATGCGCCTTGGGAACTGCTTGCCGACCACCAGATTATCTCAATTGAGCTAAACCAGTGGGATGTGGAGACGCTGTACGCCTCGGTGATGGGAATGCTGGGCATGGAGTACGGCATTTTGTTGTATCGCTCTCTTGACTCTCTGAAACGGTTTCGGTCGTCGGTTTTGGCAAAGGAGTCTTTTGAGGAGCTAGAAGAAGCATTTTTAGGGCAAGATTGCTTGTTTGTCACTTTCGAGCCAGCTGAAGATTCCTTAGACGAAGATGAAGAGGACGAAGACATTGATTTAGCTGACTTGCCGCTTTCGGAAATTCAACCCAATTTCGGAAATGTGCATCCGTTAGAGGGGATGCGACCATTTTTGTATGAGGAAGAAGCGATCGCAGTTTACGTGGCACTGGAAGCCCTCCATCGCTTTTTCCGGGCATCCAATCGGCAGTTGGCAGCAGAGAAGTTCCCCACCTTGAGCAAACGCTACCGCATCGCCGCACCCCTAGAGGCGGATCTGCAAAAATCGATTCCCGTTAAGGTGGCAACGGTGCCCGATGTGGCGTCGGAACTGTTTGAGATGGCAGAGTTGGCAGAGGAGGAAGACGCCGACATTGAGGAGATGACGCTACCTCTGCGGGATGACTTGGTGCCCAAAGATTCTTTCCTCAGCTTGGGGATGATGACTTGGGAGAGAGTGGAGGTGCTGCGTCAAAGCGTCGATTTCTATCAAGCGAAGGATGCGATCGCGGCGGGTGAGGGAATGCCGGTGATTTTGATTCAAACTTCTCGTCCCAAGGCAAAAGAATTGATTGAGCAAATCCAAGGTGCTGGAGGGTTGAAGGGAATTTGCTTTAATCCGGGAGAAGATCCTTTAACTAGCGATCGCTATGACTTAGGAATTCTCCAAACTGAAAATGGCAATATGTACCTGTTTGGTGAATTTCAAGAAGACGATCCGATTCATAGCGAAGCTCGTCGCAAGTGGGATCAGCGTTGTAAGAAAACCAAAGGCTACTGCGGCTTGATTGTTGCTAGGGGGCTAAAAGGAGCATCTAGGGGAAATCCTCAGCTAGGCGACATGATGGCTTTATTTGAAGCGCGATCGCTCTCCACCAAAGAATTAGGATTGGGTATGCTCCAGCTGATGCCCCAGTTTGAGGTGGATTGAGAAGTTGAAAGTAGAGACGCTTTCATGCCAGCGTCTCTTTACAAATCAAATAGGTGCATCTTAGTTTTGTAAAAACACCTGACGACTAAAGTCGTGGCTTGTCAAACAACGACTGCTCTCTTCAGGCTAACAGGACTTACGCAAAGCTTATACATATAGCGTTTTTTCGGGTTCAATCCCCCTGTGGTTGCCCTCAGATGTGGTGATATTTGCGTAAGTCCTGACTACTAAACCACGGCAAGGCGCGTTTTTGTAGGCGATCGCACCCTCAAGGGTGTCGGCGACAAAAGCGAGATGCTCCCAATCAAATAGGACTGCTCTAGATTCACCCCACCCAGAGGAGCCGTAAATCTAACTAATTACTAAACCTTTTACCTAGAGTTAATTAATCAAATCTTTAATAATCATCGGTTTTGATTATTTGACAATCTGCTTTATTAATTGTAACAATAGTAAAAATATAGGCTCTCCTAGGTATTGGGTGATAAGTAAGATTTATGTTTAGCAGGACAGGGGTTTCAGCCCTATCAGAGCCAATTTTTTGTATCCCAGTATACGGTTAAACCTGTATACCCGGAAGACCCAAAATATATAGCAATCCTAAATAGGTTGTGGTGAGTCTGTCCTTCTTCCGAGACGTTCTATAGAACGTCTATATAAATAAAATTTCACCTCTCATTTAGGATTGCTATAACAGTCATAAATTAGCTGCGAAATTCTCTCCTGTCTTTCTCTGCGTCTAAAGCGAACAGAGCGGTTCGTTTCTCACAACTCAAGTAGGATTGCTATATCAAACAAGTTGTTAGTAACTGTAGTCAAAACAATTTTACTAAATTAGTTTGAATCAGTAAAAATACCCAATATTAAATTTTATTTAAATAGACTTAACTGGTATTTTTACGCTTATAGAATTTCAAACAATAGTATTAAATAATAAAATAGACCGTTTTAGCTCTACTAAACAAAGAAATACCAATCTGGGGGCATAATGACAAACTTAACTAGCAATAATTATAAACCAAAAACAGAGATACCAAACTCTAGTAATCTTGAAGGTTTAGCACAGCAATGGGCTAAAAAGTATGTTGAGAACTTAGAGTTTGATTCAGAAGAGCGAGAGGATACAAACGAGCTAAGCTTTGGCAAAATTATTTCTAAAGAAGGACGGGCGCAAACCGCCGAAAATTTAATGCATTCTCTGCGATTCGTCAGTGCCAAAGCCTGGAATAAAACTGAGGTGTTGCTTGCCAAAGAAGTTCAGCGAAATCGGATTGACCCTAAGTTAATTAATCCCTGGGAAGTTGCAGCCGATTCCTTTGGCATCTATCAGAAGGCGTTAGAAGTCTATACTCAACAATCGGTATCGCGGCGTCTTGCAGTGATGGAAACGGCTTGCAATTCCCATCCGATTGATGAAAATGCCCTAGAAGTTTATACCGAACAGGTTGCCCCCAGTCAGCTATCTACAGTAATTGGTGCCGATATCGGAGCAATGCGGAAGAAATATACTTGTAACGATCCGAGAATAATTGGTTTTGTAAGTATGCAGTTCCATTACACCAGTCAGATGCTGCTAGAGACGCTTTCTCCTCAAGAGCGATCGCTAGTTAATGCTTACTTCAAAGTAATTGACGATCACCTCTATATGCCATTGCAACGCGCCTACGATGCAGCAGCTAAACATGATTATGATTCGCCAGCTTTGGCAGCAGTACAAAACCTATTGCCAGTAAGTACAGAAATTGCCAATAAAATTGTCCAGCGAGTTATGGCACTATATCCCGCCTATCGCAGCTACACTGGCAATCTCAGTGACAGCACGGTTAAGACATCTAGCATCCGCGATGTAGAGATGTTCCAAGTTTATCTGTGGGTATGTGCCTTGGAAGGAAACATCAGCGCGATTCAAGAGGAGTTATTTCCCCTGTGCGTGATGCTGTACCCTACATTAAAGGTGAAGTGGGAACTGGTGCGGCAACTGCTCCACTTGTTGGGACAGGAAATTCGGACTCGCTTGAGTTCTACACAAGCGGATACTTTGCAGCCTTACTTCCGTGTGTTGTGGGAGATGTTTTCCCCATCTGTATTTGGTGATGCGGCGACAAGCTGAAAAGCAGAGGGAGTTATCAATTAGCCATCCTTCAATTAGCCAGTCTTCCATTAAAAAATCGGTAATCTTCTCCTGTCACCTGTTAAACTTTGTAAAGAAATTGACAAGGACAGATGGCATGAGGGTTGCAATCGTCGGGGCAGGATTGGCTGGAATGGCAGCGGCAGTCGATTTAGTCGATGCCGGTTGCGAAGTCGAAATCTTTGAATCTCGTCCGTTTGTGGGGGGTAAAGTCGGCAGTTGGGTGGATGCCGATGGCAATCACGTTGAGATGGGGTTGCACGTCTTTTTTGGGAACTACTACCAGCTATTTGAATTGATGAAGAAGGTGGGGGCAGATGAAAATTTGCGCCTGAAAGAACATATCCACACCTTTATCAATCAAGGAGGCGTCACGGGTGCCTTGGATTTTCGCTTCATCACAGGTGCGCCTTTCAATGGATTGAAAGCATTTTTCACAACATCGCAGCTATCGTTGCAGGATAAAGTACAGAATGCGATCGCACTTGGTAGCAGTACCATCGTGCGCGGCTTGGTAGACTTCGAGGGTTCGATGAAAACAATTCGCGCTCTCGATAAAATTAGCTTTGCCGATTGGTTTCGCAGTCACGGTGGCAGTAATGGCAGCATCAAGCGGATGTGGAACCCAATTGCTTATGCACTCGGATTTATTGATTGCGAAAATATTTCCGCTCGTTGTATGCTAACCATCTTTCAGATGTTTGCCGCCAGAACCGAGGCGTCGGTACTGCGAATGCTGGAAGGTTCTCCTTACGAGTACCTGCACAAGCCGATTATTGAATACATAGAAGCACGAGGCGCGAAAATTCATACTCGTCGCCGGGTACGAGAAATTCAATATACCGGCGAAGGCAATGAGACGCAAGTGACTGGCTTACTGATTGCTAAAGGAGAAACTGAAGAAACCATCACCGCAGATGCTTATGTCTGCGCCTGCGACGTGCCAGGAATTCAGCGCGTTTTGCCGCAAGCGTGGCGTCAATGGTCGGAATTTGACAATATTTATAAGCTGGATACAGTGCCAGTGGCGACAGTGCAGCTGCGGTTTGATGGCTGGGTGACTGAGTTGTACGATGCCGAAGAAAGACACCAAGTGCATCATGCTGCCGGAATTGATAATCTGCTTTATACAGCAGATGCCGACTTTTCCTGCTTTGCAGATTTAGCTTTAACAAGTCCCTCTGATTATTACCGCGAGGGACAAGGTTCGCTGTTGCAGCTAGTGCTGACGCCGGGAGATCCGTTTATCAAGGAAAGTAACGAAGCGATCGCTCAACACGTCCTCAAGCAGGTGCATGAGCTATTCCCTTCCTCCCGCGAGTTGAACATGACCTGGTACAGTGTGGTGAAGCTGGCTCAGTCTCTCTACCGCGAAGCCCCTGGCATGGACCCCTATCGTCCTCCTCAGAAGACGCCGATTGCAAATTTCTTCCTTGCGGGTAGCTATACTCAGCAAGATTACATCGATAGTATGGAAGGGGCAACTCTGTCTGGGCGTCAGGCGGCGAAGGCGATTTTAGAAAATGTGCAAGAAATAAAGGGTAAGAGTCAGTTGTCGGCAGTTTAGAGGAAGAAACCGCAAAGACGCCGCATAGTGCGAAGGAAGAAAAGAAGTAAATGGCTGATTGGCTAGAGCATAGCGTGCAGGTAGAGGTGCCGGTTCCCATTGACGAGGTGTGGAACCTCTGGTCCGATCTGGAGCAAATGCCTCGGTGGATGAAGTGGATTGACTCGGTTACAGTTCTGGATAATGACCCACAATTATCCCGCTGGAAACTCGCTACAGGCGGCTTAGAATTTACCTGGCTTGCTCGTATCCTGAAAAAAGTGCCCAACCAGATTATCCAATGGGAATCGGTTGGTGGATTGCCAAATCGGGGTGCGATTCGCTTTTATGACCGACACGGCAGTAGCATTGTTAAACTAACGGTGGCTTACGGCATTCCCGGTTGGTTGGGCAGATTAATGGATAATCTTTTTCTGGGGCGCGTTGTCGAATCCACTATCCAAGCCGATTTGGATCGGTTTCGAGAATACGCCATTAACTCTCAAGCTAAATCTTAATTGGGTAGCTCAAGTAGCTTTATAGGGTTCCAAAAATTACCATAATCTGCGATAGTTACACTCTCCCATTCTTTTCGCTCAACAGAACCGCGAAACTGGATGTAACCGCACTCGTACTGGTAAGTCACTTCATCTTCATTATCCCAGGTATTTGGAACTACCTTGCCTCGAACAGATTCCGGGAAAAGTTTATTTATCCATGTCCAAGCTGTCTGATTATTCATTAGTTTATTATCGTCTTTTGGATAAATAATTGCTGCGTAAGGTGGTTTTGAGTCTGAGGAAAAATTCAGAAATACATCAATATCAGCTAGTTCAGAAATGAGCTTGACAAAATTCATTTCTTCGCCTTTCGGATGCAAGCGATGGTAATAATATGCCAAATGCCAAGAGGCGAGGCGTACTATTTCCGGCTCGTTGTGATTTCCTAAGTCCATTAAAATATGTTCAAGCGCTTCGATTTTCCGCTCCCTGTCTGTCGCCGCCAATACAGCGATGTCAAATCTACCTATTTTTATTAGATGTTGAATGTGGGAGGGATTGTTGGAAAGCAGTTCGTGAGCTTGAAAATCAATACTCACACCGAAATATTTTAGTTTTAATTTTGGCTTTGAAGATTTGCGATTTTCTAAAATATCCAATATCCATTGGCAAACATCAATCTGCGTTTCATAGGATTGCTGAATATTTTTAAAATCGAAACAGATAGGATCAAAAAACGGTCCAGCAATTCCAGGACGTTCAATTTCTTTGTCTTTAATTAATTGCATCATTTCATTGATTGGCGGCATATCTGGATCGCCATACTGATAAAATTCACCAATTTTCTGTGCAGCACAGGCTCGAACTGAAGGGTGAGGATGATCCAGAGCAGCGAGTAAATTTAATTGAGCTTCTTTCCAAATATAACCATAAAAAAAAAGCGGATTTGGCAAGTTAGAATTGTTTCTACACTTAGGGATTCACACTGTTTATTCTCTGCCAAATTGTTTAGCCATTGGAGAATTAATTCCAGATAATCTTCATATCTGATAAGGCGCTGAGCGTAGTAACAAAACTCTTCAACTAATCCAGGTGTTTGATTTTCTTGGTAAGCGATCGCACTTAAAATTGGTGCGATGCGTTGCGCGGAGGATTCAGGTACAAAGTTATTTTGGCGGTATTTCTGTAAATTTTCTGAGCAAATATCTTTAACAATTCTCTCAACCGCTAATTCTCTAATCTTCTCGTTCTGATGACCAATAAATTCAGTGAATCTTGCGAAAGTTATGTTCCATTCCTCAAGAGTAAATAGTTCATCCAGAGGAATATTTCTAAGTTCCTCTTGAATACTTTCAATGTTAAGTTGTTCTTGATTCATCAGATCCTTTTACTATTGGTTTTCATATCATTTTTCGATGAGAACCGATCCGATACCCCCTAACCCCTCTTAAAAAGGGGGATCTCTAATATCTGAATTTCAATTTGCGGATAAATAGCTAACGAACTGGTACGAAGCTATTACCTAAAAGTATCAAACCGCCAAATAAGCACATCAAATATACGCCTAACAACAACAGTCTGGTTCCCCAACTGGAATGGGATTCCCGACAGCGTTGGGCAATATCTTTGACCATTCTATACTTCTGAGCAAACGGTAGGGAACCGTAACCAGACTTTTTGAGCGTCTGGAAAATAGCTATCAGTACGCTATCAGCATCGTCAGTTGATTGAGGTAGTTCTCGCCGCAGTATCTTCAGAATCTTGGCACTGCGAAAGCTAGCAGGGATGCTAAACGCAATCAAAAATCCGAGGAAAAGAAAAATCCCAGTCCCTGGACTCATGCCGATAAAAACTAGCAATCCGACTGCGAAAAGTTTGAACAAAACATCGGTGTAGGGATGGCGGGAAAATATTAATAAATCTAGGATGCGTCCTCCATCTAAGGGCAAGATAGGGAGTAAATTGAAGTAGTTAATAATTACTAGAAAGCTGATTACCTCTTGCAAACCTAAGGAACGCTGGAGAGAATCGGGAATTGCCAGCGCGATCGCAACTCCTAAGATTATCCCCGGAACCGGACCCGCCAGCAAAACCAGAAATTTTTCCCGAATCGTAGCATTTTCTTTGCGTCCGGAAGCCGCAGCACCAAATAAGGGCAAGAAGAAAATCGACGTATCTTTATAGCCGCACCCTCTCATCGTCAAAAAGTGCCCCAGTTCGTGCAAAAACAGGACGCCGATGAGAATCAGCAGTGTCTCCAAGTCGAAAAACGGCGTGAAGGAGATGGCAAACACGACCAAACTGCCAAGCAACAACCAAGACTTTATCCCCTTTCTGGCGCGTCCCCGTTCGATTCGTTCCATCCGGCGGAATCCCTCAACTTCCACCGCCGGAGGAATCTCCACATATCGATAGGGTTCTGTTTTTGCCTTTTGCGTCCACTTTTTGACGAGAGTTATATACTTGCTGTTATCTTTCCCCATCTTGATAGCTGTTTTCATCGCAGTACCGAGATTGAGTTCTAGCAGTTCTGTTCCTTTAATCGGTGACAGCTGCCCTGATTTCACCAAGCTGTCTATGTAGGTGACATGATGCGATCGCAATGTCTCAATAAACGCCTTTGATGACATGGCGAGGGGCATTTTTGTAAGCGCCAAATGCTCAAGCTTGTCTTGATGGACTTGCCACTGTTCCTGGGTTTCCACCGCGTAAGGATCTTGGAGAATGGTATTGGGTATTTTCCCAATCACGCCGTAAGCCTGTCCATTCATCGTGTGTAACAGGACACCATCCTCAAAAAAAGTAAAGAACTCAATCGTAAACAGCCTCACCGATTCCGGCAGGCTACGAATGTTTACATTGGCGAATGTTTTAAATGCCTCGTTGTATAGCACCATCCCCCAGCTTTTCGAGGCATCCAGGTAAATGTCATTAAAGCTGAAATAGGAACAGAACTGAAACCCTAGCTTTTCAAGTTCTGGCAATGGAATCTCAAATAAATCTTTGATATAAGCAGGGATTTCCTCGCCGCTCCGAATTTCGTATTCGATATACTGTAGAGTCAAGCCTAAAAGTCGCTGAAAAAAAATCAAGTAGGGTGCCACTACTAGCAACCCATAGACTGCTAATCCGTAAAGCAAATATTCCATTAACGGCTCAACCCTGTGTGTAGTTTGCTACCAGGCGGGGTCAACGTAGAGATTGATAGTTAACTGTTCGCACCCTGCCGGTACTGCTGTGATACAAGCACAGATAGTATGTCCGTCCCCTACCTCCACTTCGCAGGCGTGACACGAACCCATTAGGCAGCCAGTGGGAATGAACACCCCAGCCCGTTCTGCTACCTGTAATAACGCTTCTCCTACCTCAGCGTCAACCGCAATGTCGTCAGGTAAAAAAAGTACACTTACGCTCATCAGTAGTTGGTAATAGGTAATTGGTAATGGGTAATTGGTAATTGGTAAAAAGCAATTACCAATTACCAATTTTTTAAGACAAAACAGGGTTTAAATCTAGGTGAGCTTCCACCGTATCTGCCAGCGAATCCAAAATTGCTTCTCGGTGTTCGCGGTAGTTGGCGACGCCTGTGGGGAGAGATGGAAGTCCCCGTTGCTGCCGTAGGTGATTTAACCAGGATCTTCGCCAAGGACCATTATCAAAAAGACCGTGGAGATAAGTGCCCACAACTGATTGAGTGCCATCGACAATCCCCAAAGTGGGATCGTCAAACAGCGTTTTGTAGGAGTATTGCCTCGGTGCCTGCCCGGATGCCCCCATTCCTTCCTCTGAATCCAACAGCCGCGTGCGCCCCTGATGGATTTCATAACCGGCGACAGGTAAACCAGCTTGAGGATAGTTAGAAGTTACGAGTCGCTGGCGGGCGATTTTTTGGGCGGTAATCACGGTTTTTACGGGTAACAGTTCCAGACCTTTGTAACGTCCCGTTTCGCCTTCAATTCCTTCGGGATCGGCTAAAAATTTGCCCAGCATCTGGAACCCGCCGCAAATCCCCAGAATGGTGCCACCTGCTGCCGCGTAGTTTTGAATTGCCTGCGCCATGCCGGTTTTTTGCAGCAGTAATAAATCAGCGATGGTGGTTTTGGAACCCGGAATAATCACGGCATCCGGATGTCCCAAGGGTTCTCTGGGGCTAATGTATTTCACCGTAACGCTGGATTCTGCTTCCAGAGGATCGAAGTCGGTGAAGTTAGAAATTCGGGGAAGGCGGATGATGGCAATGGTGAGATCGCTGTGAGACTTGGTAGTGCGACGCTCAAACAAATCTAGGGAATCTTCAGCGGGCAAAGCTTGATCGATCCAGGGAATGACACCCGCTACGGGAATGCCGGTGCGTTGTTCTAACCAGGTGATGCCGGAGTCTAAGAGCGATCGCTGTCCTCGGAATTTATTAATTACAATACCCTTGATCAGCGCCCGTTCTTCCTTCTCCAGCAACTCCAGAGTACCCACCACATGAGCAAAAGCGCCCCCCCGGTCAATATCCACTACCAGCAGAGTTGAAGCATTTAAATGCTTCGCTACCCGCATATTCGCCATGTCGCGGTGCTTGAGGTTAATCTCCGCTGGGCTACCAGCTCCCTCACATACAAGTAAATCAAATTCTTCGGAGAGACGTTGCAGCGATTCTTCAATTGCCTGCCAACCTATGTCAAAATACTGCTCGTAGTACTCCGCAGCACCCACTTGCCCGACGGATCTGCCTTTGATAATCACCTGGGAAGTCATGTCCCCTTGGGGTTTGAGTAAAATTGGGTTCATCTCCACCCAGGGCGTTACTCCCGCAGCCCAAGCTTGCACTGCCTGGGCATAACCAATTTCTCCTCCAGTGGGCGTCACGTAAGAATTCAGCGCCATATTCTGCGCTTTAAAGGGAGCCACTCGCCAGCCGCGCCGAGATAGAATCCGGCAAAGTGCAGCGGTGAGTAGAGATTTTCCTGCGTGGGATGTGGTTCCCACGACCATAATCGCTTTCATTTTAATAGTTAGGGGATATAGGGAAGAGGAGGGAGCAGGCAAGTCGGGAAGCAGGGGAACAGGGGGGCAAGGAAGAGGGGGGAGCAGGCAAGCCGGGAACAGGAGATGAACAGGGGGCAGGGGAAAATTCTTACTCAGCACTCAGTTCTCAGCACTCAGTCCTCAGCCCTCAGTCCTCAGCACTCAGTCCTCAGCACTCAGTCCTCAGCCCTCAGTCCTCAGTCCTCAGCCCTCAGCCCTCAGAACAACCGGAACCAACGATTTAAGGCATTATAGAAGCGATCGCCAAGAGAGGGGGGAGGCCACGAACCACCCTGAAGTTCCCATTTTTCTACCAATTGGCGTCCCAAGGGTGTGAGGCGAAAACTATCGGTGATTCCTTGACCATCCACTTCTCGCCGCAGGATGCCTACCTGAATCAGCCACAACAGGGAACTTTCTGCACCTAGTTCCCGCAAAGGCTGGCGGGTGTACTGGTGTTGGACGCCTGAAGAACTAGCGATCGCTTGCAGGGGAACGCTCGTTGAGCGCATCGCCGCAAACAAAGGGAGGAGGAAGGGCGAACAGCGCATCGCCCGTTCGGCACGGGATACACTGCCAGGGGAATATTGAATCGACTGGGAGTTTTTTGCCTCAACAGAATTCATCTCTTATCTCTAATGCCAGGAAACAGCAGAGGATTAACAATTGCCATCTAGTCAATTTCGGTTATTCATTAACCGATTTTTATCGTTCGCACCCACAAACTCTATGGTTGTAGCTGCAGACGCTCTCCGGCGCGTCTCGATAGGAGACCTACTGCCGTCATCCACCTTAGCTTAGCCCAAGCGCAATTTTAAAATATTGTAAAATTTGATTTTCACCAAACAATCATAACTGAGCAGGAAATAGAATTTATGGCTCTAGCAGTCGGTACAACGGCACCCGCCTTCACCGCCAAAGATACCAATGGGAACACCGTCTCCTTGTCTGATTTGGCGGGAAAAACCGTGATTTTGTATTTTTATCCCAAAGATGATACACCCGGCTGTACCAAACAAGCTTGTAGCTTTCGAGATGCCTATGCAGACTATCAAGGCAAAGATATTGTAGTCTTGGGCGTGAGCAAGGATGATGAATCGTCTCACCAGAAATTCACCGAGAAATTCAATTTGCCTTTTCCCCTACTGGCAGATGTCGATGGCAGCATCATCAAAGCTTATGAAGTTGAAGGAAGTAGCGGCTATGCCCAGCGCGTAACTTACGTTATTGATGACACTGGCAAGATCGTTCACGTTGATTCCAGCGTCAACACGGGTAGTCATGCTCAGGATATCTTAGCGGCACTGGCTTCTTGAGCCGACGACTTTAGTATCTGCGACTAATACGAGAAGCCCGATTTCGTTAAGAAACCGGGCTTCTCAACCACAGGACTATTTGAATACTGACTAATTTGGCGTCGAAGAGGCGGGTGTAACTGAGTTTGTCGGGTTGACAGGTGATGCCTGATTTGGAGTGCCAAGAAGTTGTAGTTGTTGACGCCGGAACTGCTCGGCGGCAGTATTCAGATTTTTCTTCTGGTCGGTATTAAACTCCTCCATACTGCGAATGTTGCCCAGGGTGGCTCGATGCATCAAGTCAAAGACACCGGAAGCACCTCCATTATTCGTCCGAGAAAATGGGTCTGTATTTTGCTCTTGGAAAGTGTCTGCGGGATTGACCTCCCCTGGTTGCGACAGGGTTGCTTGAGCCAGAGTTAATTGAGGCAGCAAGCAGGAGGCGAATCCCATGCCAGCCAGGACACCGAGAACCAGTTTAGTTTTTTTATTCATGGCAATTTGGGGCGAAACACGCTAAGAAAGTTTTGAGTTTTGAATTTTGAGTTTTGAATAAAGACAAAGAAATTTATCTCTATCTATGTTCAACTTTATAACTCAGAACTCGATCGGGACTTAGTACTCATCACTCAACACGATTCTTAAGCAAACCGGCGACGCAGCAGTGGTTGAATTGCTAATAATATTACTGCATCAAAACCGAGAAGCACCAATATCGCAGTGCCAAAAGTTACAGCACCCCAAGGCGCTTGCATGACGACGCTACTGAGTGCCCAATCACTGTGGAGATACAGATAACGAATTGGCTCAATCGCATAGCTGAGGGGGTTGAGAGTTGCGACAACTTGCAACCAATTGGGCATGAAGGATAAAGGGGCGAGGGCTGTGCTGGCAAACAGTAAAGGCAGGTTAGTAACAAAAATTACAGCAATCAGCTCGACGTGACCGGGTAAAGCAAAAGCCAAACCCAAACTCAAAGCGGTGACACCTAGAACCAGCAACAGAACAATCAACGCGATCGCGCCTAAGCCCAAAAGATTGGGTAAACCGGCTCCCAAAAAAGCGCTAGCGGCAACAATGACTGCGGCTTGGATTAAGCTCAGCGTCACAATATAGATAGCAGAAGCAGCAACAATCGAAAATCGGGATGCCAAAGGAGCGACTAATAAGCGGTTGAGAAAGCCAAATTCCCGGTCAAACATCACCGGCAATCCAGCATTCAGTGCCCCAGCAAACGCGGTAAAAACAATCACCCCGGCACCGAGAAATTGTCCGTAGCTCAAGTTATTGCCAAAAATGCCTTGAGGAGCATTTTGAAACAGCGCCCCGAATAGAACCAACCACATCAAAGGCTGGATAATTCCCGCCACGAGAGTCGAGGGACGCCGTTGCAATTGAATGAATAAGCGCTTCGTTAAAGCCAGAGTTTCTTGAATAAAGTCGCTGACGAGGCTGGATGCAGCACCGGCATTAGATTTACCAGATGCCTCTGGCTGCAACCGGATGTCAGGTTTAGGAGGCGTTATCGTACTGCTCATATCAATTTTGGATGTTGGATGTTGGATGTTGGTCGCTTGGTGGTGTAAAAGCTCGCTCTACCGCATATTCTGCTTTTTCTCTGCCTTCGGATCGCGGCTACCCGCTGCTGCAAGTTCTGCATCCATAAGGGTTCTACCCGTAGCGGCGAGGTAAACATCATCTAAGCTAGGTCTAGCTTGGGCAATGCCAAAAATCGGTAAATTAGCTGCTTGTAGAGATTGCTGTATCGTCATCAGCGCCTCGCTTTGGGGCGTCACGACTAAATTGAGAGAATTCCCCTGAGCGCTATTGATAATTACTTCTTGGACAAAGGGTAGAGATTGCAGCAGATTTTTTGCTTTCTCTGCTTCCTCAACGGGAGAAAATTCGCGGATACGAAGGGTGATGCGATCGCCTCCCACCCGATCCTTCAACTCAGAAGGCGTCCCAGAGGCAATCACCACCCCTCGGTCGATAATCGCCACCCGGTCGGCTAAAGCATCAATTTCTTCTAAATAGTGGCTGGTCATCAGCACCGTTGTCCCGGAGGCTCGCAACTGGCGCAAGAAATCCCACACGACTACACGGCTTTCAATATCCAGTCCCACAGTTGGTTCATCCAGAACTAAGACATCTGGCTGATGCAGCAACCCAGCGGCTAAGTCGAGGCGCTTGCGTAAACCGCCAGAGTAGGTGCCAGTTTTTTTATCGGCGTATTCTTGCAATCCCAAGATGCTCAACACCGCCTCAATTCTCTGTTTCGCCACAGCACCGGGGAGGTGATACAGGGCGGATTGCAGTTGCAAGAGTTCTCGCCCCGTCAGCACCTTATCTAAGGCTACCTCCTGAGCCACATAGCCCAAGCGTTGCCGTGCCCCCCTAGGGTTATCCACAACGGAGATGCCAGAAACCTCAATTTTGCCAGCATCAGGTGCTGTCAGGGTACACAAGACCCGCAGGGTTGTCGTTTTCCCGGCACCATTCGGTCCTAATAGACCAAAAATTTCACCCGGTTCTACCTGAAAGGAAACATTTTTAACGGCCTCTACTGAGCCGTAGCGTTTCTGAAGCTTTTCGATTAAAACAGCGGGAGCCATAGATGTCCCAAATTAACAAATCTAAACACTCTTTGTTTCTATTGTATTTCAATCCCTCATCAGGATTTATACTCCTAACGTACTGGAATTCTCTACTTGAAAGGCGAAAAGTCCGTACCGTGACATCCCAGGACGAACAGCGCCAGACAAGCATACGGAGCAAGCGATCGCGCTAGCATTGGCTCAGACCCAGACCGCCGATTAATACTGCAAAGGAGAGTGAATACCTATGGTGACTGCTGCTGTTGTCCCAGCAAATTTCTCTCTAGAAGACTTTATGCGAAATCCCCCCGAAAAAATGGAGTGGGTGGATGGGGAACTTGTGGAGAAAAATGGAGTGACGCTCAAGCATAGTAAAATTCAGCTGAGACTGGGCAGTGACTGGAGAGATTACATGATCTCAAGTGGTCAAGGGGGAGAAGCTTACACAGATGTCCCTTGTCGCACCAACAAACAGGGACGGCGTCCAGATGTAGCTTATATCACTCCTGAACTGTTAGAGCAGTATGGCGAATTTGAGACTCTGCCGCAGAGTTTCCCGCTGGTTGCAGAAATCGTTTCACCCACTGATTTGGGTGAGGATATATTTCTCAAAGCACGCGAGTATTTGGATTCAGGTTGTTTGGAAGTTTGGCTGGTATTTCCTGAAAGTCGATGGATAATTGTGATTACCCAAACTCAAGCGTTGATGTTGACAACGGGTGAGGTAATCAGCACTCAAACGGTATTGCCGGGATTTAATGTAGCGGTGGATGAGTTGTTGGCTTGAGGCGCAATCCTGCTACTGTCAGGTTCAATGTATGCGATCGCGCGAATTGTTGATGGAAAGGCGATCGCTCTCAAACTTTACTCCTACAAACCCTCTTCTCGTCGGACGCGATGTTTTTCTAGCAACTCAGGAAAATGTTTAAGATCGTCAATTGACTGGGGAGCCGGATACCATTCTGTAGTAGGTTCAGCCGTCACCCTATCCATGTAAATCCGGAAGGCTTCATCGTCGTCTCGATTTTTTCGTATGTAGGTTAGTAGTTCTTTGCGACTCATTTCCTCAAAATTTGGTTTCGTCATAAAAGTTTCCAAAGTCCATTGCGATTAATCAGGATTGCTGTCTCTTCTCCAGCTAGAAAGAATACTCCTCCTGTGGGTTCATCTATGCGAACTATATAAATAGGCAAATACATCTTTGTTGCCCAATAACTCAGGATGAAGCAAGTCAATAGCTGTGCTGATGTAGGAATAATTCACACCCTTCGTTACTTTATGTTTCCTAGTTTAGCCCTGAGTGCCTCTTGAGAGTTCCTTGCTAAAACGCGATCGCTTTTAACGCAAAAAAACCCGCCTGTGCGGGTTTTGTGTAGACGCGATTTCTAATCGCCGGATCATTGCAAAATTGCGATCGCGCTGATTAATGTCTGTAGCTGTTCGCCAACAAATGCGGTGAATTGATGCGTCACTGGCAAACTATCGACGACAATGCCGGTGCAGAGCAGCATCATGTAGAGGATGGAGTATTTAAAAAGCGATCGCGCGACCTGTTTATCTCCAGGTGACTGCAACAGCTGCCATGCTTTCTTAATAAAGATACTCCCAAGGATTGAGGCAAAAATGCCATAAACGATACCAGACGCCCCCAAAGGATAAACCAGCAACAACGTCATCGGTACCATAATCAAGGTGTAAAGCCAAATTTGCCGAGTCGTGACAACTTCACCTTCAACAACTGGCAGCATCGGAATGCCGACTTTGGCGTAGTCATCTCGAATCATTAAAGCTAACGCCCAAAAATGGGGAGGCGTCCACACAAACACAATGGCAAAAAGCAGCCAAGCTGCCCAGCTTAAGGTGCCGGTAACAGCTGCCCAACCGACTAGCGCCGGAATCGCCCCTGCTGCACCGCCAATCACGATGTTTTGCGTGGTGTGGCGTTTTAGCAAGTGGGTGTAGATGCCCATGTAGAAGACAACGCCTGATATTGCTAAGAGAGCGCACAGCAGGTTGGCGAAGACACTCAGCAAGGTGAAAGAAAGACTTGCCAGGACAATTGCAAAAATTAGCGCATCGCGGGACTGCACCCGACCGGAAGGAATCGGGCGGTGGCGGGTGCGCTCCATTGCATAATCGATATCGCGATCGTAGATGCAGTTAAGGGTTTGAGCAGATGCAGCAGCGAGAGTTCCGCCTGCCATCGTCACCAATAACAACAGCGGGTCTACCTGTCCATCTGATGCCATCCACATACTCGCCGCCGTTGTGATCAGCAGCAGGGGGATAATTCGGGGCTTTGTCAGCTGGTAGTAACTTTGAATGACCTCTAGGAAGTTTTGGTGTCTGCGGGAGACATCGGTTCCAACTATCATTTCCTGCATTATTTATTTTTTTCCTAAGTTACTTAGCCTGCCGCAACGCGATCGCTCAAGGGTAAACGAGCGCAGGCTTTGTTTGTGGAGTCCCACCCTGAGGGATGCGGAGCGATGAAGAGCTATACGGAGGGGTTTGGAATGACACTAGCGCGATCGCGCAACGCTAAAACACTAAAAGCAACCAGCGATCCGAGTAAGGCGGCTCCGACTGCCTGGTGAGCCACGGTCAAGGGTTCTACTTGGAGGTGTAAACGGAAGGTCGCCACACCAAGAATCACTTGTAACATCAGTAAACCACCACCTAGATTAGCCAGACGGCGCAGCAGCGGGTGCAGTGCGGGTGTGCGCCATGCCAAAAGCACGACGGCGGCGATCGCTAAAGTTGGTGGAACAACACCCGCAATGTGGCTATTCATCACCGTACACAATTCTTGCGCCCCAAAGCACTGATGTAGCGCCCAGCGAGAACCCACTAATCCACCCAGGAGGCTTTGTAGATAGACCAAAATGGCAGCCGTTAAGCTCACCCAAGGCAATTTTCCCACCGTGCCCGTGCCTTGATAAGGCAAGAGTGCCGCGCCGATTGTCAGTAGGGTGATGAAAAACAACAGTGCTGTTCCCAGGTGAGCGGTGACAATATCAAAACGCAGCAGTTGCGTTACCGTCAGTCCCCCTAAGACGCCCTGAAATACCACTAAAAAGAGTGCGAAGGTGGACGCCCAAGGCAACCATTTCGGGAGCGATCGCTGGTGCCACCAGGAAAGAACAGCTAGCGCGATCGCCCCTAAGCCTATCGCCGCCGCGTCCAACCTGTGAAACCACTCCAGAAACACCTGAAGATTCATCTGCGAAGAAGGCACCAGTTGACCGTAGCATAAAGGCCAATCCGGGCACGCCAGCCCAGCATTCATCACTCTTGTGGCACTCCCAATCGCCATCAAAACCAGCGTAGCTACGCCCAGCCGAAACACCAAGCGACGGATCTTGTCCCTTGGGTGGGAATCCTCCAGAGTGCGAACATCCTGATGAAGGACGGATTCTGTCATAGCGTTCAAAAAGCTAATTTTTCTTAATCAAATCCAGAGTATCCGCTCAATTCCAACCTAGCATCTGCTTAGGGAAGATGACCGACTCTAGCTACCACTCTAATGATCCCGTTGCACCATCAGCCACAGCTTTATGAATTTCTTCCAATTGCCGAGATTTGGCGGAAATTGACGCGAATTCGGGCGATGAGGTGACATTGGCTTCTAAAATTTTTATATTTCTTCTAGATTAAGTAGTTAATTGTCAAAAAAATCACTGGTATAGGACTTACGCAAAGCTTATGCATATAGCGTTTTTTCGGGTTCAATCCCCCTGTGGTTGCCCTTCCTATGTGGTGATGTGCGGCGAGTCCTGTTGTATTTAGAAAAAAATCCGCTAAAATCCACAGGCAACCTTGGGCTGCTAAATCCTGAATCCCCCAAATGGCGGGAGACGCCTACCAGGCTGAATCCTGGCAGCAATTGCTTTGTCTGCTGGTAACTTTCCTGAGTAAATGGCGGCGATCCCAAAAAAATACCAAAAGATAAGTCAGATAGGCTCACCTTTATGGGATCTCTGCCTTACCGTGGTTAATGAGGCGGAACTGATTTTCTAAGATCGAACACAAAGGCAGCTTCAATTCGAGGCAGTCTAGATAGACCGAATCTGTCTTTTGCATCAGCCCACACTGTTTTATTCAGAAGTTTTGCACCAAATCCAAGACAAAGCCCGTGAAAATCCCAAGCTCGATATTAACTTTACTGGTTGGCATTGTGCTGACCCTTGTCAGCCTGTGGTACGGTCAAAACCACGGTCTTTTGCCGATAGCAGCCTCTGAGGAAGCGCCCCTAATAGACACGCTGTTTAACGCGATGATGACCATTTCCACAGGTCTGTTCCTGCTGGTTCAGGGAATAATCATCATTGCGGCGATTAGATTTCGGCGTCGTCCTGGTGATGATACGGACGGGCCACCCGTGCATGGCAACGTTCCCTTAGAAATTCTGTGGACGGCGATTCCAGCAGTGATCGTCCTGGGAATCTCGATCTACAGTTTTGAGGTTTATGGTCAGATAGGCGGACTGAATCCGATGGAGCATTCGGTTGCCCACGTTCAGAGTCATAATCATCAGCAGGTTGCCAAAATGCCAGGAGCAGCGATCGCAGCTACCTTGACAGAGGCTGAAAACGCCACAGACACTGAAAATCGCAATCAGCAGCTGCAAGAAAAAGTCCTGGAAGACCAGGCTACGGCAAAAGTTCGCAAGGAGCTTCCCCAACTGCGGGATTCATCCAACATGGGCATAACAACTTCCGGTCGCATTGGTCCCACACCTGACAAGCAAGGTCAAGACCCAGAATTTTTTGTGAATGTGACGGGTTTACAGTTTGCTTGGCTTTTTAACTACCCTGGAACCGATGTGACAGCTGGCGAATTGCATCTTCCGGTGGGACGGGAAGTGAAATTGAACATCTCGGCAAATGATGTCATACACGCTTTTTGGGTGCCTGAGTTTCGCCTCAAGCAGGATGCGATTCCAGGACGACAAACTGAGCTGCGGCTTACACCCAGCAGAATCGGTCAGTATCCGGTAATTTGTGCGGAACTCTGTGGTGCTTATCATGGAGCCATGAAGACAACGGTAATTGTTGAGACACTCGAAGATTTCCAGAAATGGCTTGCCGAACAGCAAGAAGTTGCTAGTTCGGATGCTCTAGATCGGGCGGTGGCAGTAAACCCCGCAGAACGCTCCGATGCTGAGTTTTTGGCTCCCTACGCTAGTGAAATGGGGATCGATGCCGAAACTCTACACCCTCTCCACCACCATTAATGGAAGACTGCTAATCGCTAATGGCTAATGGGAAAAAAGACAATTCTTCAATTCTTCAATTAGCAATTCTTCAATGATTTATGACACAAGTAGAGCTTCAAGAACAAGCCAATCTACCGGCTCACGGTAAACAACCGAAGGTAACGCATTGGCGAGAATACTTTAGCTTTAGTACCGACCACAAAGTGATTGGGATTCAATATCTGGTCACGACGTTTATCTTTTATTTGATCGGTGGGGTACTGGCAACAGCCGTTCGCACGGAACTGGCAACACCAGCGTCCGATTTTGTCCCCCCAGATGTTTACAACAGCTTATTTACGGTTCACGCGACGGTGATGATCTTCTTGTGGATCGTGCCTGCGGGAACCGGCGGCTTTGGTAACTACCTGGTGCCCTTGCTGATTGGGGCAAGGGATATGGCGTTTCCCAGACTGAATGCGATCGCCTTCTGGATGATCCCACCCGCTGGGTTGCTGCTGTTGAGCAGTTTCTTAGTCGGGGCACCCGGTGCGGGTTGGACTTCTTATCCCCCCTTGAGCCTTGTCAGTGGCAAACCCGGTGAAGCGATTTGGATTCTCAGCGTCCTGATCCTGGGAACCTCCTCGATTTTGGCAGCGATAAATTTTCTCGTCACCATCTGGAAGATGCGGACGCCGGGGATGGGGTGGAATCAAATGCCCTTGTTCTGCTGGGCAATGCTCGCTACCTCTGCATTGGCTCTCATCGCTACGCCAGTCTTAGCAGGGGCACTGATTCTACTATCTTTTGACCTGCTGGTGGGTACGTCCTTCTTTAACCCGACTGGCGGAGGAGATCCGGTGGTGTATCAGCACCTATTCTGGTTTTACTCTCACCCGGCGGTTTACATCATGATCCTCCCCTTTTTCGGGATGATCTCAGAAATTTTGCCGGTTCACGCCCGCAAGCCGATTTTTGGTTATAAGGCGATCGCTTATTCCAGTCTGGCGATCAGCTTTTTGGGGCTAATCGTCTGGGCGCACCATATGTTTACCAGCGGCACCCCTGCCTGGTTGCGGATGTTTTTCATGATCACCACAATGGTGATTGCTGTCCCTACCGGGATCAAAGTTTTTAGCTGGTTGGCAACCATTTGGGGTGGCAAACTGCGCCTAAACAGCGCCATGCTGTTCGCAATGGGCTTTATCTCCATGTTTGTCATCGGCGGCATCAGTGGCGTCATGGTGGCAGCCGTGCCCTTCGATATCCACGTTCACGACACCTACTTTGTAGTGGCTCACCTGCACTACGTCCTCTTTGGCGGCAGTGTATTCGGCATTTATGCCGGATTTTATCACTGGTTCCCCAAGATGACGGGGCGGATGCTGAACGAAACTTGGGGCAAAATTCACTTTGTCTTGATGTTGATTGGCTTCAATATGGCCTTCCTGCCGATGCACAAGCTAGGTCTAGAAGGCATGAACCGGCGGATTGCTGAGTATGACCCGAAATTTACTACGCTCAACTTAATTTGCACTATTGGGGCATACATACTCGCCGTGTCCACCATTCCTTTTATTGTCAATGCCTGCTGGAGTTGGATTGCGGGTCCCAAGGCACCTGACAACCCTTGGCAAGGACTGACCCTAGAGTGGATGACGACCTCGCCCCCGCCACCGGAAAACTTTGAGAAAGACCCAGTGTTAGCCACAGGACCTTATGACTATGGCATGGGCGATCGCCGGACTCAAGTCGAGGTGCCCCTTGACGAGCCTCGAAATCCAGTCTTGGCTGCTGGCCCTGACTCGGTTCTACGTGCCGATCCCGATCCCGCAGTGGCGGCGCATCCAGATGACCGCCAAGGAGAAAGTCACAATCGGTAATCGGGAAAAAGGTAATCGGGCAAAAACGACTACCCATTACCTATTCCCCACTACCCATTACCTATCCAATTTCTAGAGGAGATTCATGCAAGGTTCAACCATTGACCCAGCGAAGACTGCCCTCAATTATCACCACAACTCAGAAGCAACCGTGGAAGCCCACGGCGTAGAACATCATGATTTCCGCATCCAGGGGCTGATTGTGTTTCTGATTGCGGAAGGCATGATCTTTGTAGGCTTATTTACCGCCTATCTAGCCTTTCGCGCCGTGGCACCGAGTTGGCCCCCGGAAGGAACGCCAAAGTTAGAGCTATTACTGCCCGGAATCAACACAATTATTCTGATTTCCAGCAGTTTCGTCATCCACAATGCGGATACTGCCATCAAAAAGAACGATGTGGCAGGCTTAAGGACTTGGTTTGCCGCAACTGCCCTGATGGGAGCGATTTTCCTAGGGGGTCAGATTTACGAGTATACCCATTTAGAATTTGGCCTCAGCACTAACTTGTTTGCCAGCACGTTCTATGTTCTAACTGGTTTCCACGGTCTCCACGTTCTTTTGGGGCTGGGGGCGATGATTGCCGTTTTGTGGCGCAGTTTCAAACCAGGTCACTACAGCAGCGAACACCACTTTGGCGTCGAAGCCGCAGAGATTTATTGGCACTTCGTCGATATTGTGTGGATTGTTCTGTTCACCATCCTCTATCTGATTTGAATCTTTGTTTTTGCTTTTTTTGACCAAACTTGCCCCCAATTGGGGGCTTTTTTATGAGGAAAAGTTACTCTACTGATTGGAGGAGGGAAGGAGTCTTAAAATTTTAGATTTGAGGTTTGGGATTTTGGGTTGAAAATCTTAGACAGGAAGCGACTTTCCCGATTGGAAATCATGCAACTGTTCCGCAAATGGGTGTGAATCGATGGACGCAGATGAACTACTGAGGAAATATGTAGAGGGCGAAAGAGATTTTTGTCTAGCCGACCTAAGTGGAGCTGACTTGAGTGGGGTAAATCTAAGTCAGGCGGATTTCAGTGGAGCCAACTTAAAGAAAGCTACCTTGAGTCGAGCGATTCTGAGCCGATGCACCCTAGCTGCAACCCACATGGAGGAAGCCGACCTGTGTGAGGCAGACTTGCGTAGAGCCGACTTGAGTGGAGCTGAAATGCTTGGAACCTTCTTAATTGCAGCCAACCTGAGTTTATCCGACTTGATTGGCACCGATTTGACGAGAGCCAATTTGAGTTTATCCGACTTGATTGGAGCTAACTTGATTGGAGCTGATTTGAGCGAAGCTAACTTGAGTTTAGCCGACCTGCGCGGAGCTGACCTGAGTGGAGCTGACCTGAGTGGAGCTAATCTGAGCGCATCACATCTCTATGAAGCTGACTTAAGGGAGGCCAACTTGGTGGGGACTAACTTCCGTAGAGCGCTCTACAGCGAACAAACTAAGTTTCCCGAAGAGTTTGACCCAAAACTGGCAGGAGCGTTGTTGATTGCCCCGAATGTATTGCTGGCAGGGATAGACCTGAGTAGAGCGAACCTTCCTGGGGTTAATCTGCGTGGAGCTAACTTGAGCGGTACTAACTTGAGCAAGGCAGATATGGTTTGGATAGATTTGAGTGGAGCCAACTTGAGTGGAGCCAATCTCAGCCAAGCCAATTTGAGTGGAGCCAACTTGAGTGGAGCCAATCTCAGCCAAGCCAATTTGAGTGGAGCCATCATGCCCGATGGCAGCATTCACGACTAGGTGAGGTCAAATAGTTAGAGGCTAGAGGGGACTTGTGGGGAGAATCTCTGAAAGGGGTTATGCTGTTAGCGATCGCTCAATTGTTTCTCAAACTTGGCATAAGCTTGATTAATCGCCTGCATTTGAGCTTTTGCATGGGTAGAAGGATTAACATCAGGGTGATACTGCCTTCCCAATCGTCGGTAAGCACGCTTAACATCGTCAGCATCAGCGTTCCTTACCACGCCCAAAACTTCCCACCATTCCCCAGATGGCACGGCGTCAAGTATGGATTCACTCGCGCCACATTTTTGCCAAATTTTCAGCGTGTTCCTCTCACCGCCACTCACCAGCGTCTGTCCATCGAAACTGAAGGCAACGGGATGACACCCAGACAGAGTATCCAGCAGTTCTCCAGCGCTTAGGTTCCAAAGTTTGATGGTGCCGTCTCGGCTGCCACTGGCGAGCGTTTTGCCATCGGGGTTGATAGCGATAGAAACAACCGCAGATGAGTGTCCTGTAAGAGTGCCAAGCAATTCTCCAGTCTGGAAATTCCACAACTTAATTGTCGCGTCTCCACTCCCACTCGCTAGAGTCTTTCCATCCGGGCTGAAGGCGACAGAAGTAACCCAGCCTGAATGTCCTATAAGGATGCGGGGCTGTTGTCCACCGCTCAAATTCCAAAGCCTGATAGTTTTATCAGCACTTCCACTGCCAAGAGTTTGGCTATCAGGACTAATAACAACAGACAAAACCGCGTCAGAATGTCCATTAAGCGTGCTTCTTAGTTTTCCTGTATAGGCACCCCAAAGCCTAATCGTTTTATCAGCGCTTCCACTAGCAATAATTTTTCCATTAGGGCTGAAGGCAACCGAGTAAACAAAGCCCGAATGACTGTAAGAAGAGTTTGAATAAAAGAAGGTGTGGAGAAATTCTTTTTTACGCAAATTCCAGGCGGTAATTTTTTGGTCAAAACTGCCACTGGCAATCGTCTGACCATCTGGGCTAATTGCCACTGAAGAAACTTCCTGTCCTTGCCCAAGGAAGTTGAAAATCCGGTTTCCAGTCTTCAGGTTCCACAGTGTAACGGTTCTATCATCACTCCCACTAGCAATCGTCTGACCATCGGAGGTGATGGCAATAGAATTGACTGAGGCTGAGTGTCCTTTGAGGGTATGTACGCATTTCCAAGCTTGAGGTATCTGAGGCTCAATTGCCATCGATTCTGCTGCCATCTTAGGCTTAGCAAATTCCGGTTGAGGTAACGGTGTTTGATGGGTGGAAGTTTTAGGAGTTACAGATGACTTGAAACTTGAGTTAGATGTAGAGACTGGAGATGAAACGTTTTTAAAGGGTGCAGAATAATTCAGATTAAAAACAGTTTTAGTCGGTATTTTTACTTTTAGCGCCTTCAACTCGTCCTCAATTTCCAAAGCAGCAAATTTTTTCTCTAAAACATCACCCGATAACTTGTTATCTAGCGCTGTCAATTCTAGCTCTAGAAGAGCATTAGTATAAGCTTCTTGCCATAATACTTTTTCTTCCATCCGCTCGAAAGCTTGATATGCACTTTCCCCACTTCCAGATTCGTCAATCAGCTTTAATAAACCATAAACGCCCAGTCCAAAAACCGCACCTGTTGCTGCAAAGGAACCCATCCCAATTCCAACGGCTGTTCCCTTGAAAGCTAATCCCATGCCGCCAAAAACAGAGGAAAAACCTGCGCCGCCTACTGCACCAATTCCCATCGAACCTAAAGCGAAAGCATCTCCTTCTCCTATCGCTTTGAATGCTCCATAAGCAGCAACACCAGCAACCGCGCCCGCTGCTGTAACGGGTGCCATGCCAATTCCAACTGCTCCGAATCCTCCGACTAAGCCCATCCCACCAACTGCTGCGGAAACTCCAGCACCCGCCGCCGCGCCTCCGGTAACAAAGGCAGCACCTGAGATAACATCATCTTGTTTATGGGTTTGAGACATAGCTTTTTTCTGGGATAATTTTGGATTTGGAAGTTTCTTTATATACCTACCACAAGCAATTCTAGGCTTAAATTGTATTGGCTCTTCAGTATCTGTTATGCTAGATCAACAATTAAAATGCCAATTTAATAAGCATCTAATCCGGAAGTTTTCCAAGTTTCTAAATCCATAACCCGAGCGTTTAATTAGCTTGAGTTTGTTATTTATATCCTCAACAGTACCACTAGTTGTCCTATTATCAAAGTAAGCAATAATTTCATCAAACCAACGAATAATAGTATTGTGGCTATTTGGAAAATATTTTTTAGCTCTCGATAACCATATACCTAGTTTCAA
>NZ_JBHZGO010000004.1:0-63255 GCF_042747725.1 Coleofasciculus sp. H7-2
GAGCGACCGTGTCTCACCACATCATCACTGCTACAATCGGGACACAACACAGGTTCTAATATCATTGGTCAGGACAGGAAAGACAACTCCTCTCATTCTCTCATTTCCACACGTCTAGAACATTGCCCAGTCTCCCTGGTGTGTTGGTGGGAGAATCGAAATTGTTAATAAACCAGTCTCTTGCAGATTTGTCAGGCACTGTCTATGCAGAACGTTGGAGATAGTAGATTGATTAATCAACCCGCCGTTACCAGAGAAACTCAGACGCGAAAGGCAGATCATCTAAGAATTTGTCTCGATGAGGATGTACAATTTCACTCCACGACGAATGGGTTGGAAGGCTACCGCTTTACTCACTGTTGTTTGCCGGAGTTAGATCAAAGTGAAGTTGATATATCAACAACATTTTTGGGAAAACAGCTTGGTGCGCCTTTGCTGATTTCTTCGATGACGGGGGGAACGGAACTGGCGAAGACGATTAATTATCGTCTAGCCGCTGCGGCGCAACGCTATAAACTGGCGATGGGCGTGGGTTCCCAGCGGGTGGCGGTAGAGAATCCCCAGGTTGCTTCAACTTTCGCCGTGCGATCGCTTGCTCCCGATATTGCCCTATTTGCTAACTTGGGCGCGGTGCAACTTAACTATACATACGGCATTGATGAGTGTCTGCGCTCAATTGACTTGCTAGAGGCAGACGCCCTGATTTTGCATCTCAATGCCTTGCAAGAGTGCATTCAACCCAGAGGCGACACCAATTTTCGAGGCTTGCTTGACAAAATTAAAATTTTATGCCATAAGTTACCAGTACCAGTGATTGTCAAAGAGGTGGGAAATGGCATCTCAGCTGCGATCGCGCAGAAGTTGATTGATGCGGGTGTGAGCGCCATTGACGTTGCCGGTGCCGGTGGGACATCATGGGCAAAGGTGGAGAGTGAACGGGCTGAAAATGCCCAACAGCGCCGTTTAGGATTAACATTTGCTGATTGGGGTTTGCCCACAGCAGAATGCATTACCAGTATTCGAGCCATTGCCCCAAATATTCCCTTGATTGCTTCCGGGGGATTACGCAACGGTCTAGAAGTGGCAAAAGCGATCGCGCTTGGAGCCGATCTCGCGGGTCTGGCGTGGCCCTTTCTCCAAGCAGCCGTGGAATCGGAAGACGCTCTTGATGCTTTAGTTGAAGTGTTAGTCGCTGAAATCACCACTGTATTATTCTGCACCGGCAATCCCACTTTGTCTGCTCTGAAACAGTCTGGCGCTTTGCAACCATTACGATAAATGTGTTGGGAATGGGAAAGTCATGAGTGAATTCAAAACTCAAAACTTTTACCCATTACCTTTTTCCCCATTACCCTAACCCCAGCCTAATGCGTAGTTTCCTAAAACAAACCTTTGCTAGCTTGCTTGGAAGCCTATTCGGACTCATCCTATTTTTTGGTTTGGGAACGACCGGGCTAATCTTGTTATTGATTGCGGTGGCATCTAAAGATACAGGACCGAAAGTTGAGGATAAATCGGTACTGGTGATCGATCAGTCGTTGACGATTACCGATAGCGATCCGATATCCAGCACCAGCGAGGCAATCGGCGAAGCTTTATCTGGTGAGGAAAATAATAGCGTGCGGCTGCGAACGGTTTTGGATGCCATTGAGCAGGCAACCAAGGATAAGCGGATTGTGGGCGTATATTTAGACGGCAGCGGTTCCTCTAGTTCTAGCACCGGCTTTGCCACGCTGAGGGAAATGCGTTCGGCGCTGGAGAAATTCCGCAAGTCTGGGAAAAAGATTGTTGCCTACAACATGGATTTGGGGAAACGGGAATATTATTTAAGCTCAGTGGCAGACACCATTGTGATGAACCCGCTGGGGACAATCGAAATGAACGGTCTGCGTTCTGAATCTATGTTCCTGACAGGAGCCTTGCAGAAATACGGGGTTGGGGTTCAGGTCATCCGGGTGGGGAAATATAAGTCAGCGGTAGAACCGTATGTACTCACTAAACTGAGTCCAGAGAACCGACAACAAACTCAGAATTTGTTGGGAGATTTGTGGGGAGACTTTCTGACAACGGTGAGCCAGAGTCGAAAATTAAACCCGAAACAGCTACAGGCGATCGCAGATACTCAAGGGGTGTTAACCGCACCAGATGCTAAAAAGCGCGGCTTTGTGGATCGGGTGGCGTATCTAGATCAGGTGGTGGCAGACCTGAAACAACTGACTGGCAGGACAGAAGAGAATAAATCATTTCGTCAAATTAGCCTCGCCACTTACGCCAAAGCAACTCAAACTGAGGGTAAAAATCGCACTTCTGACAACAAAATTGCCCTACTTTACGCCGAAGGTGAAATAGTGGACGGCGAAGGTGGCTCCCGGCAAGTGGGAGGCGATCGCTTTGCCAGACAGCTGCGACGGCTGCGACTCGATAAAGATGTGAAGGCAGTCGTGCTGCGGGTGAATAGTCCCGGCGGCAGCGCCTCGGCGTCTGAGGTGATTCAGCGAGAGGTGCGGCTCACTCGTCAGGTGAAGCCAGTCATCGTTTCTATGGGCGATGTGGCAGCATCCGGTGGCTACTGGATTTCTACCTATGCCAACCAGATTTACGCCGAACCAAATACCATCACTGGCTCGATTGGGGTATTTGGGATGCTGCTCAATTTCCAAAAGCTGGCTAATAATAATGGCATCACCTGGGATGTCGTCAAAACTTCCAAATTTGCTGACAGCAACACGGTTTCTCGTCCCAAAACGCCTCAAGAGTTAGCGATTTATCAGCGATTTGTCAACCAGATTTACGGTCAGTTCCTCACCAAAGTTGCGGATTCTCGAAAACTCTCAAAGCAGAAAGTCGCTGAGATTGCCCAAGGACGAGTGTGGTCGGGTCAAGATGCCAAGCAACTGGGACTGGTTGATGAGATTGGCGGCATTGATGATGCGATCAAATCTGCTGCCGTTACCGCTAAACTGGGTGAAAATTGGGAGCTGGAAGAGTACCCCAAAGTTCGCAGTCTGGAACAACGCATTTTGAAACAGTTTGCGGGTGGCGAAAATGCCCAAATCAAGAAACCAGCCGATCTGCTGAGTGCAGAACTCCTCAAGTTACAAGAGGAATTGACAACTCTCAAAACAATGAACGATCCCAGAGGTATCTACGCCCGTTTGCCTTATAATTTGCGAATTGATTAGTGCAACGTCCGGAATAGGTAGTTGAAAATGTGGAATATACGGTAACAGTCTGCCGATAGGTAGAGTAGACTGAACGAAATAGCCTACCAAAAAATTAAAAGCATCTATCTATGGATAGAAAATCTAACCGCTTTGTCCTGCTCTTGGTTTCTTGTAGTGCTGCTGGCATCCTTGTGGGAGGCGTCTCCAATTGGATAGATAGTCATCAGTGTCTGCAAGCCACAACTCCTACCAATGAATGCTTGATGCAAGACCCCACGAGCCGAACAATTCAAGGAATGTGTATGGGTTTGATAGCAGGAGCAGGAGCAGCACTGGGTGCTACTTTGCAGCTAAAGCGGCAAGAAAATTAGGAAGTTTGTTCTTGGTAATGGAAGTATCGCTAATTGATAAGAGATATCGAACAATTAGCCATACTTTCATTCGCTTACTTAAAATTGATAATGGCGATCGCTTACCCAGAAGCTAATCGGTACTGCACGACCTTGGGCATCCACCTTCGCTTCCACCACGATTGCTTGCCGTTTTCTGCCCCATTGGGCTTGATTAATATCCTGGTTAATTTCATCCCGCTGTGCTTCTGGCATATAGTAGCTTTCTAAGCCGTAATCGATGGAGTTACCGCTAGATTTGCCCTTTAAAGCTATCTGATTCGCAGGCAAAGATTTGGGCATCTTGCTACTTACCCGCACGGGTTTCCAAGCTTGGGGAGAATTGGTTTTAGCAGCAGCAGGCGCTGCTAAAATCACGTAGAAGCGAATTCCGGTCGGTAAAGAATTTAAGGGCGGTACGGACGGCGGCAAATCGGTCGCTTTTGCTTCGAGGTGTTGTTTCACTAACGCTTTCCAACCCGGAAGCGATCGCAAATTCTCTTGACGAGAGATGTTATAGCTTAGCGTCTGCGAATAGCCACGCAAGAAGTCGTAAGGGTCTACGGGAACCGTCTTGAGAACGACCGTTTTCCCTGTGAGGGTAGTATAAAGTGGCTGGGCAGGTGCGGCAAGAACAATCGCCGTTTGCAACAGGAGAGGCACCCAGAGTCTCCAGGCAGGCAATCGCTTTGGAAGTCGATGCTGCTCTATGAGTGTAGAATCTATTGAAGATGATTGAGAAGTTTGGCTCATTAAAAATCCTCTGATTCAATTTTTAATTTCCAGCGTGCGGACATAGCGCTCGAACCAAAGCCCGATAGCGATCGCCGTGACACCGCACAGAATAAACAGCAGGGATTTGAAGACTAATCCCGTCGCAGACAGCACAAACCAGGTCAGAATTCGCAGAATTAATAGCATCATGCCCCCCCAGAAGGCGCTGCGTTCTGCTTGTGCTAGCCCTTCGCGCATCAACCCCGCCGCCAACAAGAACAACAGCACATTGCCAATAAAAGTGGCAAGCAGGGGAATTGGCTGGACGGTGAGATGCCAAACAGGTATCCCCGCCATGAAGCAGATGAAGACACCGATGGCAATTGTGGTCAGAATTTCCTCCCGACGAGTGCGAGGGCTTCTGGAAAGCCACACCAGACGCAACCACGCAAAGATTGCCAAACCACTCAAAATCAATACATCCACGAGGGGAAACCAGGTGACTCTCGCGGATTGCTCCGCAGAAGACATTTTGAATAAAACACCCCAGAACCAAAGCGAGGACGACAGATAAAGTACGACGCCTAGGAATACCAGCGCCAAACGACGGGCGAGGGGTCTAAAGGAACCTCCCCAGCTTCCCCCTTGCCAAGAGGCGGCTGGGGGGATTTGGTGGTTTGGCTTTGGAACCCGATTTAAGTCACTGTAGACCCACAGGGAGTCATCATAGCCCCACAACAGCGCGGGGGGCAGTGCCAACGCGATCGCTAATACTAAACCTGTAGATTTCAGGGAAAATAGATTAAATAGTCCTAAGCTGAGCGGTCGGAGGTTGGCTTCCAAGGAAGAAATGACTGCGATCGCTCCCAGTCCAAAAATAACCCGCGAACGACACCAGTATGCCAGCGGCACAAACATCAAGCTTGCCAACAGCGGCATATGTTGTCCCATCTGGGATGACCAAGAAAACTCCTCATAATAGTAGGAATTTGACCAGCTTGCTCCTTCCCAGTTCCACCAAAAACTCCAGTAACCCAACCCGATAATGATAATCGCCAGCACGCTCAAGGAAGTCAAACGCAGGCTGTAAGCCATTGCTAGCACACCTACTCCCCAAGCTAGTAATAACTCATAGAAGGAGCTACTGATGTGAAACATCTGACCCATCAGCCCCATATTCGCCCCTAAAATTATTGCTCCTAACAGCAAGAATCCATGACCGAGACGCTGTTGCGCCCCATTCGGACGCCGCCACAGATAAAAACCAGCAGTATTTACCCCGATAAACAAACTCAGTAGCAGCGTCACCTTGCCATTTCGCGGCAACTCCTGCCAGTTCGCAGCCACAAAACTAATTGTCCCCAACCCGATGAGGATACTCCCCAAGCCTAACAAGATCATCACAAAGCGATCGCGGGCAGCAGTCTCCAGGCTATTAAATTGATAACGCTCTGATAACTGTTCGTATAGTTGAGCATCAATCAGCCCCTCAGTTCGCCAAAGATTTGCTTCCTGACGTAACTGACGGCGAAATTTATCTGAAACCATAACCCTCAATTACAATCCGCTCTGTAATCTGACTTTCCTAACTATAAACTTAGTTTTAACGCCCTCCCATCATTCAATTCAAGGGGATGTGACAGTTAGATTTACTATCTACAGATGGAAAAACCTTCTAATTTCCTACTTAAACTCAGTCGGCGTCTATTCGATGACTCAGGCGAACAAGCAAAATTTGTTAAAGCCTTAATTCATCCTTAACCTTTTCCTATTTGCATTCTTTGGTGTCAGGAAAAACTTTAGCTCTAGAACTACTTATTTTCAATGAGGTCATCAGTAATTGGGTGAGGTACACCTGTAAGGGCTTTCGCATTCTTGCAGATAAACTCTCGGTTGAATGGCACTGAAATAAGCCAAAATTCCGTAGGCTGGGCCCTTGGAACGAAACCCAGCAACCTCTATAGGAAGTTGGGTTTCACTATCGTACCGCTTCCTTCGTACCGCTACGCGGAAGCAAGCTACAACCATTCCCTACAGCTTAAGTCAGTGCCATTCAACTCTCGGTTAATCCAATATTTTAAACAAGAATGCTTCGCCCCTACTCACTCACAACCCTAATTGCTGTATTTCATCCAAATGAGAAACGTTATAGCTCACCCAGTATTTAAAAATAAAATTTAAACGCAGAGGAATAGAGGTAGCCATTCTTTGCGTACCGAAAGCGTAAACCTTTGCTTCCTTTGCGTTAAAAAACTTAAAGCTGAGTAGCAGATGCTTAATAACTGGTAGTTGATAAAATTTCTAACTCTTTATATCCAGTCTGCTCGTCAATTGTTCTTAAAAAAGTGAATTCTTCGCTAGCTCCGATGACAATTTCGGCGGTTGTATAGATAATACAGCCTTCCATTAAATGTCCACCAATAGTTTTGCCTTCCTTATTAGCGATCGCAATATGCAGGTGGATGCCGGTAGTTGCCAGGGTACCATTGAGAGAAAGAATTTCAAAGTTATCGTTAAAAGCTGTACTATACCTGTGATTTGCCAAGCGAATAATTGCCTTTTTTAAACTACCAATTCCGGTTAAGATAAAGCCAGCTTGAATATTTTGCTGAGTTGCAAAATCTTGTAAACTTAGTTTTAAATCTTGCTGTGGCTTGAGTCGAATAGCAAATACTTTCATTAATTAAAGACTGGTAAATATACTGGTATTACTGGGCTAATTACTAATTATATCGGTAATTCCACGATACCCGTCATGAATTGCCATTCCTAAGATATGCGTAAAGGCTTCTACTTTATATTAATAGGATGCAAACTGTGCCTGAATTGCCACCTCAGTGTCAAAATCTGAAAGAACAGGTCGAGACTATACTACAACTGTTGCATCAGGAGCCGTCTCTGCGATCGCAAGATGTTACACCCGTGCAGACATCCCTTGGTAAAGCGATTTCTCCTAAGTTTGAGATTGTGTTTGCTGGGGCATTTAGTGCGGGTAAATCTATGCTAATTAACGCTCTGTTAGAGCGGGAATTGCTTTACAGTGCAGAGGGACACGCTACAGGCACGGAATGTTATATCGAGTATGCCGAACCCGATAAAGAACGAGTGGTGCTGACATTTCTGAGTGAGGTGGAAATTCGGGAACAGGCAAGTGCGCTGTCTCAGCTGCTGGGATTAGGGACAGCTAGTAATATTAATCAGCCTGAAGTGATTCAATTGCTACGCGATGGATGCACAGCGATTATCGAGATCGAGGGTGGAGAAAGTAAATCAGAAAGAGCAAAACAAGCGAATGCGCTGATGTTGTTGCTGGAGGGATTCGTAGCAAATCGCGATCGCATCCAAACTGTCAGCAATGCTACATATCCTATGGAGCAGTTTAACTTCTCCAATCTCCAACAAGCAGCAGATTACGCTCGTCGCGGCAAAAATAGTGCAGTTTTGAAGCGGATTGAATATCACTGCAACCATCCCCTCTTGAAAGATGGCAACATAATCGTCGATACGCCGGGGATTGATGCGCCAGTTGAGCGAGATGCTCAGCTAACTTACGACAAGATTAAGCACCCCGACACCTCAGCCGTGGCTTGCATCCTCAAGTATGCCAAAGATGGGGACATGACGAAGGAAGAAACGGAACTCCTAGAAACGATGCGGGGGAATCCGGGAATACGCGATCGCGTGTTCTATGTCTTCAACTACATTGATATCACTTGGTTCAAGCCAGAACTGCGGCGACGGTTGGATAATTTGATTAGTTCGCAGTTTCAGCCTCCCACCCGGTTTTATAAAACCAGTGGGTTACTAGGATTTTATGGTAGCCTGCTGAGAGTTGCAGGCGATCGCAATAATCTCTGGGGGTTAGATACCTTCTTAGCAGGTGCAGAAGAACCTCACCCCTTTGTTAGCGAGTTTAATAATTACTGTGCCAACTCTGGCAAGCTGTCTTCAACTCAGTTCCGGACAGAAGTTCGTGGTTGGGAATCACCAAATCAAAACTATGTACGGATTCTCAACGAATGGGGTAAGCCACTCATAGAGCAGCTAATTAAAGATAGCGGGATTGAGGAATTTCGCACTGCTATCACCGACTATCTGACTAAAGAGAAGCGTCCTCAACTGTTTAAAAATCTGGCTGACGATCTCGAAGACGTGTGCATTAGCCTAAAGAAATATTACCAATCTGCACTGCGCGATTTGGATAGCCAACCCCGCGAAATTGAGGCAATGAAGACGCAGGAATTACAACGCCTCAACCAGCAGTTACAGCAAATTGGTCAAGAATTTCACCAACATATCACAGAAGAATTAAATCAGGTTGTGACAGGTCAATCTAGTGCTTTCGAGGGAGATTTTCGCCAACTACAATCTCGGATGGTTCGTCGTTTAGATGAGTTGCTGGATACTTTCTCGGTTGCAGATGCTTATAGTCGCGCCATCCTTAGCCATCCCCGCAATTCTACAGCACCTTTGATTGCCGTTTTAGTTGAGGCGCTTTATTACTTGGCGAATCAACTAGAGGATATCTTGAAAGAGTCTTGTCAGGAAGTAGTTACCAACCTATTCCAGTGTTTAATTGAACGAGTTCGGAAATCTGAATACTATCGGCAACTGTATCGTTTGCTAGGCAATGATGGCGGGATTGAGCAAAAGTTAAAAGAGATAGAAAAACAGATTCATCATGCTTTAAAGAATGCAGCGAGTGACGAATGCAATCGTTATGTCCGCGAAAGTCCTAAGTTTTACGATGAAGACACATTTTCCATTTATCAATTCCGACAAACCTTATCGCAAACTTCTCAAAGCTACGGTTGTGAAAGCATGATAGCAGCAGAACCGGCAATTCGTCAGTTGTTGAAGTTAGATTTTGAGCCAAAAGTTAAAGCAACAATTAGTAGCGGTTTTCCAGCAACCGTTAATCAAACTCTCACTACTAATTTATTGCCAATGGCAGCGCATCAAGCTGATGAAATATTACAGCAATACACTCAGGCTCGTGCTTATTTAGAGCAAACGCTAGAACAAGAAGCTGAGGAGAAAATTGCTAATAATCGTCGGCTCCAAAGTACAGTTGAGCAAAAAATTGCTGCTTACAACTTTGCGGTTGAAAGTATCAACGGTTGTTTGCAGGCGATAGGATTGTATGATCGTCAACTGCCTGTAATTGCTCAATCTGACGTTATCCCAGTTTCGCCTAATCCAGAAACTTTCAATGGCAGTACAAATGATAACGATGTTGTTAACTCATCTAAAGTAACAGACGCTGTGAACCTTTAAAGTTAAGGCATAGATATCTTGGTAATTGTGCCAGGATATTCAGATTACATCTGTTAGTCCGTTTCAACGGACTTTCGCTATTAGCCTTGAACTTGAGTTCAAGGCGGGATGGCAGGAAAGGCGATCAACCGCCAGGGAATTAATTCCCACAGCGAGTAGCTAAAGTCGGCTTAAGCCGACTGAAGAATTGTTCAAAACAAAACTTTAAGGACGAAAATTGATATGGAAGAGAATTCATATCTGCAAAACTGTGGTAACGATGATGTTTTGTCATTCAACGATACTTTATTTAAGGTAGGTAAAATTAGGTATGCAGTGAAGCTTGCATTTACAGAACCAAGATATGTACCAGATATTTTATATGTTGCTTTACAGCAAAACGGAATCCAAATAAATCCAAAATTTTGGTTAAATAATGGTGTAGATTGTGAAGTTTTAAAGTTGGGTGCTAAAAGCTGGCAAAAAGGCAAATTTAGAATCAGAGTAAATGTAGAGTTTATTCCTGATGAATTAGAAATCCCCCAAACCGAGTCGCCGCTTGACGATCTTCGTAAGATGATTAACTAAGAAAACAGCACTATAATTCATCAGCAAAAACCCTGGATGAATATAATTCCAGGGGGAGAAGCAGGATTTTAGCACTACCTATGAATGCTTGTCTCATCGGAGGTTGTGTAACTCCTCTCGCAACACGCGGCGCAAAATTTGTTCTAATGATTCTTCGCGGTGCTGAATGTATTCGCGTAGTGCTTTATTAATCAAACTTTGATAATTTCCTCCACCTACTGCGTGTACTTGGCTGCGGAACCATTCTAGAATGTCATCATCAAGTCGAATGGTAATGCGGGTTTTGCCAGGTGAAGTTGGATCGATGGCACCCTGCTTGCCTTGGCTGAAATCGTACTCTGGTTTCATCATTTATTCCTCGTACATTTTACGTTTACTTTTGGTTGTTTTACGTGCTGAGATAATCGGAATTTTTTCCTCCCGATATGTGTAAACCACGACGAGAATTTGTCCTAAACCATTCATGCCAATTGTGACAAACCGTTCTTCATCAGGATGATCGTCGAAAATAGTAATCGCTTGTATTTGATGGCAGCTATCCTTGTGTATCAAATTCCTAAACAAAACCCCCTGGAGTTGCATTCCTCCAGGGGATAAAGATTACAGTTGCTGATCCTATTTACCGCTATAGTAAAAAGCGATTTCTTTTTCTTTCAGCGGCGCAAAGTCGGCGTCGATTAGCATCTGGTTGAGTTCTTCCTGGGGAATATGCTTAGCACCGATGCGAACAATTCTAGAACGCATGGTATTGGATACGCCGCTGCGCTGCCGCCCAGCTTCCAGCCCCATTACTTTTGTGTATAATTCTAGTTTGGGTGTTGGAATCGGGGAACCGTCAAAATCAATTCCCTGCGCGATCGCTACATCAATCGCATCAGCACCTGTAGTTGTTTGATTGTCTGGATTCATTGCAGCGTGGGATCGTGTTTACAAGAGCATTTTATGACTAAAACGCCCAGAATTCGCATCCCGCCAGAAGTCAGGAAGTATGTGTTTGAGCGCGATCGCTATCAGTGCCAAAGTTGTGGCAAAATGGCGCTAGAAGCAAACCTCACGATTGACCACATCATACCGCTCTCTCGTGGCGGTTCCAATGACATCAGCAATCTGCACACCCTCTGTCTCCCTTGTAACCAGCGCAAAACCAACCATTTAGATCCTCGGTTCCGGCGTTATTTCGATCTTTAACCCGGAAAACACACCCGATCCCTTTTTGAAGAATATACTTTCCGTGCCGCCAAGAGTTTTCAGTTGGTAGGCAGAAAAAAACCGCCTCTAGCATGAGTCAGGGCGGTCTTCCTAAGCAATCGGAGGGTAGATAATAGATTACGCTGATGATTTTGTATCTTACTGTAACAGAATTTACCGAATCTGCCTCAAAATTGTTTATTTGATGGCTTTCCAAACCCAGTTTCTATAGAAACCGAGTTTTTTTATTAGCAAACTCTTATCGTCCTGCGTAGGCGTTCATTGGTTCCTTGATAAACCGGATATAAAGATGCCTGAACGTAGACTTAATCACGCGAGGCATGGCAAAGTCGATAGGCATCATGTTAGTAGGCAGTTGCCAATCCAGCACCTTTAGATTCTCCGGATGCAGTTGGGGAAAGTCAATTTTCTCCAGATTTGTGCAAAGTCCTAACCTCATGGAAGCCGCCACAGTAGGGACGTTGAGAGGATCTACATTGAGGATTTCTACAATCGCACGATCTAGGGCAAACACATCAGCCGATGCCGCTAAAATGCCTAAGAAGCGAGGTTCGCCACCGCTGGGGCCGTTACCTTCATGCCCGATAATTCCATCTAAAATCGTTAGGGTGGGATTAATTGCCCTTGCGGTTTCTACTAACATTTCCCCAAATCGGACGCTATCTTTCCCCGCTTCCATGTGCCACCAGGCTTTCATTTTTCCCGGTACGCAGCCGAATAAATTTTTGACGCCCATTGTCATCGTTAGCTGACAGTGGGATTTCAATTTAGGCAGGTTTATTACCACATCTGCATCCATTGCTTCTTTGCACAGCAACAGATGGTTGAATCCTTCGCTAACGGTTTGGTAACGCTTCCCTGTAAATTCCACTAGCGGCAGATTGAGTTCTTCCATGAGGGGAAGATAACCATTTGCCTTTGCCACACCCATTGCACTGCCAAACGCGGGACTATCCCCCAGGAAAGGCTTGCCACCCGCTTCTTGTACCAGTTTGGCAACACAGTGAACCAGTTCGGGACGGGTGACGCATTCTTGACTCGGATGCCCGCCAGTGAGTAAATTGGGCTTGAGGAGAACGCGATCGCCTGCTTTTACAAAAACTTTGATTCCTCCCAACGGTTCCAGCAAACTTTCCACGGATTCTCGCAATAATTGCCGATCGTAGGAATTAGCGCGAATTAAACTAACGGAAGGTTTCATGATTCTGAATTTGGGATTTAGGATTGAGCCAATACAAGAATTTTGAACTTTCAATTAAAGCGAGAATTGCCAGTCTCCAATTCTCTATGAAGACCTGGCAATTTTCAATCTAAAATCTCAACTCGTCAGCGATTGCTGCCACGAGTCAGGGCAGTTACCCGCTGGACATTCGAGAAGACATCTTCTCCCTGGAGGTGAGGAATCGGGGGCTTCACCTCAACTTTGATAATATTGGAGGTGTTAATAAAAACTGTTTCTTCAGCTAAATGGAGAATCCACCAGGATTTATCTAAAAGCCGACGGACTTCTTGCCGAATTTCCTGCTTCGTTTCTAAGCCTTCCTCTACTGACTCATAGATAGTAAAGGATTCTGTGTGACCATCAATATAGTGAAAAGTCAACTGGGTCAAACCATCATGACTATGCATCGAAAGAGACTCCTGGTTAGAAAGTAGAGACGCGATTTATCGCGTCTGATTTATCGCGTCTGATTTATCGCGTCTGATTTATCGCGTCTGATTTATCGCGTCTGATTTATCGCGTCTGAGTTTTGAATGATTAACTCTGGACTTTTAGATAGATGCAAATTTTGGTGTATCTACAACTCCGGACGCTGCACTCCTGACATGGCACTCATTTCCTCTAAGTCTAAGACCTTGGCTAGTTCTTCGGAACTCATCAAACCTCGTTCTAGGACAATTTGCCGCAAGGATTTGCCAGTTTCTAGAGATTCTTTGGCAACAGCAGCCGCATTCAGATAGCCGATGTGGGGATTGAGGGCGGTGACGAGGGCGAGGCTTCCTTCTGCATAGGCAAGGCAGCGATCGCGGTTGGCGGTAATTCCCTCCAAACAACGCTGCGTCAGTGCGCTTAAGGTATTGCCCAAAATTTCAATACTGTGAATCAAGTTATAGGCAATCAGCGGCATCATCACATTTAACTCTAACTGTCCCGCTTGGGCGGCTAAAGCGATCGCATTGTCGTACCCCATCACCTGAAAACACACCATCGAAGTCATTTCTGCCATCACCGGGTTATATTTCCCTGGCATAATCGACGATCCAGGCTGTACTGGCGGTAGCTGAATTTCCTTTAAACCTGTTTTTGGTCCGGAATCCATCAGCCGTAAGTCATGGGATATCTTGACGCAATCCTGGGCTAAGTTCCGCAGGCTACCGGAAACGCTGACAAAAGGTGCCATACTCTGCATTGCCGCCATCAGATGAGGGGCTGGGCGCAAGGGTTGATCGATTAATTCTGATAATAATTGGGCAACGCGATCGCCATATTGGGGATGGGTATTTAACCCAGTTCCCGCCGCACTTCCACCCAAACCCAGCGCCATTAAATCTTCAGACGCCCTCTCGATGCGAATCATGTGTTCTGCGAGAATTTGCCCCCAAGCGCGGAAGTTTTCGCCCAGTCGCACGGGTACGGCGTCTTGCAGATGGGTTCTTCCAGATTTGACAATATCCTGAAATTCCTCAGCTTTGTTATCTAAAGCAGCGATCGCATCGGATAAGGCTGGGTATAGCGTCCTCTCCAGCGCCACCAGCGCCCCAATCCGAATCGCCGTGGGAATTACATCGTTAGTAGATTGACCGTAATTGACATGATCGTTGGGGCTGACGCGCTGGTAATTGCCCTTTTTATCCCCCAGCAGTTCCAGCGCCCGATTCGCCAGCACTTCATTGATATTCATGTGGTGCGAAGTCCCCGCACCCGCCTGGTAGACATCCACGACAAACTGATCGCGGAACTTCCCGGCAAGCACTTCATCCGCCGCCTGAACAATCACCTGACTGATTTCTTTGGGAATGCAGCCAAGTTCCCCATTGGCGATCGCTGCGGCTTTCTTAATCAGCACGCAGGCATCGACATAAGTGGGCAACGGCTTAATTCCACTAATCGGGAAATTTTCCATCGCCCGCAGCGTCTGAATACCGTAGTAAACGTTATCCAAGATTTGGCGATCGCCCATTGAGTCGCGTTCGATGCGGTAGGTTTCACCTATCTGTTGAGTCATGTTAGTTGTCCTTTTAGCTGAAATCATCCCATGTCTAGCCGGGGGATTTGAGGAGTCAGTCTCAAGATTTGGCAGTAAAATTCTTTTCCAGCAGGGATTACGCTATACCGCCGCCCCAGAAATTTTACATTGCCCACAGCGGCTGAATGTCTTACCCAGACTTCATCTGGAACTTATTGTTCTTGCTTTGAATCTATTTTAGGAAGGGATTTGCCGTCTTGATGTTGAGTTATGTTAGTGTTTTGGGAATCTTAAACATAAGATCCTCCTAAAGCAAGATGCAAGATTTTATGGGTCAAACTATTACTCTCGAAGCAGAATTCTTTTTCCAACAAGGACTACGCCAGCTTCAGTCGGCAAAATATGAAGCGGCGATCGCTTGTTTAGACAGCGCCCTCAAGTGCGAACCCCATTACCCCGATGCCCTATCGCAACGGGGTTTCGCCCTAGGGAATTTAGGTCGCCACGAGGAAGCGATCGCCAGCTTCGACTACGCCTTGTCAATTCAACCCGATGCTTCTTGGGTTTGGTTCAACCGGGGCATTGCGCTGGGGAAATTAGGTCGCTACGAACAGGCGCTCAACAGCTTTGATCGCGCCATTGAATTTAACCCGGATGCTGCCGCTGCTTGGCACAACCGGGGCATTACCTTGATTGACTGGGGTTTCTATGAAAAAGCGGTCGCCAGCTTTGACCGCACCCTGAAGCTGCGCCCAGACGCCTACTGGGCATGGTACAACCGAGGCAATGCTCTTGCCCAACTCAATCATTACGAACAGGCAATTCACAGCTATGACCGAGCGATTGAGTTTAAACCAGATTCCGGCAATGCTTGGTATAACCGGGGCATTACCCTAAATGACTGGGGTCTTTATGAAAAGGCAATTTCCAGCTTCCAGAGAAGTCTGGAAATTAATTCGGAATACTACAAAGCTTGGTTCAGCCAAGCCATTGCTCTAGGGAAATTAGGTCGCTACGAAGAAGCGATCGCTGCTTGCGATAAAGCGTTAGAACTTCAGTTTGACTACCCCACCGCCTGGTATAACAAAGCTTGCTACTATGCCTTGCTGGGCAATGTCGAGCAGACAGTCCACAACTTGCAACAAGCGATTCATCTGAGTGCAGAAAAATATTGGGAAATGGCGAAATACGACTCAGATTTTGACGCGATTCGCGGTCAGGATTTGTTTGAGGCGCTGCTGGAAGCACCAAAGTTTTGATCCAGTTTTATTGCTCATTCCCCTTCCATGTAGGGTTGGAGATAGGGGAGCATCCCGATGACAGCAAATATACGCCCACAGCCTAGAAGCCTGGAGCTAGAAGAACGAAGCCTGACGAGAGCAGGCTTTATATTAGCCTGCGAAGGCAGACTTTGTTTGTTTAGCCGCGACTTTAGTCGTCGGACATTTTTACTATTCCTATTCCTCTAGAAGCAACCGTTAGGATTGGGGTAAGAAACCGATCGCAATCCTCCGCCGAGGACAAAATTATATGGAAGCTGAAATTCTATTTCGCCAGGGCATGAACTGTTTAGAGTCCAGAGACTTTGAAACAGCGATCGCGCATTTTGAATGCGCGATCCAGCGCCTCCCTCATCATGCAGATGCTTGGGCTTGCCGGGGCCTAGCGCTGGGACACTTAAAACGCTACCCAGAATCGATTGATAGCTTTGATAGAGCCTTAGAATTCAATCCTGATGATGTTCGTATCTGGTTAAACCGAGGGATTGCGCTGGATGAGTGGGGGCAACATGAAAGAGCGATCGCTAACTATGACCGATTACTAGAGATTGAATCAGACCACTACGAAGCTTGGGCAAATAAAGGGAATACTCTAGTTATTTTAGGGCGAAATCAAGAAGCGATCGCCTGCTATGACAGAGCGATTAAAATTAACGCAGACTATTACAAAGCCCTCAGCAATCGAGGCAATGCCCTAATTAATTTGGGTAAACATCAACGGGCAATCTCTAGTTATAAAAAAGCGTTAAAAATTAATCCTGACGATCCAGAAGTATGGTATAATCTGGGCTGCGCTTTAATGGTTTCAGGTAGCGATAAAGACGCGATCGCATCTTATGACAAAGCGATAGAAATCAAGGCAGATCATCTGGGTGCCTGGATGAATCGCGGTACAGTGCTGTCTAAATTGGGTAGCCAAAAAGAAGCACTAGCCTGTTATGACAAGGCGATAGAAATTCAGCCGAACGAGACTCAGGCTTGGAACAACCGGGGCTTAATCTTGCGGAGATTGGGGCAAGTGAAAGAAGCGATCGCCTGCTATGACAAAGCCGTAGAATGCGGTCCTAATAATTATGAAGCCTGGGACAATCGGGGTTACGCCCTAATCAAATTGGGTAAGTATCGAGAAGCGATGGCGAGTATCGACAAATCCCTCGAAATCAAACCCAATCATGCTAACGGCATCTACAATAAAGGTTACTGTTACGCTTTTCAAGGAAAAGTAACATTAGCCGTCGATTATTTGCAACAGGCAATTCAGATAAATCGTCCTAAATATCTACCAGCAGCTCAAACCGATCCAGATTTGGATTGCTTGCGAAAAAATAAGCGGTTTCAGCTTTTAATTGGGGATATTAGGGAATAAGAAGTTTCCGCCGAGTCCTTTAAAAAGGATAAGTTAGGATCTGGGGAAGAGCGCGATCGCATATATACCCAGATGACTAATCAGGCTCTTTACATTTTGCTCCAGCAAGCACAGGACTTTTTAGAAACCATTCTAAAATTTATCAAGGCAATATGTCGTTACAACTCACAATCAACTACCCAGAGACACTTCCCGATGCCTTGCAACAGACCCAGGAACAGTTTGAGCAAGAAGCGAAGATGGCTATGGCAGTTAAGCTGTTTGAAATGAAACGCATTTCTTCAGGCATGGCAGCTACATTAGTGGGCACAGATAGAGTCTCTTTTTTGCTGAATTTGCATCGTTATCGGGTAGCTATGATCGATTTAACAGAAGAGGAACTTTTATCCGATCTAGAAAATGCCTGAGACTGAAAGAATTGTCATCAACACGGCACCGCTTATTGCTTTGGTGGCTGCTGTGGGTGATTTAAATATTTTGCGATCGCTCTACGATCAAGTATTGGTTCCTTTTGAAGTATGCCAAGAGATTCTGGCAGGTGGTACTACAGGATTTGCAGTAGCAGAATTTGAGGCTGCAAGTTGGCTGCAAAAATGGTCAATTCCCCTTGCGATATCCCCCATTTTGATAAATTCACTGGATCGAGGCGAGGCAGCTGTCATTCAGATGGCAATGAATCAAGGTATTCAAACCGTCTGCATCGACGAAGCCGTTGGTAGGCGGATTGCTAGATTAAGCGGTCTTTCACTAACAGGTTCTATAGGTATTTTGCTGCGTGCCAAGCGAGACGGGTATCTAGTTTCAATGCAGCAAGCTATCGAGCGCATGAGAAATAGAGGTATCCGACTGAGTGAAACTGTCGTCGCTTTTGCGCTTGAGCAAGCTGGGGAAAGTGACATATCGTGAACGGTGGTTGGACGTATATTTGTTGCTGTCTGCGCCACACTATAGAAAACGAGCATTAACAGCGAATCATGCAGACTCTGGAAAAGACTCACCCCAAACTTCAAGAACTCAGAACTCGCCTTACCGAAATTGACGATATCAATTCAGCGTCTTCTCTACTCTACTGGGATCAAGCAACCTATATGCCGCCAGGGGGTGCAGCGGCGAGGGGGCGTCAGATGGCGACTCTCAGGCAAATTGCCCACACCAAGTTTAGCGATCCAGCGATCGCGCAACTGTTGGAAGATTTGCGCCCCTATGAGGAAAGCTTGCCCTATGACTCCGATGAAGCCAGCCTAATTCGTGTCACCAGACGCAGCTACGATCGCGCGGTGCGGGTGCCAGCAGATTTTATGGCAAAAATGTCTCTCCACCGAACTCAGTCTTATGGTGCTTGGGCAAAAGCGCGTCCGGAAAATAACTTTGCCGCCGTGCAGCCTTATCTGGAAAAAACGCTAGAACTGTGCCGCAACTATGCCAATTTTTTCCCTGGCTACGAGCATATTGCAGATCCGCTGATTGACGGTGCCGATTACGGCATGAAGGCTTCAACCGTGCGATCGCTCTTTGCTGAACTCCGTCAAGAACTGGTTCCAATTGTAAATGCGATCGCTTCTCAGCCGATTGCCGATGATACTTGCTTGCGCCAATCTTTCTCAGAAGCCGAACAGCTAGCGTTTAGCTTAAAGGTAATCGAACAGATTGGGTATGACTTCCAACGGGGGCGGCAAGATAAAACACTGCACCCATTTATGACCAATTTCTCGATTGGGGATGTGCGAATTACTACCCGCGTCTACGAGAACGATCTAGGGCAGGCACTGTTTAGCAGCATTCACGAGATGGGACACGCCTTGTACGAGCAAGGGATTAACTTAGAATATGAAGGGACGCCTTTAGCCAGGGGCACCTCATCTGGCGTGCATGAAAGCCAATCGCGGTTGTGGGAAAATTTGGTGGGACGCAGCCGCAACTTCTGGAAATTCTGCTATCCGCAACTGCAAGCAGCTTTCCCAAATCAACTCAGTAATGTATCCCTAGAGACATTCTACCGGGCGATTAATAAAGTCGAGCGATCGCTCATCCGCACCGACGCCGACGAAGTCACCTACAACCTGCACGTCATGATCCGCTTTGACTTAGAATTGGCGCTACTGGAAGGCAACCTGGCAGTGCGCGATCTCCCGGAAGCTTGGAGAGAACGCTACAAATCTGACTTGGGTGTTGTCCCCCCCAGCGACAGCGTTGGCGTCATGCAGGATGTCCATTGGTACACTGGCAGCATCGGCGGAATGTTTCAGGGATATACCCTTGGCAACATGATGAGCGCCCAGTTTTTTGAAGCAGCACTGAAGGCGAATCCCCAAATTCCCACCGAAATCGAGCAAGGGAATTTCAGCACTCTACATAATTGGCTGAGAGAGAATATTTACCAACATGGACGGAAGTATACCGCCGCTGAAATTATCGAGCGCGTCACTGGCAATTCTTTAAGCATCAACCCCTTCATTCGTTATATTCAGCAAAAATACGGAGAAATTTACGCTTTGTGATACACAATAGCGTCAAAAGAAGCTAGGCTAGGCATATCCTAGCCGATTCACTCTTAAGAAAGATGAAGGGTGAATTAATTTTGCCTTGAGGCTTACTCCTTCCACCTTCCGAAGGGCGTCACTAGGAAAAACATTTTGTAATTTAGTCTTTGTGAATGTTCTTGAATTAATCTAGGGAGTTGTCATGTCCGATCTGATTCAGGCTGTTCTAGAGAGTGATGAAAAAATCGATCTGCGCCAATTTGTTAGTGAGTTACGCCAACAGGACAAGCCGTATTTACTGAGAAACGACATTCTCAACGCTTTTTCCGAATACTGCACAAATCATCAGAAGCCTGAACATTTTGATCAATCCTCCCATTTAGGAAAATTAATTTACTACACTCAAGAAATTATTCGTGAGGAGGGAAACATCTGTTTGATCGTCCGCCCAACCATTGCTTCTCAAGAAATCTATCGGTTAACGGAAGATTTAAGCGTCGAACCAATGACGGTGCAAGAACTGCTGGATGTACGCGATCGCCTGGTGAATCGCTTCCATCCTCAGGAAGGCGACATCCTAGAACTCGATTTTCAACCATTTTATGACTATACTCCGACAATTCGCGACCCTAAAAATATTGGTAAGGGGGTGCAGTATCTCAACCGCTATTTATCGAGCAAACTCTTTCAAGACCCCGGACAATGGCTGGAGAGCTTATATAAATTCTTAAGCGTCCACTCCTACAACAATCTGCAACTGCTGATCAACGGGCGGATTCAATCGCAGCAGCAACTCTCTAAGCGCGTCAAACAAGCTTTGGCATTTTTGGGCGATCGCCCTTCTGAGCAACGCTACGAAGAATTTCGGTATGATTTGCAAGGAATGGGCTTTGAGCCTGGGTGGGGAAACACCGCCGGACGGGTGCGGGAAACTCTGGAAATTCTTGATGAACTCCTCGACTCCCCCGATCACCAGACTCTAGAAGCCTTTCTCTCCCGGATTCCAATGGTCTTCCGGATTGTCCTAGTGTCTCCCCACGGTTGGTTTGGGCAAGAAGGCGTCTTGGGGCGTCCAGATACTGGCGGGCAGGTCGTTTACGTCCTCGACCAAGCCAAGAGTCTCGAACAGCAGATGCAAGAAGACCTCTCACTGGCTGGGTTGGATATCCTGGGTGTTGAGCCAAAGGTGATCATTCTCTCTCGCCTGATTCCCAATAGCGATGGTACTTTGTGTAACCAACGCCTGGAAAAAGTCCACGACACAGAAAATGCCTGGATTTTGCGGGTGCCTTTGCGCGAGTTTAATCCCAACGTGACTCAAAACTGGATCTCCCGGTTTGAGTTTTGGCCTTATCTAGAAAGCTACGCCATCGATTCGGAAAAAGAACTGCTGGCAGAATTTCATGGTAAGCCCGACTTAATTGTCGGAAATTATTCCGACGGCAATTTAGTGGCATTTCTACTGGCGCGTCGCTTGAAAGTGACTCAGTGCAACATTGCCCACGCTTTAGAAAAATCTAAATATCTTTTCAGTAACCTCTACTGGAACGATTTGGACGAAAAGTATCATTTCTCCCTACAATTCACCGCCGATTTAATTGCAATGAATGCGGCAAATTTCATCATTAGCAGCACTTATCAAGAAATTGTCGGGACGCCGGATAGTGTGGGACAGTATGAGTCTTACAAGTGTTTCACAATGCCGGATTTGTACCATGTAGTGAGTGGAATTGAGCTATTTAGCCCCAAATTCAACGTGGTGCCGCCTGGGGTAAATGAGAAAGCTTATTTTCCCTATTCGCGTACCGAAGATCGGACACCGAGCGATCGCGCCCGTCTCGATGAAATGCTCTTTACCCTCGAAGATCCATCCCAGATATTTGGGAAGTTGGACGACCCCAACAAGCGTCCCCTCTTCTCAATGGCACGTCTCGACCGAATTAAAAACCTCACCGGCTTGGCTGAGTGTTTTGGTAAGAACGAAGCGTTACAAGAACATTGCAACTTAATTTTAGTTGCTGGGAAATTGCGTGTTGAGGAATCAACCGATAACGAAGAAAAAGACGAAATTGTCAAGCTTTACCAGATCGTTGAACAGTACAATCTACAAGGCAAAATTCGCTGGCTGGGCGTGCGCCTTTCTAAAACCGATTCCGGTGAAATTTATCGCGTGATTGCCGATCGCCAAGGTGTCTTTGTTCAACCGGCGCTGTTTGAAGCTTTTGGTTTGACAATTTTGGAGGCGATGATTTCTGGTTTACCGACATTTGCCACTCAGTTTGGTGGTCCCTTAGAGATTATTCAGGATAAGTTTAATGGGTTCTACATTAACCCGACGAATCTTGAAGATATGGCAGAAAAAATTCTGGAGTTTGTCTCTAAGTGCGACCAGAATCCTAACTACTGGTATGAAATTTCCACGCGAGCCATTGACCGAGTTTATAGCGCCTATACGTGGAAGATTCACACAAGCAAACTGCTATCTTTAGCTCGGATTTACGGCTTCTGGAATCATACTTCTAAGGAAAACCGCGAAGATTTGCTGCGTTACATTGAGGCGTTGTTCTATTTAATTTACAAGCCGAGAGCGCAAAAACTGTTGGAACAGCAGATGCAGCGATAGGGAGTTGGCTCCCAGCTAGAAGCGTTTTGTAGGGGCAATTCCCCTGTGGTTGCCCCCAGATGTGGTGATATTGCGTAAGTCCTGAGTATAATTACTGGGGTTCCCAGAAGGTAATTGTTCCGTCAAAGTTACCACTAACAAGAGTCTGACCGTTTGGGGTGAAAGCGAGTGAGGAGACGACGCTAAAAGACCCTGTAAGAGGATTGATTGCATTGCCAGTTTGCAAATTAAACAGGTTTAGAGTGCCCTCCGATCCGCCTAAGGCACTTGCAAGTATCCGACCATTCGGATGCAAAGCGACAGCATTCACGAAAACGATGCCTGAATCTTTAATCGGTGTAGAGATGAGTTCGCCGGTTTGCAGATTCCAGATTTTGACGATTTGATTATAACTCTCGCTGACAAGGGTTTTGCTATCTCGACCAAAAGCGATCGCTCTGACAGCTTCTCCATTATTGAGGGTGCGAATGGGTTTGCCTGCCCTAAGATCCCATAGTTGGATCGTACTGTCTTCATTCCCACTGGCGAGAGTTTTTCCATCGGGACTGAAAGCGACCATTAAATTCGACTGAGGAGATCCCTGGAAGCTGTAGATTAATTTACCCGTGCGTGCATTCCACACTTCAATCTCTGCGTTCCGTGCAGTCGTGTTCCAGCTACCAATGGCAAGGCGTTCTCCATCCGGGCTAAAGGCGAGAGATTTAACGTACCAATCCTGCTTGATAGTCCGAATTACCTTGCCAGTTTTTAAATTCCACAGTTTCAGCGATCCATCGTTGGTCGCACTACTGCTGGCGAGGGTTTGTCCGTTAGGACTAATAGCAAGTGCCCAAATGGTGTCAGTATGCCCAGTTAGGGCGCGAATTAGTTGACCCGTTTTTAGATTCCATACTTTGATCGTGCCATCATCGCTTCCACTAGCGATTAGCTGTCCATTGGCGCTTATAGCGATCGCTCCCACGCTCCCTGAATGCGCTTCTATGGTGCGAATCGGTCGCACATTTTGCCAAGTGTTGGCGGGTGCTTGAGCTGTTAAGGTGGAGATTGGAGTGAGCGGCTGAGATACTGCTTTGAACATAGGCATTGCGGAAATGCCAATCGTTGTCACCACTGCGATCGCCGTGAAAACTTTAGCGGAAATTTGCTTATTTGTCATTTTAGTATATTGGGAAACAACGCACACCACAAAAATGTGTTGCTCTACACTGAGACGTTGTTGATTTCATCCGTGTGCCCGAAATTATAAAATTTATGTAATCTTTCTATTGCAAATTCTTTCAAAATATGCATCCGCCACGAAAGCGATCGCCCTGACTTTTCCCAATCCGGAAAATTCGCTAGAAGCCATGCTCAGTCAAAGTTTGAAGAATTGTTGGAAAAATTAGATGCCAAGCGTCCCATTCCGGAATCCGTTGTGCTATCTTAATAAGTGAGAATAAATTCGGTTGCAGTGTTTGTTTATAGTATTGATAGGTGTTTTCCTTTTGGACTTGACAGGCTTCTCTCCGAAACTCAAATCTCTACACCCCTCTGATTTTGGAGACAATCTATGTCTATTTATGTAGGCAACTTATCCTACGAAGTTACGCAAGAAGACCTCACTGGAGTTTTTGCAGAATATGGTTCTGTAAAGCGCGTCCAGCTACCCACTGACCGGGAAACAGGTCGTCTACGCGGCTTTGGCTTTGTAGAAATGGGTACAGAAGCTGAAGAAACAGCTGCCATTGAAGCCCTTGACGGTGCTGAATGGATGGGTCGCGACTTGAAAGTTAACAAGGCGAAGCCCAAAGAAGATAGAGGCCCATCTGGTGGTGGTGGTGGTCGCGGAAACAACAGCTTTTCTCGCCGCTACTAAGCTTTAGAAGCTAAACCCTTTTAGTTTGTGTTTGCAAAAGCTGACACGAAAAAGGCTGAGTAATCTGTAAGCACAATTAGTTTCAGTTACTCGTATTTAATTTACAAAGGCTTAAGCATTTATGCTTAAGCCTTTTTCTTTGGAGGCAGGTATCTGAAGTCTGGCGATTCAAGATGCACGTCAATGAGCGACACTTATAGCAGTTCTCCTTTGGATACAAGTACAGTTTAACCCCATCCCCACTCTCTGCTTTTCGGTGAGGAGGTTGGGAGGTAGATTCCTTTTTAAAATATAGATTTAAAGTGAATGGCACTGACGTCAGGAGCCTGGAAATAAATTTCACAGCGAGAAGCTATGTCAAGCTAAAGCTTACTGAGTAAGCTTTAAACCCGTTGAAACTCACATCTTGCACCAGTTGCAATAGCCCTCCAGGGGTTTAAACCCTACAGCTTATAGCTCAGGACTCGCCGCACATCACCACATCTGAGGGCAACCACAGGGGGATTGCCCCTACAAAACGCTGTATGTATAAGCTTTGCGTAAGTCCTGAGCTCAAGTCCACGTTTCGTGGACTGGGAAAGAATTTCAGTCCATTTCAATGGACTTGAGCTATGAGCCTTGAACTTGAGTTCAAGGCGGACTTTGTTTACTGAGAATGGTGCAATATCTCACTTGAAACGGGTTGCGAACTTTTAGCCCAAACTTTAGTTTAGGGCAAAAGTTCAGTGCGATTCAATTTAAAGTCCCTGCGTCCGCCAAATTCTGACCTTTTTGTCATAACTACCAGTTGCAATCGTCTGTCCATCGGGGCTGATGGAGAGGGAATAAATCGCACTAGAATCACCCGTGAGGGTTGTAATTTGTTGCCCAGTTTTCAGGCTCCAAATTTTAATTGTTCTGTCCTCGCTACCACTGGCGAGAAACTGCCCATCCGAACTAATAGCAACTGCATAAACCATGTCTGAATGCCCTCTAAGGCGACCCATGAGACGACCTGTGGTCATATCCCAAAGGTAGATGGTTTTGTCAAAACTCCCACTTATGAGCGTCTGTCCATCTGGGGTGATTGCCAAGGAATGAACCGCATTTGTATGCTTTTTGAGGGTACGGATTAACTGACCTGTGGCTAGATTCCAAACTTTGATCGTTTTGTCCTCAGAACCACTCACTAGGGTCTGCCCATCTGGGGTGAAGGCAACAACATCAATCCCATTAGAATGTCCCGTGAGGCTTAAGATTTGCTCGCCGGAGGTCAGATTCCAAATCTTGATCGTGTCGTCCTTACTCCCACTGGCAATAAACTGTCCGTCGGGGCTAAAAACGACCGAATCAATTGAGCTAGAATGCCCTCTGAGGGTGCGGATTACTTGACCTGTAGCAAGATTCCAAATTTTGATCGTACTATCTTGAGAGCCACTGGCGAGAAGCTGCCCATTAGGGCTATACGCAATTGTGTAAATTGGTTTGAAATGCCCCGTAAGGGTACCAATTTCTTGTCCGCTGGCAAGATTCCAAATTTTGATCGTGTTGTCAGAACTGCCACTGGCTAAAGTCGTTCCATCGGGGCTGATGGCGACAGCATTTACCCAATCAGAATGCCCTCTAAGGGTGCGTTCTAGTTGAGCGTTTTCCCAAGCGTTTAAGTTCGCTACTGCAACAGAAGCATCGATTGGGGCCGCGTATGCCTTGATGTTGCTTGGTGGAATTGTAACGCTAGTAGCGATGACTGTAGCGATCGCGCCTATCGTACCGAATAAAGTCCTAGTTTGAGCAGAAAACATAAAAATAACAGATGAATGGGAAGAAACTTTGCACATCTGCTGAAATATGAGCAGTAATTGCAGAATTTTAGGGGTCGTCTCTTAATATAGATGGCGATACCCGCTCCGCACACTCTCTGCGGTCAGAAGCTGCATTCTGAGTGGAAATTTATCGATTTTCTGCACAGTTGAGACTCCCGATCAAACAACCAGCGCGTGAAGCTGCGCGATCGCGTAAGCGAATCGCCCTAGGACTTCTAGAGCGATCGCGCTGGTTGAAAGTTCCATCTTCGGTGCGAGGGATGGAGGTTAAAAGTATCACCACAACATCCCGATTCGGCAACTTCTTAGTGAGGTACCTTGCTCAACTCAAACCAAGTCCGAGAACCAACAACGCCATCTGCTACCAAATTATGGGAGCTTTGGAAGCTTTTCACAACATTCTGCGTATTTGATCCGAAAACACCATCGGGAATCAACTGTAGGACTTTCTGAAGGGTTTTCACGGCTTCACCACGGCTACCCAGTCTCAGTTCTGGCATATCAACGGGGGCACCAGAGTAAAGAGCTTGCCACGTCTTAGCGCCAACAATCCCATCTTCTACTAGAAAGACGCGGTGCTGGAAAGCTTTCACGGCATTTTCGACGGGGAGGTCAAACACATCATCGAAAGGAGTGGCATAATAGCCCCAATGAGCGAGTAGTTGTTGTAGTTCTACCACTGCGCGATCGCGGGAACCTCTACGCAGAACTGGCTTTTTAATGGCATTTGTAGCAGCGGCTTGAGGAGTCATGGCTTCAAATTGATTGGTTGATTGCATGATGAATTTTCCTGGGAAGTGTTGTTTCTACTGTTCCAATCTACTGATGGCAGTCCCACTTCCCCTTCGCCCTGCTAGGTGTATTTAAACTCACCTTAACCGCTCATCCATTTGTATGAGGCAATATCCACTCGCCCGTCGCTACACAATTAGCTCATGCTTATGAATTTACCAGTTGTAAAATCTGCACTGGCGTCAACTCCTGCACATTGCGGAAAATCGCAGCAGCACCAGCAGCCTTGAGAGCATCTGCATAAGCATCACTTTGTCCCTGGGTTTCCTGAACGTGGGGTGGCAAAATGCCCACCGCAATCCAACGACGGTGAGGCTGGAGCGATCGCGCCTTTTCAATCGTGTAAATATCGGCAACCGTATCTCCCACATAAATAATCGGCGTTGAGGGGTGAATCGGCGATCTTTTTTCCAACTCTTGCACCGCCGCAAACAGCCCTGTCGGGTCAGGTTTACCAGGAGCATCCTCCATCGCAATTAGCAACGGCGACTTTAAACCCAGGCGTTGCTCTAAAACATAACTAGCCGATCCACGGGTAGCACCGCTAAAAAATCCCCACGGAATCCCAGCCGCCGTCAGTTGCTCTAGATAGCTCGGCTGTAATAGCAGCGGTTCATCGCAGATATAACCCGTCCAATGGTGCGGATCTGGCCCTCGATACCGGGATTGAAAAAAAGCAACCAAAACGTCATAATCAAGGCTCAGTTGCGATCTTTTCTGTCCAGAGCTTTCAAAGTAACGATATATCAACTCTTGGGACGCCTCCCAATCGTTATTCCACATCCCTTCCAACTTCAGCCGGTCAATTTCCTCTGGCGTCGGTCGGTAAGCGCCCTCAGTAAACTGCTCCACAGTATCAGCCAGCGCCCGTCGGTAAGATCCCCCAACATCTCGCACCACACCGTCAATATCGAAAACGACTAAAGGGCAACTAGATTCTCGAACCACTGCAAAGCACCTCCCAATCCCAATTAAAATATCCGATGAGCAAACACATAGCTATCCACGATCGCCTAGGTGTAAAATAGTCGTTTGTAGAGTATCCAACAAGCCTGGGGCTTCCCTGGAGGTGTGATTGTCGAGGTTTATTTTAAAGGTTCTCTGGCTGGAAGAGAACGTAGCACTAGCAGTTGACCAAGTAGTAGGCAAAGGCACCAGCCCTCTGACATCTTACTTTTTCTGGCCTCGGAACGATGCTTGGGAACAGCTAAAAAATGAGTTGGAAGCCAAGCATTGGATTGTCGATCTAGAGCGCGTCGCGTTGCTCAACAAAGCGACAGAAGTGATTAACTACTGGCAAGAGGAAGGCAAACGCCGTTCTATGTCTGATGCTCAGGCGAAATTTCCAGAAGTCGCCTTCACGGGTAGTGCTTAAGAATTATCCCGTGCATCTGCGAGAGTTTGATGCTTTTGTCCCTGCTGCCAAAGCACTTCGGAGTTGAGCAAGAGAGCTAAGCTAACCTTTATGTGACTCTTCCTAGGGTAGCAATTTCTTCTCTAGTGCTAGACTTTCGTGCTTAGCAACTGGCGATCGCTCATTTTTGCATAGGACGTATTGTTCCTGTCACCCTGAAGCGGTAGGACAATCGGTATGTCGCTAAAACAATCCGAACATAGGAAAACCCGTTTTCTTCTCAGAGAACGGGTTTTCCTATGACTACCACTATACCAATCTCTAGAATCTGGCAATCGGCTCTATTCTTGCCGGTAGCTAATGGGTTTTTGCGCCGATTTACCATTTGCCGCTGCTACACTGGTGCGTCCGGTAATACTGCGGAAATAAATGCCCCCAATGGTAAGCAAAAACAGCACGTAACTGATTGCTTGAACAACGTAGAGCTTATCGGTATATCCGAACAAGGCGCTAAAAAGTAGCCCAGGAAACTTGTCATCGGGTAAGGTTTGGGTCGTATTCCAAACCATCGGTCCCAAAATACAGGAGGGATTTTTAGCAAACCGTTCGTAATAGAAACACAAGGCTTCTGACTGCCGATCCATCTGAGCTAAGGTAGCAACCGCTGTGTCAAAATGGCTCAACGAGGATACGACTAAACCCGCAACAACTAGGATCAATAAAACGCCCATCACCTGGAAAAACAGGCGGATATTAATCCGAATCCCCCACTTGAACAAAGCAATGCCAATCCCGGCGGCAACTCCTAAGCCAGTTAGGGCACCCAAAGCTGGAATTAAACCTTGTTGAAATTTGGCAAAGATAAATAGAACGGTTTCAAAACCTTCCCGCAGAACCGCAATGAAAATTAGGCTGAAAATCCCCCAACCGGCAGTCCCATTTTGCCTCAGAGCCGAGGTGACGGCTCCTTCGACTGATGCTTTCATCGATCGTGCCTGCTGAGTCATCCAGATGAGCATCCAGCTGAGCATTGCGATCGCTATCACACTGAATACACCCTCCAGAAGTGGCTCCAGCACCGGTGCATACGGTTGATTGGATTTCGAGAGGGTTTGAGCTATCCAGGCTAACAGAACGCCTACTACGGCACTGGCGGCAAGCCCGACCCCAACACCCGCATAAACCCAAGGGTTCAGGGAACTCTGCTTGGCTTTTTTCAAGCAAGCCAGCACGATTCCCACAACTAGGGCGGCTTCAACGCCTTCCCGCAGGGTGATCGCAAAGGTAGGTAGCGCAGAACTAAAATCCATGATAATTGGTAATTGGTAGTAGGGAATTGGGAATTGGGAATTGGGGAAAAGTTGTAGAGACGCGATAAATCGCGTCTGAGTTTTGAGTTATAGCGGTTATTACAGGAGTGAGGTACGCCAAAATTCACGATTATCAAGCTTTCCAGTTTTGAGAATGTACCTCATATAACCGAGAACCTCTATAAGAACTTTCTTCTAATTCAAAACTCAACATTCAAAACTCAAAGCTCTGCTTACCCATTACCCATTAGCTAAAGTCGCGCAACATCTTTTTGATTTCTATGGTGTGCATTTCTTCGGTGCCAATCATCGTGCGGGCAAATTCTTCCAAGTAAATGCTGGCATCTGCAACCGTTTCTAGCAAGGTTTTATATAGGTCTAGCGCTTTCTTTTCATGATTAAAGCTTTCCCGCAAAATGTCTTGCACCGAGTGTTTATAGGTTTCCTCAATGGGAGCAATCCGCAGGCTGGGATGTCCCTCTAAACCTGTCAGAATTTCTCCCGCTTGTTGGGCATGAGTTAAGGACTCAGTTGCCTGCAACTTGAAAAACTCCACAATCGGAATCCGATTGGGGCCAATTACCATCAAGGAATAGTGGGTATAACGCACCACTCCTGCCAGCTCAAATTCCATGATAGTGTTCAGCAGGTCAATGGTCTTTTTTTGGTCAAGCTCTTTCATGCTTTCAGTAATGTAGTAGATGGTTAACTTTTCGCGATCGCAGTTTGAGCGTTTTTCTCAATTGTCTTGATTAGCTGGTTCACTTCCTCCGGAGTCTTTACGGGTGCAGCCGGGGGAATGGCAGTAGGCCAAGCAGTTTTCAACTGGGTCATGCTATCTGCGATCGCTTTGTGGGCTTCCGGATTTTCTTTAACCATTTTATCGGCGATCCCTTTATATAAAGTGTCGGCGTAGTTAACAAACCCCCGCGAGTCTTGATACTCAATCGCGGCGGAGATTTTGCCGTTAGCGATCGCGGCTCCATATTCTGCATTCGCCGCATCCAGCAACCCGTTGATCGTCTGTAGCACAAATTTCGGAGACTGGCGTTGTGTTTCCGGTAAAGTCTGGATTGCTGCGTCAACAGCCTCTGTGGACTGAGTGAAACTCGTTTTTACGCTGGCATCTTTGGGTTTGGACTTCACCAAATCTTGCAAGCTAATTAAAGTTGTCTTAAATTCTTTGACGTTACGTTCCTTGAGTTGATCTTCTACATCCACGTAGATTTCTTCTACAGGATGCCCAATGTGAGGTTCCGCTTGGTCGGGTTTTTGTTGATCCAGAAGTTCTCTAGCAACCAATAGATGACCTTTCATCAAGCCCAACTTGGTCATATAGTCAACGTCTTTGGCTTCCCCAGTTAGCACTACATCCTCAATTGTGACCATGTCTTTCACTTGGTCATATTGTTCCTGGCTAATTACTTTTTTGGAAACTAATTCCTCCGGACTGGCGTAGGGACGACTTGCTTGAATTTTATTAGACAGCGCTGGGATACCTAATTTCGCTTCTAATTTGTCTAGCTCGGAGAGAATGGCAGTGTTAATGTTGATTTGCTTACCACTACTGTGATTGTGAGCAGCCGTTTCAGTGGTACTTGCAGGGGAAGAAGCTGCGGTTGAGGGAATAGCCGCTGGGGATGTGTTGTTGGTGGTTGAGGCATCACCGCAGCTGGTTAGAGCGAGTAAACCAGCGATCGCCACGGCAAAAGATAGGAAACGAAAAGAAGGCATCATTGAGAAGTTTTGAGACATTTTTTTAATTCAGATTCCGGGGTCTATTATCTAGTAGTTGCGAAACTATATCAACTAATTTTTGCGAAAGTTTCTACTAAGCGGAGCTGATAGCTTCAAATTGACCCATACAACCGTGTTCTGCCATCTCGTCTTGATGGGGATGAAACATATATTTCCCCGGATACCGGAAGGAAAATTCTAGGATATGCCGTTCAGCGGTACCCATTGTGATGACATCTGTCTCTTCCGTGGGAGTCAGAGTTCGCCCAGTGCGATACACCTGAAACATATTGGCGTGCAGGTGAAACGTCGCCGCTACATCGAACTCAATCATGTTCAGAATGTACAGTCGAATTAGCTGATTCTGGTAAATCGGGATCGGGTGCATCATGTAATAGTCCGGCAGACCATTAAAGGCATAGAGTTCATTTTTGCGATCCTCATTGATGTCATAGCCAGCCATTATCAGCACCATCTCATCCGCCGGTGGACGCCCCTCCGGAGGGTCAATGATAAACATTCCGTATAGCCCTTTGCTAATATGTCGCGTCACCGGCTCCGTGTGGCAGTGGTACAGATGCACGCCAAACGGTTCTGCATCAAACTCATAAATCGTTGCAGCTCCGTGGCGCACCGGACGCACGCCATCCATCTCAGGGCGGTGGAAGCCATGAAAGTGCATTGAGTGGGAATGTCCCCCTTGGTTGAGAAAAAGAACGCGAATGCGATCGCCTTCTTTTGCCCGTAATGTTGGTCCCGGTACGCGCTCGTTGAAAGTCCAGGTGTTAAAAGAAACAGCACTATTGAGCTGTAGCGTGGAAGTCCCCGCTACAATCCTAAATTCCCGAATTGTGCGTCCATTTTCCCGCTTAATCGTGCCATAATCAAAATCCCGCAACACCGCCATTGGGTTGAAGTCGCTAGGATCGGCTGGTGCATCACTCGCAAGTGGCACTCTCACGGGGAGCGTTTGTTTTTTATTGAGGGCTGGGAAAGCGAAGCGCAAAGCATTGCCTCCGGCTAACGCTGCACCAGTCACACCGACTCCTGCTAATCCTAGTGCCAGCAGTTGGCGACGGCTCAAAGGTTTTCCTTTTTGTAGTATTTGTAGTAGTAGTGGGTTCTTCGGCATGACATGATCGACGATTAGCGCCGATCAATTGAGAAAGGTTTGCAAATAACTCCAAAGAGTATAAGACTCAGTTAATTTATTGTCAATAATTCTCAATAACTAAATCAATATGAACGTCAATAACACTGATCGCCTAGTTCTGACGGTGCATAGCATTGAGGCGTCGCGCGAATTTTATTTCCGCGTTCTCGGTATGCAGGTGGTGACGTTCGGTAATAGTCGTAAGGCGCGTTCCCGATGGTAATTTGATTAAATCAAATTACATTGAGTCAGTTAAAGTGCGATCGCAGAAAAATTTTCTGCATCCTTTATAGTTAAAACAATCAAGTCCAAGCGCGAAAGAAAGTATTATCCTCCCAAGCAGCAGCAGTGCGTTGCTCAATTTCTGCGATCGCTGTCTCAGCAAATAATTGGAATACCTGCGCTACCTTGACATTTGACTCCAATTGTGCTGGATTTTCAGCGGCGATGACTGCACAATCCACCCCTGGTACTGACAGCGAGTACCCCAACGCTTGATGCATTCCATCCAACACTCCCGGCTTAAATAGACGCCCATAAGCTGGCACCTTCATGGCAATGACGCCCACCTTTTTCTGACGCGCCACTGGTAGCACTGCCGGGATAAACGGGCGCGGGTGGTGTTTATCGGCGGCATTCACGGGAATAAGTGTCGTGTCAAAGGCATAGCGACGCAAGCCTTCAGCGATAATTGCCGGTTCGTGATGCCCGGTGATGCCAACGAAACGCACCAGCTTTTGCTGTTTTGCCTCTTCCAAAGCATGAATTGCACCGCCGCGCCCAAAAATTTCGTCTAGTTCTTGCTCAAAAGAAACATGATGGAGTTGCCAGAGGTCAAGGTAATCTGTATTCAGACGTTTGAGACTGCGCTCCAACTCTCGCCAAGCCCCATCTCGGTCACGGATAGCCGTCTTACTGCTCAGGAACAACCTAGTTCGATGTGCAGGTAGCACCTTTCCTAGATAATCTTCGCTAGGGCCATAGCTAGCCCCTGTATCAAAGTGACGAATTCCTAAATCTAAGGCTTTTTGAATGAGCGCGATCGCTTTATCTTCCGCTTTTTCCCAGGATAATGGTGTCTGACCAGCACCACCTAAACCGAGAATCGGGAGACGCACCCCAGTGCTTCCCAATTCCCGTTCTGGCATGGTCGCTGTCACCGGCGGGGATGACTCCGCTGGCGTCTGATTTTGTTTCAACGCCGCAGTGCCGACAATCCCTCCCGCTACAGCTATGCTAGTGGCTAAGAAAGCACGGCGCGTTGTTTTCGGTGTCATGGTGATTTTAGGGTAGTGCTTCTACTCTTTGTTTTAGCAGCGATTCCTGCCTGCGATCGCCATGAGTTTGGTTGTTTTATCGGATGGGCGATCGCTACTGAAATTTCAACGCAGGAACACTCTGGGTGGAATAAAAAAAATCTTCTCTCTCGTCATGTTAGAAAGCATCTGACAATGAACAATGTGGGAGAAGCTTAAGTGGTGTCAAGAGTAGAGATGTGCAAAATCTTCAAGAATTCTCAGTGGGTAAGCTCAGCAGTTTTAGGAGCAATCCTGGTTGTCGGGGGGAAAGCGATCGCGTCTGAAATTCCGACAACGCCAGAAAATCCCGTTCCTGTTGACACCCCAGAAGTTGTCATGCCTGTCTACGATCCGCCTGAGTCATCATCCAGCGTTTTAGAACAAATCGATGGCTACACTCAGCCAGACTCGGCGCAGGAAGACTCTGTTGATGACCCTATGAGCCAAGTCACCAACGTTTCCCAGCTAAAGGATGTTCAACCTGGCGACTGGGCCTATGAGGCGCTGCGGTCTTTAGTAGAGCGATATGGGGTCATTGCAGGCTATCCCGATGGCACCTTCCGGGGCAATCGAGCCTTGAGCCGCTATGAATTTGCCGCCGCCCTGAATTTCGCCCTCAACCGAATTACCCAGATACTGCCTGTGGCGAACTCAGACGCCATTGCCAAAGAAGACTTAGCGATCTTGGAGCGCTTAAAAGAAGAATATACGCTAGAACTCGCCTTGCTGCGCGGGAAAGTCGATGAACTAACAGCGCGGACTGCGGAACTGCAACTGATTGGATTCTCCACCACTACCAAACTTGCTGGGGAAGCGATTTTTGGGGTTGCAGGTGTTGCAACTGGGGAAAATGCTGATGGCAAGCCAATCGATAACGTGGCAATCTTTGGGCATCGGACGCGCCTAAACTTAGAAACTAGCTTTACAGGTCGAGATATCCTGAGAACTCGACTGCAAGCTGAAGGATTGGGTTCTCTTTCCGAACGTACCCTCACCCCAGAAGGCGACCTATTTTTTAAGGGCGATACCAGCAGTGATATCGTGATTGATGAGCTGTTTTACCAGTTCCCAGTCGGCAAGAATACAGAAGTCGTGGTTGCCGCCAACGCCAGCGCAGAAGATTTTACCAATACCGTCAACCCTTACCTGGATGGCGACGGTGGCAGTGGTGCCTTATCTCGCTTCGGAACCCGCCCTTCCATCTACTACCTGGTTGAAGGGGCGGGTATTGGCATTCGGCACGCTTTCAACGACAAACTGGAACTGAGCTTAGGCTATTTAGCCGGTGACGCTGAGAATCCAGAATCTGGAAGTGGATTGTTCAATGGTTCTTATGGCGCACTGGCACAAGTATTATTTAAACCTAGCGATCGCGCCAGCATTGGATTGACTTATGTTCACGCTTATAAAAATGACCTGCAAACTGGCAGCAATGACGCTAACCTTACCAATCGGTTAAATCCGTTAGGGTTTCCAGTGGTTAGCAATTCCTATGGTGTAGAAGCCTCCTTTCAAATTAGTCCCCGGTTTGTCGTTGGGGGTTGGGTTGGCTACACGGCGGCAAGGGCTAGAGCGCTGGGAGATGCTAACATCTGGAACTGGGCTTTAACTTTGGCATTTCCTGACTTGGGAAAAACCGGCAATTTGGCAGGTGTAATTGTTGGTATGGAGCCAAAGATGACAAATCGGGATAATAGCCTTAGCCAGTTGGGTATTCAGGATTCAGATACCTCATTGCACCTAGAAGCGTTCTATCAGTACCAGCTGACGGATAACATTGCCATAACACCGGGGATTATCTGGCTCACAGCTCCTGATCATAACGCTGCTAATGACGATCTTGTGATTGGCACCGTCCGCACAACGTTTACTTTTTAAGGATCTGAAGTAATTAGTAATTAGTCCTTAGTTGGGGAGTAGCAACTAAGGACTAATTACTAATGATGAATCTCCAAATTCAGGATATAGCTCCCCATCTGGACTTTTTCCGACCATAATTCATATTCCAGCCGCAGATGCTCTGGTAACAGACGCCCCTCCAGGGTCAAACTTCTGGTAAAGTTTCGCAGACGCACCTGTCCATGCGTGCCTAAGGAATCGCTATGCAACCAATAGCGGCTGAGACCATAAATCCCTCGTTCCCAGAGGTGGCGATAACTCAACTTGCCGTTTCCCTGCATGGTCATGATCACCCTAGAAGGGGAAATTTCCAGCCACAAAAGTCGGGGAGTTGCTGGCGGTTGGTCTGTAGCACCAGCGGGGGCTTCATCAGAGCGTTCCCAATCCCGGATTTCTGGTTCCGTGAGCAGCAGATGAAAGCGCTGCTGGTCTTTTTGATACAAGGTAGCAGCGGTTTCAATGGTAGACCAAACCGGCATATCAGTAGATACAAGTGATAGGCAGACAGGTCTGCGGTGATGGGTCAGCATGGAATGTGAGAAGATAGAAATAATAGAAGACTACTATTGTTCTAGCAGCTCTGGCTGAAGCGATCGGGCTTTTTGAATAAAATTACGTCCCAAGCGATCGCTTTCCCCTGCCCCAATGCTCCGAATTGCCTGTCTTCCTCACCGCTGAAATTTTTTTCGTCCAGGTGTTGACAAAAACTTTTAAATTCGCTAACTTAATAAAAGTGCAACGGAGCTGGCCCCCATCGTCTAGAGGCCTAGGACACCTCCCTTTCACGGAGGCGACGGGGATTCGAATTCCCCTGGGGGTATCAAAAAGGCAAAAGGCAAGAAAAATTTTTCTTGCCTTTTGCCTTTTTAATTGAATGGAGTAAATTCTCATCGTTCTAGGTGGTAAAGGAACTAATGGCTATTTTTCAGCTAGTTTGTCTATCTTTTCTTTCAGAGCTAGATTGAATAAAGAGCGTAGCAACACCAAGAACCATAGACCTGATAAGCCAAAAATAGCGATCGCCCAACTACCATAGGAAGGTAGTGCCAGCAGCACTACAGCCGACAGCAGGGTAAAACCTGTTAAGCAAGCATAAATTAGGCTTTTTAGGGCTAAATTAATCCGTTTGAAGATGCGATCGCTTTCCAGGTTTCGCACCCGCAATTGTAACTCTCCCCGTTCAATTCGTTCTTCTAAGCGCCGGATTAAAATTTCCGAAGCTTTTGGTTGTCGCAATTTATAATTAATAAAATCTTTGGCTTGTCGGGCAAGTTCCCCGATTAAATTTCCTTTAGCTTGAGAGACGGTGATACTTTTAATAAAAGGTTGAGCCGCTGCTACTGGATTGTATTCAGGATCGAGTGCCCTAGCAATACCATCGAGTGTGGTTAATGCCTTTAAAATAAACGTCATCTGGGCAGGCAAGCGAAAGGGTTGCTGCTCAAACATGGCATAAACTTCAGTACTCATTTCACTAAAAGCTTTGATATCGATAGGTTTTTCGGTAAACTTATCTAAGATAAAAGTTAATAATCTTCGTACCGGAGTCATATCCGCGACGGGCACGATTAAACCCATACTAATTAAGGTATCTAATACCTCATCTGTGTCCTTTTTTAAAACGGCAAAAAACGTCCTAATCATTTGGTCTTTGGCAATAGACTTTAGCTCTGCCATCATGCCAAAATCATAAAAGATTAAGCTGCCATCTTGGCTCACTGCCATATTTCCGGGATGAGGATCTGCTTGAAAAAAACCATCTTGCAAGAGTTGCTTTAAGTAACAACAAATCCCCAGTTGGTTAATTTTCTTTGGATCTAATCCACAGGCTTCAATAGTTTTGCGATCGCTTACTTTTATTCCTGGTAAATATTCTATAGTCAAAATTTTGGTAGTCGTGTAGCGCCAATAAATTTTAGGAATAATAACGCGGGGATAGCCGAGGAAATTGGCGGCAAAACGTTCGGCATTTTTGCCTTCTTGAACATAGTCAATTTCTTGATAAAGAAGATTAAAAAACTCGCTATAAATCGCTTCTAATTCATATTTTCTTGTCCAAGGTAAGTAGCGCCGCGAAAAACGGACAAGTCTACCAAGAGCTTGAAAATCTAATTTAAATAACCTTTCTAATCCCGGACGTTGTACTTTGACAACGACATCTTCACCCGTATGCAGCCGTGCTTTATGAACTTGCCCTAAGCTAGCAGCAGCAATCGGAAACCGATCGAACTCCCGATACAGAGCATGAATTGAATTACCGAGTTCAGATTCAATGAGAGCGATCGCTTCTTGGACACTAAATTCCGGAACCCGATCCTGTAGTTGCCCTAACGCCTCTACATATTCTAGAGGTAGCAAATCCGCACGGGTAGACAATGCCTGCCCAATCTTAATAAAAGTCGGACCTAAATCTAGTAAAGTTTCAACTAACCACTGTGCCCGACGCTTTTTATGTAAAGGAGAAGTATTTTTAAAGATGCCATCCCACCATAAATAAAACACCCACTCTGCTGCCGCTCCAAAAATGTCTAATTGACGAGCCAGGGGAGTATATTTAGTTCGTTGCCAACGTAAGGGTTTCAGTGGAGCTTTTGCGAGCATATCATCACTTAATGAAGTCAGGAGTCAGAATCGGGGCGCTTGGCAGGTAAGCCTTTACAGGAATTAGTAAGCCGTGCAATCTCCAAGAAAGCCAGTTTGAACTGCTTCAGGGACCGAGGAGAGGAATTCACCACTTTTCCCCTATTTTTAAAATATGCAAGTTAAATGTGCAACAGCTTATAAACGCTCAGATTTGGCGTCTGGCTGTCTAGTTTCTGGCTTCAGACTTGGATGCTGTCAAAAGACTGAGGCAAGGTGAGCGTGAAGCAGGTTTCGCAAGCATGAGTATCTTCAGTAGAACAACTGGAGACAGCGATCGCGCCATTTATATGCTGTACTAAAGACTTTACCAGAGCTAAGCCCAACCCAGTGCCTTGAATCGCTTGTTTGGTGATGCCTTCACCCCGGCGGAATTTATCAAAGATATACCCCATTTCTGTTGGCGAGATGCCAGAACCATTGTTGCTCAATTGAAGAACAATCTGATTACCTTGCGGATTAATCTCATGAGTGGCACGCAGATGAACGGTAGAATCTGGCTCAGAATATTTGCCAGCATTAGTCAAAAGTTCTTGCAGTATCCGATTGAGGCTATCCGCGTCAGTCTGGAGCATTAGCGATCGCTTGGGTAACTCCACTGCTAGCGTTAATCCTTTATCCCCCCATTTCTGCTCAAACGCCTCAACCAACTCTTGAATAACCTGCTTGAGGTCTACCTTTTGCAGATGAATTGAAGACTTCTTCGACTCCAATTCCTGGAGAGCCAATAAATCCGCGATCAAATTAATTTCTTGAGTACATTGCTCATCAAGGATTTCCAGGTACTTAGCACGACGTTCTAGCGGCAGTTCCGCTTGACGTAACATACAAATCGCCATCTTCATTTTGGTGAGCGGTGTTTTCAACTCATGGCTCAGGTTGCTGATGAATTCATCCTTCACTTGATTGAGTTGCCGCAACTGATCGAGTTGTTGGCGAGTTTTTTCGTACAACTTCGCCTGCATTTCCATACTGCCTTGCAGCTGGGCGGTACGCTCCTCGACGAGGGCTTGCACCTGGCGTAATGATTGCGTTTGAATGATTGCCGTACTCGCCTGAGCGCTGACCAATTTTACTAGCTCTAATTCCTCAGACTGCCAAGAACGAGGCTGATGATGCTGTAGCACCAGGAACCCCAACACGATGCCTTGGCTTTCCAGGGGAACCATCAGCAGAGCAGGCATGGCTTCTGGGTTAAAGAGGTCGGAGGGTTGACTGGCAGAGGTGTCTGCTGGGTTGCTGGTGGCGAGATCCGCTTGACTCGCGATCGCCAATGGCTCAGGCGACTGCATGAAGACTTGTTGGCACCAGTGACACTCCGACAGAGCAAAGGAATGGTTTAACCAAGAAGGCGACACGACAGACTCAGTATCTTCAATTGTTGCTGCTTGTTCGCTGTTGCTTTGGGAAGGCGATTCGCAAACCACCGTGACTTTCGCTTTAGGAATGCGTTTTAAAGAACGATTTTTCAACGGGGGATCGACGTATTTCAGCAGTAGAATAAAGCCACGGTGAACTTGGAAAGCTTGCGCTGTACCGGCAAGCGCGAGTTGGAGAATCTGATTCACGTCTCTGCCTGCCCGAATTGCCAGCGTCAGCTGGTTGATCAGGATTTGGTATTGGGCGGCGATACGTACCTGTCGCTGGAGTTGGACTTGAGAAATCGCGATCGCAACTGAGTCTGAAACAGCTTTCAGCAATTCTTGTTCAACATCTGTCCAATCGCCTGGTTGCGATCGCCCGACGACAATCACCCCATTTGCTGAAGATTGAAATTGGGCTTGAATTCCCATGACGGCACGTACCGGATCTTCCAAGGCACGTCCGATTTCAATTGCCTGAGTATCCGAAATCGCTACAGGTTGGCGATCGCTCAGGATCTCTTCCAGCACGGCATTGTCTTGCATCCACACTTTCGAGGACAGAGGACGCAGGCTCTTCAACTCAACCGTTCCTGCATCAGCCGCGTTCGATGTTCCATTAGACCACGAGAGTGCCTCTGCATACCAAAAAGCAGCCTGCGGTGTCGCCTGATGGCTAGCGATCGCTTTAATGAAGCAAGCGTCTACCTGCAAACTCTTTCCCACCACATCCGCAATTTTGGGCAATACCGTTTCCGGATCTGAGCTTGTCAGAAGGATTTGAGTAATCTGTTGCCTTAACTGAGTGCAGCGATCGCTGGGGTAATGCATGAGTGCGCCCTTGTATTCCTCTATAAAACCCGGTTCAACTGGGCTGGGCATCGGTGAAGTGAGAGGCTCTATCGTCAGGGTTGCAGACGTTGGCAGCTCTTCGCGAGCCGCCAGCTCTTCCTGAGCCGTGCTAACGTTAATGCGCCGCTTCTCGACCAACTTGTGGGACATCCGCTTTGCGATCGCACTGGCTGCATCCATATCCGCTTGTGCATCATTCATCTTAGCCGAGCTTCATTAGGAGGACATCAAGGCAGGGTCTAAAAGACACTCTGCTCAATAGAGGGAGAGGCTTCGGCAGGGTAGCAATAGAAACTAGCAGTTTGTCGAGAGCAATCCGCTGTCAATCCCTTACAACCATGACTGGGGCAACCAGATTTTACCCTCACTCTTCTATAGACTAGGGTTCCCAAATTTTTTCCATTTCTACCAATCCAAATGCCTAATTTCCCGAAGTGATAACTAGCACCTCTGTGGGCAACAGTTGCACCAACTCAGCCTGCCCCAGCATTTTTTCTTCCAGCAGCACGCGCGACTCTTGCGTCACCTGACCAGAGATTGCAGCTTGTTGTAGCGTCATAAAAGCCTTCAGATCCTCTGAGTCATATTTGCCTCGGAGCATCTCCCGAAGCTGCTCTTCTGCTGCCACTGTCAAATAACCAGTACTGAGAGCTTGTTGAACCACTTCTCGAATTAGAATCATCGCGCACCTCCTAGACGACTTGCTCCGCAAGTCAGTATCCGACTTATCCAGTTGCTATCAGGTGACGCTAATTTTTCAGCCTAAATAACCTGGTCGGCAATGACTTTATGATATATACATCCCGATTCTTGTGATTTCCAGTTAGGGCATTTGTGATTAAATTCACTGAAATATCTACTAAAATATGCATCAACGAATTTGATCGAGATCAAATAAAACCCGAATCGGCAGGCTTGGTTTAAATCAAAGCGACATATCTTCTTGTGTTCCCTTCCTCCGTAGGCGCTTCAATTTCCGGCTTGGCGGCTAAGAACGCCTTCTTTTTGCCTCCTGCTGGGCAATTTCACTCTTTTTCCGATAAGATTCCACCCGATCCTGAGCAGTTCCGTAACGACTATCAGTAGGTGGTACAGCAGCCATTAAATCGGAAGCTTGTTGCCATTTAGCCGCCAAATCCAACCACTGAGCAGAAGTCTGAGCATTTCTCCCAGAAATTGACGTTTGTTCCGCAAGTCGCACAGCGTCTGCAAAAGGATCTGACGAAGGAAATACAGTTGTTTGGGTGCTAGATGCCACAGGTGTTGGAGAGGTTACTGGCGCTGTCGCCTGTGGGGGAGAGTCTGGCGCAGAAGCTGGCGTCCGAGTAATCGTAAATGGAATCAATGGTCTTAGCCAATCATAAAGCGCCCAGCCTACCAGCAGTAAAAGTAACGATAAGCTAGCACCACCCACAATACCACGCCAAAATTGGCGTTTTTCCCCTACCAATCGGGAGGAAGGTTGGGGAAAAGGTAGCTGACTTTTTTTTGCAGGTTTCCGCTCCTTTAAATCCTCTCCTAAGCGTTGGAAAAGATTCGGCTTGGCGAGGGTAATTTCTTCAGCCCAAAGTAACTGACTCTCTGGATCTCGATAAATTTCTTCTAGCCAAAGTAATTGTTGTTCGCGGACAATCCGACTGTTGATGTTGACGCGACGAATATTTCGCGGTGAAATTGATTCCAGAATCTGCCGAATTCGCTGTACCAGGGTGGATTGTTCGAGTTGATCTGGCGTAGCTGCTTCACACAAAAGCTGCAAGACGCCATCGGCAAAAATGGCTCTGGTTCTGACACCAGCCTCTGCCAGCTTGTCATTGAGTATTTGAATAATCGCCGCGACGCTCCCCTGGCGAGCTTGTGAAGCGATATCATCCATCGGATCAACCATTTTGTTTGAGTAAATGATGCCGGTAGTTCAACCTGACTTTTTTTATTTAAGAGTATCAGTCTTTTTGTTTAAGAGACTCTGTCAGAGTAGTATAATTGACCAGAAACAAGCGATCGCTCCTTTTTCGCTTTTACATTTCATGGGGCAGCGCAGACGACTGCCAAGAGCCTTGCAGCGGCAAGATGCCCACCCCACCAGAAAATAATTTTTCTACATTTATCGGGAATTTATCGGGATCTTCGCTAACGAAGCTTTATTAAGGAGATTCAGAGGCAGGCAATTACCTCCCATTGCTAGATGCTATCTGTCGCGGCGCAGCGAGTCGCGCTCTTGAATGATAAAGTAAAATAGCTAAACAGAAGATTGGAAAAACCGGGAACTGAATCATGGGCGCATTGATTCGCGGCGCAATTTTTGTTTTGGATGACAACATCGATACCGATCAAATTATCCCAGCTGAATACCTGACTCTGGTTCCCTCCAAGCCTGACGAGTACGAAAAATTGGGCAGTTATGCCTTGATTGGATTGCCAGATCGTTATGGAAAGTTTGTGGCTTCTGGAGAAATCAAGACTCAGTATCCCATCATTATTGCTGGGGAAAACTTTGGCTGCGGTTCTTCACGGGAACACGCACCGATTGCTTTGGGTGCTAGCGGCGTTAAAGCAGTGGTGGCTCAGTCTTATGCCCGGATCTTTTTCCGCAATTGTGCTGCTACTGGGGAACTTTACCCTTGGGAATCAGTTGAGCGGTTGTGCGATGAATTTGAAACGGGACAGGAAGTTTCAATTGATTTTGAACAAAATCAGCTGATTAACCATACCTTGGGTAAAGTTTATTCTCTCCAGCCTTTGGGCGATGTAGGGCCAGTGATTGATGCGGGAGGAATTTTCGCTTATGCTCGTCAAACGGGAATGATTCCCACCAGGTAGCGATCGCAATATCTACTGAGTGTTGAATTTTGAGTTAAATCATTCAACACTCAAAACTTTTGAACTTAAGCGCGATCGCTTTTACAATTATTTAAAATAGTTATTAATGTCTGTAAGCCAAAAACTATTTACTACTATGCTGCTAAAGTCTTCAACCCGCCACATCCGCATCTATACTGCTGAAGTGAAGAACAACGAACTCGTCGAGAGTGACAATGTATTAACCCTGGATGTAGATCCCGATAATGAGTTTAACTGGAGCGAAGACACTCTACAACAGGTTTATGGCAAATTCGATGAAATGGTTGAAGCATACAACGGTGCAGATTTAACAGAATACAACCTGCGCCGTATCGGTTCCGAATTGGAACATTTTCTGAGAAGTCTGCTACAGCATGGGCAAATTAGTTACAACCTGAGCAGCCGCGTTCTCAATTACAGCATGGGAGTGCCTCAGGTTAGCACTCAATCGGCTGAGTAATTGAGTTTTAGTTGTTAGAAAAGTTTTGTTTAACCAGCAGAAAACTTTCTAACAACTAATCACTGGAGATAATTTACCGCCAAATCCGATTTCCATTTTCATCGACGCGAGCTTGGCGAATCACATCAGAGATTTCTTCGGCATCTTTAACATGGTGTAGCGCCTTCTTTTCTCCGTCCGGTTCTTCCACTTCAAAGTAAGTTGGAACAACGATATGATCGCCGGTAATGTCTGGCGCATCTACAGCAATTTGCTCGCCTTTTTCTTCAACGCTTTGAGGTTCATCGGAAATCCTGTCGCCCGGATTGGTAGTTCTATTTTTTGTATCTTTGGGTGGGTTTTCCATATAACTCCTAAAGATTTGAATCTTAATGTTACTAATATTAGATTAGAGAAATGGGTGCGCGATCGCCTCTTTCTGTGGGTGTAAGTCAACTCTCTGTCCGTTTCTGCACGGACGAGGGATTGGGCTGAATTGGGTTGCCGATGCTACCCCCCGAAGACTGAGCATTCGCAGCAACTTGGGACTTTGCAGCTCGTTTCTGCTCCAAAAATTGCTGAACAGCAGTGCGGCGATTTTCTAAAAAGCGGTTCCAAAACCCTGGAAGAAAATGATCCATCGTTTCAGCCAGCGCCCAAGTTTCCAGATTCACCATCTTGGAACGCAGGCGGTGAGACTCCTCTAAAGAGTCAATTAATTGTTTAATTTCTGCACAAGCAGGTGAGTTAAGCTCTGCGAATGGTGGATCTACGGCAGTATAAGCTTCGGACTTGGGCATGGCAATTGGGAAAAGCGGCAGTACAGATGAGCTTACTGGAACAACAATCCTTTATTGGCGAAACCTGAGAACCTGCAAAAGGCACAATGCGGATCACAGTAGGACAACAAATTGAACCCTCCAATCCCCTTCTCTACCAAGGAAGGGGATAATTTCGCTCCTCATTTGTGAGGAGTTGCAGGAGGGGTTAAATCCCAGTTGAAGTTTGGTAGCCGGAGTGATTTTACCCAACGTTTGAAAGAAGCATCGCCTAGTCTGATTCAAATTTAACGCGAAGTGTCAATTTTCTTTCGCAGGATAAGACCCTTAACCGCTAAACTCTGGAAATAGAAACTTGATTATTTTTTACCTCTAGTGTATAAAAAAGACCCCGAAAGCCCTTGGACATATAAACCTTGGTGGTGTCAGCCTTGGTCTATTTTGCTGACGAGTATTACCGTCATCAGTGCATCTTGGACACTAACCAAAACGATCTGGATAACGGCTGGCGTCTCGATTCCCGTTCTTGTCTGGATGTCATATTTTTTGTTACTGTGGCCTCGACTAATGCGGCGTCATTATCAACAAACACAAAATTCTGTAAGTGAAGAATGAGTTTCATTGACAGATCGCAAATTTATTGAGTGTCAGAGGCTACAATCCAGATTAACGCTCAGATTTGGCGAATTGAGAAAAGGCTACATTTCTCAGTAGCTTCTGGTAACAGCAAGTCAAATCACAACAGGCTGATGGGAGCGCATAACCTTCATGAACAATTCTGCGGCAACGCTTTACTGCTCGAATCTCAATTGTCAGGCTCCTAATCCCCAGAGCCATAACTTTTGTCAGAAATGCCGCACGCCGCTGCCCAAACGGTACTTGTGGGCAGTAGGTGAAGGGATAGAAGCTTATCAAGCTGGGGATCTGATTGCCGAGCGATATTTGCTTAAAAGCGATCGCATCATTCTAGATACCAAACCGGCTTTGTCCCCGGAAACACTGCCGGAGATCCCCAACAGCCTGATGCCGTATCTCAAGCTGTCTCCTTATCAGCTGCACATTCCTCAACTGTACGGACATCTGACGCCAACAGAAAAACAGCCCAACGCCGAAACTTGGCTGCTAGAGCAGGTACCGATTTACATCTGCGGTAACGGGGAAGGCACCCTCATGCCCGAATTAACTAGCGTCTGGAAAAATGCCTCAGCAATGCGCCAGCTGACTTGGCTATGGCAAATGGCGAATTTGTGGGAACCCTTGCAAATCAATCATGTAGGATCGAGTTTGTTGACACCAGCGCTGCTGCGAGTAGAAGGTTCCATCTTGCGGTTATTGATATTGCAGGCGGATCAAAACTCCCCAGTAACACTGCAAAACCTAGGTCAACTTTGGTCTAAATGGGTCGCCTCTTCACACCCAACCATTGGGCAATTTTTGGAACAAGTTTGTCAGCAGCTCAACGAAGGGGCTGTGCAGACGGCACAGGTGGTGACGCTGTTGGATGAGGCAATGGCAACCATCGGGCGATCGCAATCTTACACCTATCAAATTGTCACCCGCAGCGACAAAGGGCCAACTCGTCAGCAAAATGAGGATGCCTGCTATCCCCCCAGTCCCAGCAGTACCGATCGTTCCTCCCCCCCCTTAGCGATAGTCTGCGACGGCATTGGGGGACACGAAGGCGGCGAGGTAGCCTCTAATCTGGCAATTGCCACCATCCAAGAGCGAGTACAGAGTCTGCTGGCGAACCCAGGCAATCCTTTAAATCCGACCACTCTCACTCTAGAATTGGAAAACTTTGCTTGTGCTGCCAATGATGTCATCAGCCAGCGTAACGACACGGAACAGCGGCTTGATCGGCAACGCATGGGTACCACATTGGTGATGGCATTAGCCCACGCTCATGAAATGTACATCACCCATGTAGGAGATAGTCGAGCTTACTGGATTACGCGCACGAGTTGTCGGCAGATCACCCTAGATGATGATATTGCTTCGCGGGAGGTGCGGCTGGGATACGCCCTATACCGGGATGCCGTGGAACAATCCGGCGCTGGCTCTCTCGTTCAGGCGTTGGGCATGAGTTCATCCGCAACCCTGCATCCCTGCGTACAGCGCTTTGTTCTAGATGAAGATGGTGTTTTTCTTCTCTGTTCGGATGGTCTGAGTGACAATGACCGAGTAGAGCAATACTGGGAAACAGAGATTCTGCCGATTCTAGAAGGTCAGATTGATTTGGCAACAGCCGGAACGCGGCTGATGGAGATTGGTAACACCAAAAACGGGCACGACAACGTTACGGTAGCCCTGGTTTACTGCCAAGTGGCATCAGCACAAACTGGGCAACAGGTCACAGCGCTACAGATGGGAGCCATCCCACCCTTAGCACCAACTCCGGCTCCAGCGGCTCCGGTGCGCTCCCAATCTGCGTCTGCTTCCAGAATCAAAACCAAGATCATCTCACCGCAGTCTACTACTAGGAGTCCTTTGCCGCTCCTTTTGGCGCTGCTTCTGTTAACAGGTGTCAGCGGAGCGATCGCTTATTGGTTCATTCCAGAAATCCAGAACTGGGTCAATCCTCTCATTGGACTGGCACCCCGCTCCAGTCCCAGTCCTGCACCACCCGCAGTCAGTTCATCTCCATCGGCAGAACCCGTCGTGACTCCTTCCACCTCTGTTCCCTTAGAGGCTGGCTTGGTGTTCCAAACCACCCGTTCCACAACCAAGAACTCTCAGGGCAAAGAGGCTCCTGTTTTGCTGCGACCCGGTGCCAAGGCACCCCAAAATCAATCTGTGGTCGGCTTAGTTTCAGATGGGAGTATTTTGCAAATCAGCTCCATCCAACGAAATCAAGACTCTGAGAGCTGGCTACAGGTGAAAGTTTGCTCAACGCTCGGTACGTCTAATCCGCAGCTTCCCCCTGAAAAAGTTAATTCTGGCACCCCAAAACCAAAAACCGCCCCCGAAGTGACCCACCGCCCGGTAAAACAAGGAGAAATTGGATGGATTCGGGAATCTGACATTTTACCTGTAACTAACCCAAATTTCACGCCAACATCGGCTAACTTGGGCGAATGTGCGATTGGGACTAACGCGACAACACCTATCGTCACATCGTCGCCCTCTAAATAGCCATTAGTTGCTAGCCTTTAATTGTTAGGACTTGGGTTTTTGTCAGGGTTAGGTGTTCTTGGGTAGTCGCTAGTCGGGAGTCATTAGCCAATTGGTAAAGAAGCGATTCATCGTGTCTCTAGGTCAGTTGTTTTTGGCTGCCAGTGAAGAGTGCCAGGGACTTCTGACCCATTACTCACGACCCACTACCCAAAAACGATTGATACTGAATCGCTAAAGCTAAAACATCTCTTCAATAAGCTTGTTTGAGGTGATAAGAGCGAGTGAAGAATATTCAGTGAGTATTCCCGTGTTGTTCGGGTAGACTGATAAAAAACCTCGTATAGTGCTAGGTTTAAGGTTAATGTCTTTAGAATGTCCCAGTCTGAGAATCCCTGCCTCAGTTTAGCCATCAATCGGCTCTCCAAAACTACCCTTGGGGCAGAACATTTTGCCATTTGGGTGATGAAGGCACCCTGTCCGGGTGGTCACGTCCTGCATGACTGTACTTGGCCCGAAATGTTGACCCAAAAGTGGCTGGCATGGCAGGAAATGTTTTCCCCACGGGGACTACCTGATGTCCCGCTGGTACATCAGGCGACTCCACCAGCCTTGACATTGCCACTCGATACCCCGAATGTCAACGGTCAGGCACTTCCGTATACGGCTCGTCTGATGCAAGACTTAGGAATCAGCCTCTGGAAGTGGTTATTTGATGGGGAAATTCAAAATAGTTTCGCTCAAAGCCAGGGAATTGCAATTGGGCAGAAGAAACGTCTGCGGCTGCGGTTAGAAATTCGAGACCCAGATTTAATTCCTGTGCCTTGGGAAATTATGCAGCCCGAACCTGGGAAACAGGCGATTTCTCTATCACAACAACTTTTGTTTAGTCGTACCAGCAATGCGGTTGACCCGCTGCCACCCCAGCGCTTAGAGCAGGCTTTAAACATCCTGTTGGTACTGGGACACGATACAGAAAGCGAAATCGCTCCCAGCTTGCAGCTGGAACAAGAAGCGGAGGCGCTGGCTAATATTTTGGAACGCTGCGGACGACCAAACTTACACCCTGAGGGCGAACATACTGGTGCGACAGTTTTGTGCCAGGTAGATACGCTTTTACAACCCACAAAAGCCGAATTGATTTCACGCCTGGAAACTGAAAATTACAACATTTTGTTCTATGCCGGTCATGGCGTCCCGGCAGCGGATGGTGGATTACTGTTTTTGCGACCTGATGCCAGGATCAATGGCACGGAGTTAGCCCAGGTTTTGGTTCGCTGTCAGGTGACGTTGGCGGTGTTTAATGCCTGTTGGGGCGCTCAACCAGAGCGGCACAACCAACAAAGTTTGCCGCGCAGCAGTTTGGCAGAGGTATTGATCCATCACGGTGTTCCAGCAGTTTTGGGAATGCGCGACTCGATTGCCGATGAAGAGGCTCTCTCGTTTATTCAGGCTTTTGCACAAGCTCTGGCAGCACGGATGCCCATTGATGAGGCGGTGGCGGTGGCAAGGCAAAAGTTGTTGACGCTTTACAAGTTCAACCAACCAGCCTGGACTTTGCCGGTTTTGTATATGCACCCGGATTTTGAGGGTGAGTTGATTCGACCGATTGGCGAGGAAGTGACGATACTGCCGCCGTGTGTGAAGTCATCCGGGCACGATTTATCTACTCCATCTGCCTATCTGCGTCCGCTAGGAGTAACTGGTAAAGTTTCGCCAATTAGTGGCACGAGTCTGCGAGTCGGACGTAATCCCAAGGGAAATGACCTGGTGATTGAAAAACAGGAAGTTTCTCGGCAACACGCTGAAATTATTTGTGATGCTCTCCCAGACGGTAAACTTACTTACTTTCTAAAAGATAAATCTCGCTACGGCACGTTCATTTTAAGACCCAATGGTTGGCAGAAAGTCTATCATCCGGAAGTGCCTTTGCAATCGGGAGACCAGATAAAGTTTGGGAGTATGCAGGGTCAGACTTGGGAGTTCATTATTCAAGATAGTGCGAAGTTCTAGGGTATGCTCTTGAGCGATCGCCCTCTAGAATACTGAGTGCTAAATAATATTTACGGAACTCGCTAAAGTGTCGCTGTATCTACCCCTGCCAAGAACGGTATATCAATACACAGGAGCATCATGATGGCAAGGAAATCAATTGATTCAGGATGTTATGAGAATTCTCTTTCTCAAGTGCAAACAGAACTACTAGAGGCACTCCTCCAGCCTGAAGAAGCTCCCTATCCCTGGAATCCTGCCGATCCAAATGTGGAAGCCTATTGGACAGAGCTGGAACAAGGGTTTGAACTTGAGGGATGGTTAGATGAAGAAATCAGCAGAGGGTCGCAAGCGCTCTATGCAAAGTTTGACCAATGTTGGGCAAATGCGAATGTGGCAGTTGTGCCGAAAGCAGCAGCGATCGCAGTTACATCTAGTTTGAGCGAGCGGTTTGCCGCCCGCGTTCCCCAAGCTTGGCTGGATGCGATCGCTCACAAAGCCCAACAGGTTGTATCAAGCCCTCTGTCAATCGCGGATCAGATGGTACAGTGCGTTCAAGAGCTGCTGCCAGAATGGGGAGAAGATGTGTTGCAGGTATGGGCGCGTCCTTTGGCTTCTGCCATGCGAGGCTCGGAGGCTGAAATTGTCCGCCCAGCTGAGTGGGATGAGTTATCAGAGAGCGAACGGGCACGGTTGAGTTTGGCAATTTCCCGGTATGCGCTAAGACAATTCAACGACCTTAACCCTTCAGCACAAAATAAGTCCCCTGAGTAGACACTTTACCAGCTTTATTCTCTGCGTAGTAGCGGGCATAATTTTCGTTTTGATTGGCGCTTAAGAATAACCCCATAGCGTCTCAGACAAGGACTCAGGAAAGTGTACTTCTATTCCTGGCTGCCTTGTAGTGCCGATCGAGTTCGCCAACATTGATCGTGGCAATTTACCAAGCTGTTCATTTAATCAGTCATTTTAGAGGCTCCTATGGACGACGTGGGAGAAGATTGGAGGGTTGTTAACGAGGGTCTGCTTGTAGGCAGACCCGTCCCCTCTGTATAGATATCGGTCTAATTCCGGTTTTTATGCAAGAAGTAAAATTTTTGTTACAAAACATCATTATTTTTTTCTGACCCCGGTAGGCGATCGCTTCCACTGGTTAAGGATCATCATCTGGCTGGCTGACAAATCTTTCCGTGTAGGTTGGGTTGAACAGCGTGAAACCCAACAGCAGTTTGAAAAATTTGCTTACCCCTTCTAAAACACCTCCCTCTCCGGGAGATGAGAAGCACTTCTTCCTGCTGGCATAGCTAGTTGTTGTTCCTAAGTGAGTAACCAACTGCAAGCTTTAGTATCTCCTAGGATATTCTCATCCGCCAGAATGGCTAGCTAAAATAAGTTAGGGGATCGCAATTGTGTAACCATCTCTTGCTACACCCAGCAATGAGATCCTCCTCAATAACATCCATATTTAGTGGGATTTTTTAAATTTTTCTGTCTGTACAATCAGGGGTCGATCTGCTTTACATCACTGCAATTTTTTCTCTAGCCAATAGTTAAGTGTCGTTTAAAAAAGCAATCTTCCTTTACATTAAAATTATAAAAGATGTTTATTTATTGAAAAAAAGTTGATCTGGAAACCCAGAATTTAACATCCCATGCACCTCAGATTTTCTCAAAATATCAAGTCTCTTCTAGAAAAGTTAGCGAATCAACCGTTGACTCTAGCAGATGTTCTGGCAGAAACTTCTGAACGGGGCTTTAGTTTAGTTATCGCATTACTTGTTTTGCCTTTTCTGTTTCCGATGCCACCCGGATTTACAGTAATATTGGGTAGCGGCAGCTTGATATTAGCGTTGCAAATGGCTTTAGGGCAACGTTTTCCTTGGCTACCCAAAAGAATTCGCCAGTTCCAATTTCCCCGCTGGTTTGTCCAGCAACTTTTAAAAAACCTGCAACGAGTCACGGGGGTGTTGGAGAAAGTGACTCGTCCCCGGTTACGCTGGATCGCAGACAATCCTCAAATTTGGCAATTAAATGGGCTTTGTATTGCATGGCTGTCTGTGTTGCTGATGTTACCGATACCCTTTACGAATCCCATTCCAACAATTGGGATTTTGCTACTCGTCATTGCCATGTTAGAAGCCGATGGTTTACTGATGTGTTTCAGTTATGGATTAACTGTGGCGATTACTTTGTTGTTTGCAGTGGCTGCTGGCACGTTCTGGCAAGCGTTGAGTTTGTTTGTGCAAACCTTGTTTCAGTGAATTCTATAATTTAGAGATTTCTCGTTCTTCGGGCTGGTGAGATAGAAGTGTAGAGGCGCATATCTGTGTCAATACGGTTCGGTTAGAGCGAAAAACACCAAAGTTCGCGTAGGGAAGGATTGAGGAAGAAAACCTAACAAAACATAAGCATTTGTTGGGTAACGTTGCCTCAGCCCAACCTACTAGCGCGTCTAGGCTAAAATGCTGGGTTGAGGAAATTCGCTCTCATCAAAATTTGCAAGCATTTATAGGCGTTGCTTTACCCAACAAATTACGCTAGACGTGCTACTACAGTTATTTTTAACCGAACCGTATTGATATCTGTGTACCTCTACAATGATTGTTTTTCAATATTTCAATAGGATTTAGACACCCAGCATTAGTTTGTTAAGCTGTATTAAGTTAATGCTCAGATAATCCTCAGAACTCTACAGATGCGCTTGTTGATGCCGAAGCCCTATACGCCGCCTTGGTTGCTGAGAAATGGTCTGACAATGACCTTATATACTGCTTTGCGGGCGGGTCGTGAATGGGAGAAGATGACTGTAGAGCCAGAGCCAAGTTACCGAGAGACAATTTTTACAGGTGCAGGAGACGTGCCGATTTATGGCTGGGTTGCCATTCCCGATCGACCTCGCGCTACGATTGTGGGTACTTATGGCATTACTGGCGATTTGGAGAATCAATGGTTTCTGAGACTGCTGGGGCGCAAGGCATTTGCACAAGGCTATGCAGTGGTGCTATTTGATTGGCGTGCCCACGGGAAAACCGCTCAGTTGTCTCCTACCTTGACTTCTGATGGCTTGTACGAGGGAGAAGATTTCGTCTGGATTGCTGCCCAAGCTAAGGCGATGGGTTGTCCTGCACCGTTCTGGTTCACGGGGTACTCGTTGGGAGGACAACTGGCGCTATGGGCGGTGAAAGCGTCACAGGAGTTGTTAACGGGGAGAAGTCAGGAATTAGGGTTGCAGGAAAGGGAGATTGGGGGGGCTGCGGTGATTTGTCCCAGCCTAGATTCTAACCGTTCCCTATCCTATTTGGTGAAACATCCGCTGGGTAAGTATTTGGAACAAGCGATCGCGCAAGAATTAAAAAGACTGGCTTGGCGCGTTTATCATGCTCATCCTGAAGCAATCGATCCCGTAGCTATTGAGCGGGCTAACAGCATTTGGGGCTTTGATAATGAGCTGGTAATCGGGCGATTGGGCTTTCCATCCGTCGAAGCGTATTATGACGCCAGCAGTGCCCTACACCTGTTACCTCACCTCAAAAAACCGACGCTGATTCTGTACGCCGCTGACGATCCCCTGTTTGACCCTTCAATTGTGCCTGAGTTGCAAGCTGCTAGCGATCGCAATCCTGACATTACTTTAGCGCTGACGCAATATGGCGGTCATGTTGGCTACATCAGCAGCCGGGAATGTCAGCATCAAACAGGAGATCCCGATCCTTGGTGGGCGTGGAATCGAATTTTAGAGTTTTTTAACGCAAAGGTTCGCCAAGAGTTGTCTTCTTTGGGTTAAAAAGCTACGATAAGTTCCCAAAACGGGTGGCAAAGTTTGAATTTCGCGTTGGAGATAAAGCACGCGCTTTGAGAATTGCCGCTGTTAAAAAGGCATAGGACACAATTCCCACCACCGCCAACAATAAGCCGCTGACAGCGCCTGTGGCGTTCCACAGGGCATGGAGTCCCGCTGCTGTAAGATAACCAATCAGCAAAATTGTCCAGCGCTTCTTGGGCTTCAGGGCACTCAACCCAATGAAATAGCCTAGATAGCCACTGTAAGCCATGTGTCCTGCCACTGAGCCTAAAATTCGGGGAATCAGGAGTTGCAATCCCACCAATTCTCCAGCGCCTTCTCCAGCTTGCAGCGTCACATTTTGGATAATCTGGGGTACATATTGACCTAGCGTTTCTAACAGGGTGAAGCCAACTGCTGAGGCGGTTCCCAGCAGGATTCCATCCAGGGGTTCCCAGACGCCAATGCGATCGCGCCAAGGAGAGCGAAATCCCCGCCCAATTAAATACAATCCCAGCACTGGCAACGCCTTGAGCAACTCCTCCATCAATCCTGCCCCGAAAAACATTCGGATCAACAAATTGGGAAAGTCGATCAAACTAACCTGTTCCGAACCTCGGAGTACCGCTTCTACGTCTCCGGGCAAAATACGGCGAAAAACATAGATAAAAGCCAGTAAAACAGGACTGACCAAAATCAAGGCGGTGGTGGCGGCTGAACCTAGTAGTACCCACCAAGGCTTATGCTTGCCGCAAAGTTGGTAGACAAAGTAATAAGCTGCCCAAGCGAGATAAGCTGCCAGTACCAGATTGAATACCACCGACTCACCGACGGCGGCAAACATTAGTACCACAAATCCGACTGTAACCATCCCCGGTATTAGATAAGCTTTTTTAGTTAAATCTCGTCCGGTTGAAAGAATGGGAAATAACTGGGTAAATGTCACTCCTTCCGGCTGGGATGGCTGCACAGGTGCGATTGGCTGAGACGACAGTTGAGTTTTGATCGAGGGGACTTGGGACTCAAAAATAAATTCTGCGCCGTTTTGCCCCAACTCAATGCGATCTCCTGGGTGCAAAATTTGACATCCCTGCAAGCGTCTCCCGTTCACGTAGGTACCATTGGCACTATCAAGATCGCAAATTTGCCAACTGGGTGCTACTCCTGACTGAGTAAGGGGACGGACTGCCGCATGACGCCTGGATACAACACCATGTTGGTTGGAATCCAACACAATTTGACAACTGGGTTCGCGCCCAATTACTACTTCCTGATTTATCGGAAGCAAGTATGGGGGCAGTGGCTTACCAGCAGCACCAGTAGAAAGCAGCCGGAGAAACCCACTTGTGTAGCTCTGGCCTGTCATTTTAGTAGATTGTGAGAAAGCGATTAGCGATAGCTTAGCAATTAGTGGGGAGTGTAGAGACTGGGGTTAACCCCCGTCTGTCCGGCTAAAAGCTAACAACTCAGCACATCATCACAAAAAACCCTATCGCTCAGAAACCCGATTTCTTCAAGAAACCGGGTTTCAAGCTCTAATAGGTGATTTTTTGTTGATTTCTATCACCCTGATTCAATGCTTGTTTATTGGTGAGAGTTAGCTTCCCGAACTGCGGCATAGAACAGAAATCCCACCAGAGGAATACTGGCAGCCAGGATGATCCCGGTGGGCAAGTTGCCCAAGTCTGGGTTTCCAGAAGCGAGTTCAAAAATAGAGCCAACGGCAGCGATCGCTGCTACGCAAGAACCGAGCAAAAATACACCACTTTTAGGGGTCATCATGGGCGGATATATCCTTAAGCCACTGGCTTGACAGCTTGAGCAGAGAAGCCATATTTTTTTAGCTCTTCATTCAAAGCGATCGCATTTTCCACCCGATCCACAAACAGCACGCCATTGAGGTGATCCATCTCGTGCTGAATGGCGCGGGAGAGTAGCCCAGTTGCCTTTATAGTGCGGGGGCGTCCCTGTTCGTCTTTAAAAGACACTTCCACCATTTCTGGGCGTTTTACGTCAAGGTAGACGCCAGGAATGCTCAGACAGCCTTCTTGGAAGAGGCACACGTCGCGACCAAATTTCTTGATGGTGGGGTTAATCAATACTAAAGGCTGATTAGCGGCGTTATCCGGTTCGGTGTCAATGACAATCATCTGTTTGTGCATCGCTACTTGAGGCGCTGCCAAACCAATGCCATCTGCGCTGTACATGGTTTGCAGCATTTCCCGCACGAGTTGCCGAATTTCGTTGTCTACCTTGGCAATGCGTTTGGCAGGCTGACGCAGGACGCGATCGCCCATATAGTGAATTTCTAATGGCGGTTTTTCTAACTTTTTCTTTTCGACGGCAACTTCAGTCGTCATAGCATTCTGGCTCGCAGATACAGCTCTTTGTTCAATGGGTCGAGTTTTTTTATCTTAACAGTTCTCAGCTGTTAGCTGAATTACTACTTAACTTCCTTGCTATCGTCCCCCAACACCTACTTTCATCAACAACGCGCCGAACGCGGTAGCATAAATTTTTCCCCCTCTGCTGCAAATTTACCCCTCGCCATCAGCACCGTCTCATCAAATGCGTGGGGAAATGCCCCGATATCTCCTGCATCCAAAAGTTCAGGACTAAAGTATATCGTCACCTCTTCAATGGTTTGAGGTATTCTTTCGATAATTTCTTTCAACGGACATATCTGCGTTGCCACTATATCAAAAAGGTGGAGTTGGGTATCTTTTATTTCCATGCAAGCGATTAAATCCAAATCTTCTGCATAGTATAAAGGGCGACTTCCTTCATTGGCGCAAAATAAGGCTTTTTCTTTCACAACTCCAACAATCTTAGAAACAGGTATCCGCGTTTCCAACAGTCTGTGTAGCAATTTTAAATCTTTGGCATCATCAAAATTCAGTATTCTAAAACCATCGTTGCCACTCTGGGAATACCATCTTATTTTAAACACGTATTCTTCTAGTTTCCGAAAGCCAAAAGACGTATAAAATTCTGGGTTCAGCGTTGTTAATACCAGCGTTTCATAGCGTTTATCGCAATATTTCAGCACCTCTTATATCACTTCGCGGTAGTAGCCGCGCCTGCGAAATTCCGTCCGCGTGCATACTGCATGGACTCCCCCCACCGTCACCGTTTGTCCCATAATTTGCATAGGAATTTCTAACACTCCTACATGGGTAATAGCTATGTCGTCGTGAAACCGAATAAACGGAGTCGAAGCATCTTCCCACGATGCGCCTAATTTTCTCCCGCATTCTGCTATGTCCCCCAGTCCAGGAAACACGATTTCAACCAAGTCAAACAACTTATTACTTAAATTGGAGTCAGCAGAGAATGACCGTTTAAAGCGATACTGATTCATAACTTAAGCATAATTATTAACACTTCATACTACAAATAATACAAAATATTAGGTCTTCAAGGCAAGTGGGGACGGTTCGGGAGAGTAGAATCTAATGCAGCTCTAAAATCTACTCTTCAAAGAATGGAACGCCCGTGCTATAAACTCTCTGATGATACCTGTGGTTGAGGAGGAAATTCGTGTTTAAATTCCTGAGCAAACTGGACTACCTGCTGCGCGAAACCTTCCTGGGGTTGCGGCGCGGAGGTTGGATGAATTGGGCGGCAATCAGTACCGTTACCGTTTTGCTGTTCTTGTTCGGCATGAGTTTACAGGCATCCTGGCAGCTAGAACGCCTGCTGACTCAATTTGGGAGCCAGTTGGAAGTATCTGTATATTTAGATCCCGGAGCGCGGGTGGAACTTGTAGCCCCAATCGTGGGGAAAATGCCAGAAGTGGTCGAGGTAAAAACCATTTCCAAAGAGCAAGCTTGGGAATCTTTGGTAAAAGAGCTGGGAATGTCGGATATTGACGGTGCCACCCAGCAACTCGAAGGGAATCCTCTAGTGGATGAGCTGAAAGTGAAGGCGCGGACTTCCGAGGCAGTACCCGTTTTAGCTCAGAAGCTGGGGAAAGTGCCAGGGGTGGATGACGTGCAGTATGTAGATGAGGCGGTACAACGACTGGCTCAGCTCAATAAAGGTTTGAGCTATGTAAGTCTTACGATCACCACTGTCCTGAGTATGACCGCAGTTGCAGTGATTACCACCACGATTCGCCTGATTGTGATGGCGCGACGGCGGGAAATTGAGATTATGCAACTGGTGGGAGCAACGACAGCTTGGATTTATCTACCGTTTATATTACAAGGGATTAGCTTTGGTTTAGTTGGGGCAGCGATCGCTTGGGTTCTCATTAGCACCATCCAGCGTACTTTGAGCAACTTGTTATCAACTCAGCCCGATTTTATTCAATTTCTCGTGAACGGACTGCAATTAAGTCCTCTACAAGTTTTACTGTTGCCCCTGATTTTGCTTTGTTTAGGCGGTTCAGTCGGCTTGATGGGGAGTTTGTTTGCTGTCCGCCGCTTTGCTTTGCGATAGTTGGCACTTGAAACTCAAAACTCAAAATTTTTTATGGCATCACAATGGGAACGTTTGCTGCAAAATCTAGGGGAATGGCAAGGTTCATTTACCCGTCTTTCACCCACTGGAGAATTACTGGAAGATACTCCTACAGTTGTTTCTCTACAAGGTTTAGACAATAACCAAACCATTCGCCAAATCATCCGCCGCTTACCACCCAGTCAACCGCCAGATGAGAAAGTTCTCGAATATAGTTCCTTAGGAAAAAGCGTTCTATTTTTTGAAAATGGAGCCTTTTCCCAAGGTTCGATTCAACTGGCTCCTTTTTCCGAATTTGGAGCTGAACTCGGCTTAATTCATGGCAATCGGCGTCTGCGTCTCGTGCAGATATTTAATCGAGACAGTCAATTAGATAAAATTACCTTAATTCGAGAAAAGCTAGCTGGTTCAGACGTTCCGGAACGCCCAGCTCTAACTTTAGATCAACTGATAGGAGAATGGCAAGGAGAAGCAGTAACAATCTATCCAGATTATCGCTCTCCCGATACTTATTCCACCACGCTCAAAGTTGACTATGAAGAGAGTGGAAACGTAATTCAGCAATTGAGCTTTGGCGATCGTACCCTCACCTCAACTGCAAAAATTAACGGTAACATTCTCCACTTTGATCGAGGTTCCCAACCCGTTCAAGTATTGTTTTTACCAGATGGTGCCTCTTCCAATTGCCCGCTGCAAGTAAAGACAGGTCAATCTTTTGTTCTAGAAGTAGGTTGGTTATTGCAGCCAGACTTGCGCCAGCGAATGATTCGCCGCTATAGCGATAAAGGAGAATGGATTAACCTCACCCTAATTACAGAGCGTAAGGTATAACAAACAAAGCTAATCGCACAGAAACGTAGAACAGTTTTTAACTTTGCGTACCTTGGCGTTTACCTTGGCGTTAAAAAAAATTAAAACCTCACCTTTCCATCACTTAAAACCGTCTCTTCAAACACTAAATTACCGGCTTCAACCCTGAGGCTTCCTTGTTTCCAACCTAAATAAATAGGACTATTTCCCTCAGGTGATTTGTAGATATCAAAATTCTTGAACCAATCATACTCGATCCCATTGCGGACAATAATCGGCAGGTCATTATTAGGATTGTGCGTAATTTTGAGAGTATCGCCGGTTGTTGCTTTAAATTGCACAATGCCTGCCGTTATCTGATTTAAATCTAATTTAGACTTACTCTTCACCGCTTTTTTAAAATTAGCATAACTGCTTGTATTTTGCTCCTCTCCTACCTCTAAAGCAAAGCCATAATATTGATTGCTGGTTGTTGTTACTTTTAACGTTTTTTCCTCTTGGTATTGCGATAGTTTCTGATCGTCAATAGGAACTTCAGTGTAAGCACTAAAATTTATTGGATGAATTGCTAGCCAGGTTTTTTCTAACTTAAAGAACCAAATTCCATTTTCAATCTCTAATTTAGCCTTTTTAGGTAGCTGAAAGAAAAAAGATTTATCAGAAGCAGGTCGTAGCCAAAGTGCCAAGTTGCGGTACTGTCCTATTTGATCGCCTGGATTTTTTCCTGGTTTCATTCTGTCGTCGCCCGTGTTAACGACAAAATAATCAACCCCTCGCTGAGAATTTTCAGCTATCAATTTGAAAGGGCCAACATCACCATCGCTAAATTCACCAACTACGCTACCCATCTGATAAGTGTTGCCGAAAAATGTGGTTTCCCAATAACCTGGTCGGTCTTCTCCTCCAGGCTGCCAATTTTCATAAACTGGTTTTGTAGCGAGTAATTCAATCGGCTTTTTAAACTGCTTGCGGGCTAATGCCACAACTGCGAGTGGAGGACGGTAAGCGCTAGTAATGATGTGAATTGAATCGTGTTCTGGCTTAGGATTAGGCAGCGAATTGTCCCCAAAATATAGCCAGAGCAAACGGGCGGCAGATGAACCATACACGACATTACTTTTGCCATAATCTCGCTTAGTTGGCCCTCCAAAACCGCCATGATAATACTTCACTGCCCCCGCAGCACAAAGCCAATCAAGAGCTGCTTTACCGAGTTGTTTTACTTCTGGATCTTTCGCAAAATCATAGAGGTTAAGGTAGGCAGCAAGGGTATGACCGTGGTAATTTTCCGAATCCCACTCGCCCATCCCGATGTGATAAAGCGCCCAGACATATCGCTGAATTTTCTTTTTGTATAACTGGCGCACATCTTCATTACCAGTTTCCTCTGCCATTAGATAAACCGATATCTCGCGCATCGCTCTAAGATTATCGGTATTGCGCCCGTCAACCCAGCTACCACGCACATCTGGTCCCCAACTATCACCGCCACGACCTCTCCCATAAATCGGGTGGGGACGACCATTAGGATCTTGCTTTGTCCATTTTTTTGCTCCATTAAACATCCGTTGTTTGTAGGCAGGATCTAGAAATTTACCAAAGAAAAAATATTTTCTAATTTGACCTTTGAGGGTAAAAGAATAGTAATAGTCAATACCGTCAGTGTGGGCGTTATCTTGGGCTTGTTTGTCTTCCTTTTCCAAAAAAGCGATCGCTTTCTCTCGGTTGCCAGCTAAAAAGTCAAACATGGCAAGAGGATAAGTTTGCTTTTCGTTTTCCCCGCTGTTGTTGTTGTATTTTTTACCCGTGTAGTAGCGAATAACTTCATTCGCTCTTTGCTGAAACTCTTTTTCAAGTTCAGGCGTCCACTGGTTCTGAAACTTTGCATCGACGGGTAGCGGCTGAATCTGAACTAAACCATTTGCATCCTTGGTAATGGATGGAGATGCAATAGGACTCGGTGTATTTGCTCTGGATAAGGAAGTAGTTTTGGTGCTGCAAACCAATACTGCTAGAGCCAGTACGGATGCTGTCGCTGTGTGTCGAAAAATTGTAAGACGTTTCATTAGCAACAGAGATAATTCAGATGCTCTGATTTTGGCATGAGTAAAGAGAAGCGATCGCACTTTAGGAAGATAGACGCGATCGCACTTTAGGGAAAGATGAATGCGATCGCGCTTATATTTAGACTAGATGCCAAAAAATTTAGGAGATAGTATGCTTACCTTTGAGGAGGTACTTAGTCAAGTTAAACGCCTTACCTTTGCTGAACAAACTAAGTTGCTAGAAGCATTAACAGCATTGGTTCGTCACCCTGTAGAAGTTGAAGACGATGACGAAACTATACCGCCGGAAGAGATAGCCGAAAGCGAAGCCGCTTGGCAAGATTACTTAGCAGGTCGTGACCCAGGAATATCCTCAGAAGACCTAAAACAAAAGTTGTTTGGGAACAAAGTTGGCTAACTGGCAATACATTGTCCTAAAACCAGCTGAACGTTATTTACTGCGGATGCAACCGGATGACCAAATGCGTATTATCAGTGCATTGGATACTTTAGTAACAGATTCTACATTGCTTGACATTAAACCCCTCAAAGGTCGTCCTGAGTTGCGGTTGCGGCTAGGAAAGTATCGGGTTCTGATTCAAGTAGACAGAGAAAATCAGATGTATATCGTAACTCAGATTGGTTCTCGTGGAGATGTTTATAAGTAGGAGCGATCGCATTCCGTGAAAGATAGACGCGATCGCACTCTCGGAATAGATAGACGCAATCGCTATAAACTAAACTCAGAAATCAGAAATCCCAATAGAAAGTCTATGACTACTTATAACGATGTGCTGATTCAAGTTCAAAGCCTCACTCCTGATGAGCAACTGCGACTCTTAGAATATTTGACAGCATTGATTCGTCCCCAGATTATATCTGAGAAGCAGCGATCGCTAGAAGTCGGGAATAATTCAAGTTTAAGCCCTGAGCTTCGGCGGAAAAAAATAGTTGAGATATTGGAAAAACTTGCTGCAAGTAATGTCTTTTCTGAGGTTAGCGATCCGGTTAGATGGCAGCAAGAGTTGCGTCAAGATCGTCCCCTTCCTGATAGAGATAGATAATGCTACTTGATAGTAACATTATCATCTACGCTTCCCAGCCAGAACACGATCAGATAAGGCGGTTTATTAGCGATCGCGAAATCGCAGTATGGGCACTGAGTTACGTTGAAGTATTAGGCTATCATCAGCTAACAGAAGAATCTCGCTTGTACTTCGAGGAATTCTTTCGCGTTGTTGAGGTTTTACCTATCTCTCAGGCAGTCCTCGACCGGGCAGTGGCACTGCGGCAGGTAAGGAGAATGACGCTTGGCGATGCGATTATCGCCGGAACAGCCTTGGTATATGGCAGGACTTTGGTGACACGAAACATAGAGGATTTCCGATGGATCGCTGAACTGCTGTTTCTTAACCCCTTTGAGACTGAAGGAATATGAGGTAGCGCTCCCATTCTCGGAAAAGAGAGACGCGATCGCACTTCAGCCTTAATCAACTAGGCAAACATCAAGCGACCTTTCGGTTCAGGAATTGGACGCCCTAGCTCCTTAGCAGTCTCAATCCACTCCTGCATAATGATTTCTACATTTTGCACAGCTTCTTGATAGGTAGCTCCATCTGCTGCACAACCTGGTAATTCAGGCACTTCTGCAATGAATGCTTGATCTTCTTCGCTCCAGTATAGGATGACCTCATAGCGCATCATCATCTTGGGCATCATCTTGGCTTACCAGTTTGTACTTCAAAATCACTGCGCGGACTTGCTTAACCTGATAGGGTTTGCCTTTGGCATTTTTGGGTTGCAGATTCAGGATTTCTTCAACACCTTCTTTGCTAAAAATGTGATGACTACCGTTAATCCGTTCGCCAAAGCCAAGTTGGCGTAATCCTTGACACATTGCCGCAAAGGGGATGTTGGCATCTGAAGTCCCACTTAGGATTTTGACTAAAAGTTTGTCTACTTGACTCATTAGTGTTTTTCATAGTAGTTAATAGATAAATATATAAACACATCGTATCAAAATATTGTGTAATTCTACAAGAGAGTTTTTGATTTTTTTTGTAGGGATTACCCGACTTTCGAGTGCGCCAATCACAACACTTTATACCACACGGCTTTTTAAGCCGTCGCTCATCCGTTAGTTCAATGATCGCTTTGAGCTTGATGGTTACGGCATCCATCTGCGATCGGATTATTGTAAATTTTGCAGGGAACTACAGTCCTACTAGTCCCCTGAGAATGACAGCTAAAATTGTGAAGGCAGCAATTCAAGCAGCTAGGCTGAAGCCCCTACAAGTTCAGATGCTACCTCTACTACAGGCTTGGGCAACGGCTTTAGTTCAATATCAGGGTCATTAATGTCTATACCATTTGCAAGGTTGTATTCCCGATGAACCGCCTCGATTTCTTCTTTTGTCATCTTGTCAGCAGCAATCAGATAGGCGATCAGTTTTCCTCCCAAATTCTGTGCCTGTTGCGCCCTAGCCATCGTTCCGCTAGGAGTTACAAGTACGTTTGTCCAAATGTCTGAAGACATCCCCCAGTCAATTTTGTTAGCGGGACTTAAACAATGAATTAAAACCAAATGAGTTATGCTCCATGCCAGATAAGAAGTTCACGTTGAAAAATACCCATGAAGGAAACTACACCCGACGCAATGCCTCCATGCTTTGAGAAATGGTGC
>NZ_JBHZGO010000005.1:0-2402 GCF_042747725.1 Coleofasciculus sp. H7-2
ACCACATTCCGCACAGATGTGATTTTGCTTACCTTGCTTCACACCATTCTTACGGGTATGAGTAGAACCACAACGAGGACATTGCATGGCTAAGCACCTTGAATTCATACTTTATTATGCAACGCCGATTTCTGAAATAGCCGTTCGGGTATCAGATGCCATCCAATTACAGATAGTCGCCCATTCCCCCTGTCGTCCGATTAGAGGAGTCAAGAATCGGGGCTGATTCTCTCCCCGACTTCCGGTTTCTACTGCCCCCAGCGCCTTCAATGCAGCCTTTTGGGCGTCTGTTAATCCGGTTACTCCGGTGATATTCATTCCCTCATAGGGTCGATCGGCCCTCAAGGTGTTTACACACTCACCCGTCCGCACGTCCCAAAGTTTAATCGTTTCATCCTGGCTGCCACTCGCTACCCTGCGGCTATCAAGGCTGAAGATTACTGACCAGACTAAATTGGTGTGTCCATGCAAGGTATGAAGACAAGAACAGTTTTGCACATCCCAAAGCTTTACCGTCTGGTCGCTACTAGCACTGGCAAGGATTTGACCATCTGGGCTGAATGCAACTGACCAAACTCGGCTGGTATGTCCTGCCAAGGTGCGTCGGCACTCTCCTGTCCGCACGTCCCATAACTTAATACTGTGGTCGCCACTTCCACTCGCCAAGGTTTGACCATCTGGGCTAAAGACAACTGACCAAACCCAATTGGTGTGTCCCTGCCATGTCTGAGAGCATTGTCCCGTCTGCACGTCCCAAAGCTTCACCGTTTGGTCGTAACTTCCACTCGCCAGAGTCTGACCATCCGGACTGAAAGCGATCGCGCAAACCCAACTGTCGTGTCCTTGCAAGGTGCGTTGGCAAAGTCCGGTGTCAAGCTCCCAAAGCTTCACCGTCTGGTCATCACTGCCACTGGCAAGGGTTCGACCATCGGGGCTGAAGGCAACCGACCAGATCCCGCAAGTATGCTCTTTCAAGGTTTTGCAACAAAGTCCGGTGCCAAGATCCCAAAGCTTCACCATTTGGTCGCCACTCCCACTGGCGAGAGTGCGACCGTCTGGGCTAAAGGCAACAGCAGAGACTGAGCTGGTGTGACCCTGTAAGGTTTGAACGCATTTCCCGGTGCTGGGATCCCACAATTTAACCGTGCGATCGTCGTTCCCACTTGCCAAAATACGACCATCCGGACTTAATGCCAGCGATCGCACTCGGTTAGCATAACCCTGTAGTGTTCTGCGACATTTACCTGTCGGGGAATGCCACAACTTAACGGTATGATCGCCGCTACCGCTTGCGAGGATTTCTCCATTCGGGCTGAACGCCACCGACCGCACCCAATTTTGGTGTCCCCATAATGTCTGGTAGCATTCCCCAGTCCGAACTCGCCACAGCTTAACGGTGCGGTCTTCACTGCCACTTGCTACAGTTTGACCATCGGGACTGAAGGCGAGCGATCGCACCCAATTTCCATGTCCTTTGAGAGTTCGGCGGCATTCCCCCGTCTTAAAATTCCAAAGTTTAATGGTGCGATCGCTACTACTGCTGGCTAAGGTTTGACCATCCGGGCTAAAGGCGACCGACCAGACTCGCTCAGCGTGTCCTTGCAGGGTTTGGTAACATTGACTTGTCTTGAGATCCCACAGTTTAATGGTTTGATCGTCGCTGCCACTTGCCAAGGTTTTTCCGTCAGGGCTGAAGGCAAGCGAACCGACAGGTCGGCGCTTCGCTATCGCACCCAATTCTCATGCCCCTGAAGCGTTCGGCAGCACTGTCCTGACTTGACATCCCACAATTTTACAGTTCGATCCTCACTACCGCTGGCTAAGGTTTGACCATCGGGACTAAAGGCGACCGACCAGACCTGGTGGGCGTGTTCTTGCAAAGTCTGGAGGCATTGCCCTGTCTTGAAATCCCACAGTTTGATCGTCTTATCATCGCTGCCACTCGCCAGGATATTACCTTGAGGACTGAAAGCGACCGACCAAACCCAATTGGTGTGTCCTTGGCAGGTCAGTAAATTTTTCCCATCTACCACTCTCCACACCCGCACCTCGCGGTTAGTATCCCCGGTCGCCAGCAGTTCTCCGTCTGGGCTAAAGGCAACGGTTAGGGCGAAGCTCAAGGGTTCTGTAAATACAGTTTTGGACAGGTCGGTATGAGCAAGATTGACCTGATGTAAATTTACTTCTCGCAAATCAGCCTGCCAGAGGGTGAGGTGGGAGAAGTCATAACCTGTTAAATCTTTTTGCAATTGAACAAGCAGGTTGAGGATATTACCGGGACTTAAACAATGAATTAAAACCAAATGAGTTATGATCCATGCCAGATAAGAAGTTCACGTTGAAAAATACCCATGAAGGAAACTACACCCGACGCAATGCCTCCATGCTTTGAGAAATGGTGC
>NZ_JBHZGO010000006.1:0-63187 GCF_042747725.1 Coleofasciculus sp. H7-2
TCAATTGAAGAGCTAGAGTATGTATTACATAAGCTTTTAAATGAAGGAGAGTTGATTATCAAATGGGAACGAAAGCTCAAAAACAAGGGCAATGCTCTTATCACAGTTTAAATGCATAACAGCTTATAGCCTAGAAAAACATAACCATAAGCATCGTTTAGTTGGAGTTGAATGGCTTTCTGATAAGCAGCGATCGCCTCGTCGAGTTTGCCTTGTTCCCTAAGCCCATGTCCTAGACCTTGGTAACTATAAGCATCGTTCGGTCTGAGTTGAATGGCTTTCTGATAAGCTGCGATCATTTCCTCTAGTTTGCCTTGTCTCCACAGCTCACGTGCAAGATTTGTGTAATTATAAGCATCATCCGGTCTGAGTTGGATGGCTTTGTGATAAGCGGCGATCGCCTCGTCTAGTTTTTTCTGGTCACTCAGCCTATTACCTTGAAAAAGGTAAAAACTAGGAGCAAGGTAGCGGATAGCAAAAATTGAGAATGCGGTGGTCAGAAAAAAGGTTAATAAAAAATTGCTCAACCGAGGCGATACTTTCTTGCGGATAATGCTATGCAAATGTATTATTGTCTTCAATTTAAAACTTTAGATAGAGGAATTTGCTCCTAGCTTACTCAAGCAAATACAGCTTTGACAAGGTAATTCTAAGCGATCGCTCTTCCGAAGGAGGTTCGCATTTTGCCAAGTCTGAGGGAGGGCATCGCCTCTCCTAAACCACACTCCGACAGCTTTACTTGATTAAAATAAGCCTAAGCATCCAGTTATCAGGTGTTAGGCAAAAGGTGAATTATGTCAGAAATTATTACAGCGGTATACGAAAACGGTGTTTTACGCCCACTAAATCCTGTAAACCTAACTGAAGGTGAGAAAGTGCGGCTGCGAGTCTTGCCACCCGTGCGAGAGCCAATGACTGAGACTGAACGGGCGCTGATGCCCCTCGTTGAGACTGGAAAGCTCACTCTGCCGCCTCTTCGTGGCAAAATTGATCCAGTTTCCGAAGAGGAACTGCGCGAACGGGCTGAGAGACTAGGTAAAATTCCTGGCAAACCACTTTCAGAAATCGTTATTGAGGATCGTGGACCCTATTGACTGCCTATTTTCTAGATACCAGCGCCCTCGTCAAACGATATGTGGCTGAGATTGGTAGCGCCTGGGTACAGGCGCTTGCCGACCCCAGGACGGGCAACGAACTGCACATTTCCCAAATCGCTTGGGTGGAAGTCCTCAGCGCTTTGGCTCGTCGTCAACGGGAGGGGCGTCTGTCAGCAACTGATTTGAATGGAATTGTCCGAGACTTTCGTATTCATTTTAATACTCAGTACCAAGTCGTTGAAATTGACCAAACGCTTTGTGAAGCAGCAGGTCAACTGATCCTGATGTATCCTCTGCGTGCTTATGATGCGGTTCAATTAGCATCAGGGTTGCAGGTGCAATCTCGTGTCGCTTCGACATCATCCCCGTCGCTGGTGTTTCTCTCAGCTGACGATCGCTTGCTTGCCATTGCACAGCCGGAAGGGTTGCCGATCGATAATCCCAATTATCATCCCTGAGCTAGGGCAAGAGCATCATTCGTCAATTGGGGGCTGTTCGCGTTTTGCCAAGCCTGAGGGAGGGCGATCGCTACTCCATGCCCACCACACACAATTACACTCGCACTGATAAAACTCCTGCCATTTTCGGCGATAGTCTTCCGTCATTACGGGCGATCGCCGGTTGAGCCAAACCCGCTGCGCTTTCCTTGAGGAAGCCCGACAGGCGGGACAGCAAAATTCGTGGGCGTGAATAGCAGATTCTATCCATTGGGGAGGAACTGAGTCAAAAGCTTCCATGTATTGAATTTGCGGGTAGTTAACTGCCCAAGAGCAGCATTCGCAAGCTGGGACTGCTCTAGATAAGTGGTTTCCTTGTATTTAGGAATTCTTAAGTTTGAATAAGATACAGGCTTCTGTGCTTATTTTAAAGCTGTAGTGCTGCTTCAACAGCTCATTTTCGGGTATTGTCTTGGGTATACCGTGTCATCCCTCTCAAGGCGGGAATAAAGCCGAAAAAGGCATTGGTTGCAAGGGACAACAAACTGGAAAGCACTCTCGTGTAGAAGTAAGGATTCAGCCCATGTCTCATCCTTGGTATCTTAACCTTATCTCCTTTCTGGGCATTTTTGGTTTATGCGCGATCGCATGGCTCTTTTCCGAACACAAGCGAATCATTCCTTGGCGCGTCATTATCTGGGGCATCGGCTTACAATTAGTCTTAGCTTTTTTGGTGTTCAAGTTTCCCCCCACGCGAATAGCGCTAGAGCGCTTTACGACCTTACTAGATGCAGTGTTTGTCGCTGCTGATACTGGGGCGCGGTTTGTCTTTGGGAGAAATATTGTCCCCATCCCCGGTCAAGATCCACCGATCAATCTCGGCTATATTTTTGCCTTTCGCGCCTTACCGACGGTAATCTTTTTCTCCGGGCTGATGGCGCTACTCTACAACATCGGCGTCATTCAAGTCATCACCGAGCTGTTTGCCAAATTATTTTATTGGACGATGCGCTTGAGTGGGGCGGAAGCGCTCAGCGGTGCGGCTAATATTTTTGTGGGCATTGAGGCGGCGATTGTCATCAAGCCTTATCTGCCGAAAATGACCCGTTCGGAACTTTGCTCGATTCTAGCTTGTTGTTTTGGTACGGCTGCCTCCTCAACCCTGGCAATTTATGTCAGTTTCCTCAGACCTGTATTTCCCAACATTTTGGGACACTTAGTATCGGCGTCGATTATCGCCATCCCCGCCTGTTTTGTGATCTCGAAAATTTTAGTGCCAGAAACAGGAACCCCGCTGACACTGGGTGGAATTCCTAGCGAGAAAACAGCCAAAGAATTTGAGCAAAATGAGTTTGAGGAAGTCGAAAAGGAAGGGACGTACAGACAGGAAACAGTGGCTGGAGAACCTATCGAGCGAGTCAGCCCCTTAGATGCGGCGATTGTCGGCTCTTTAGATGGGGTGAAGATGGCGGTAGCGATCGCTGCCGTGCTGATCTTAATTTTGGGTTTAGTTTCTTTAGTCAATCAATTTTTTGGTTGGTTGGGAGGTTTACCGGGAGTAGTGGGTGACGTATTTAAAGTTGTCACTTTGGCAAATATCCAAGGCGTCTTGTTTTATCCCCTAACAATCTTAACCGGCGTCCCCTTTAGCGAATCTTGGACAGCTTCTGTAATTATTGGGCGGCGACTCTTAGAAACTGCAATTCCTCCCTATCAAGCATTAGCAGAAGCCGCCCAAGCCGGAATTGTGAGCGATCGCACGGTGTTAATCGTCAGTTATGCTTTGTCTGGATTTGCCCATCTGGCTTCGGTGGGCATTTTTGTCGGCGGTACCATTGCCCTAATTCCCTCGCGGCGCAAAGATATCTCCGAACTCGGTTGGAAAGCGCTATTTGCTGGCACGCTGGCGACGATGATGATTGCCTGTCTTGCTGGCGTATTTGATACCGGAGATCCCAGCATTTTGGGTGTACAAGGCGCTCCTGCGTCTATCACCGCTCCCGCTGGCAACCCAACGGTGTCTCCCGCTCCCGGTGCGACAATTTCCCCTGTACCAACGGCAACACCCGTCAACCCAGCCATAACGCCCTTACCGGCTACGACGATTTCACCCGAACCAACGTCAACACCTGTCAGCCCAGCCCTTGCGCCCTCACCGGCTCGGCTGCAAGCGCCCGCCACAAAAGCTCCGGCGACACCCAGATCGACAACACCCAAGGCGATCGCACCCCCCCGTCCTCCGGCTGCTAATCCCACGACTACCCCGAAAGCCACGCCCACCACCACTCCGCAAACTCAGGCTCCTCAACCCAAGCCCACGGCTTCAGCCGTTCCATCTCCTTCTCGCTAAAACATAGAATAGTTTTGAGTTAGTAGAAAGGCGGAGCGATCGCGTCTCTACCATAGTTGCCCCAAGCCATCCAAGATGAATCCAGATCCTGAAATTCGCCGCTTATTAGATGTCATGCCTGCATCTGGTCGAATGCTGACAAAAGTGGTCAGCAAACCGGAGCAACCGCAGGTGATTGATAGCCCGTTTCCGCTGCCTTGGGCACAAGATCGACCGATTTATATTAATTTTGATTTATGGCGTCGCTTATCTCAGCCGCAGCGAGATTTGCTGATTTTACGCACAGTTGCTTGGCTGAGTGCTGTCAAGTGGTTTAAACCCGACCTTTATCAAGGCGTGGTGGTGGCTGGGGCACTGGGAGCAATGGTGCAGCTTGTCCAAGGAGATGCCGTGGGTGTTGTCGTAGCTAGCGGATTGAGCGGATTGGCAGCGACTCAAATTTGGCGAAATACTCGCAGTTCTCAGTCTGAACTAGATGCGGATGAAGCGGCAATCAAAGTAGCGATTCGGCGCGGCTACACGGAAGCTGAAGCTGCCCAGCAATTGTTATCGGCAATTGAAGCCGTAGGTAAAATTGAAGGTCGCCCCGGTTTGAATTTTACAGAGTTAATTCGCTCTCAAAATTTAAGAGCGATCGCGGGTTTGTCGTCGCTGAGCATTCCAGAAAGTGTCAAAAAAAGTAGTTGAACTTTAACGATCTCGACAGTAATAAAGTTTGGTTTCGTAGCCATCCACTGAAGGGAAATTGGCATTAGTAACACATTTATCTAACTCTATTGGTGCGTGGAAATTTACCAGCAAAACATCTAGAGGGCGCGGTAAAGTCGCCAAAGTTTTTTGCAGCACCGCTGTTGAAGTTTGAGGCTTTTGGTCTTGATGAGCTAGGAGAAATTGGATTTTGCTTGGTTGTACCGCTTGCTGTTTGAGTTCCCACGCGATTCCCATCATTTCCCCATTTTGTACATGGGTTTTGTGAGTTGTGGCAATTAGAATTGGCACTTGCACATCTGAAGATGAGGAATCTTGCAACTTTATAATCGGTGGCACTAAGAGATCGGGGCGATAGTATTTCTGATAACCCAAATTGCAGGCTACTGTTAGTCCGCTCAAAAGTCCCATTAGCCAAATGAGCGCCACAGCTTTTTTGCCAGATGTTTTGATAAAAAGTTTTGCATCTTGAATTTTGACTTTTGAGTCGGGATCGGTGCTGACTGGAACTGACTCTTTTAAAGTAGTTTCTTCAGCCCTCACAGCGTTCCAGCAAGCGGCAAGACTGGCTCCTACGATAACGATTACTGCTGGGAAGTAGACAAAGTTATACCTTGCCCCGCGAGTTAAATCAATTCCAAGGATATAGGTAAAGACAAAAAATAGCGCGATCGCACTCCAAATGAAACGCTCAAACAGTTGGCTTGTCAAACCTGCCTCTTGGCGCTGGATTTTCAAGCCCCGATAGAGGATGGGTAGCGCCCAAATGAAAAACAGCAGCATCACAACTACAAAGAAAATCACCACTACTAAATCGGGTGATTCCACCGGCAGCAAGGCGATCATGGTAATCCAAGCCGCGATCGCTTGAAATATGGGGCTAAGCCAAGCAAAACCGACGCGATCGCCTTGAATCCATTCGGTTAGCTTACCCCCATAACTGTTCTGTAAAAATACTGGCATCCACACTAATCCCCCCGCCAGCGTCCCTGCGGCAACCGCCAGCAATGGGATCGAGGATTTGAGAGGAGGAAATTTAAAATTATCCTGAGTCCGCTGTTGCCATTGGACAATCAAAGCCAGCGCTTGGGCACACACAGTTAGGATGAAAAAATAATGACTAGAAATTCCTAATGTATTAATACTTACCCAGAGGAGTACGAGCCAAATGGGCAGAGGTGCCTGACGCTGAAGGTATCGTGCGGCAACCACCAGACAGGCAAGGGAAGCGATCGCCCACAGAATTGCCAAGGTATAATGACGGGCTTCCTGCGCTAAAAAGATGCCGTAGGGCGAAACTGCCATCATCGCCGCCGCCAAGTGCCCTACCAATCGAGAACGAAACGCTCTCCCAGCAAATGCATACATTGCAGGGATAGAGGCGATACCGAAAAGGGCAGCTAGCGATCGCGCCCCCCACAGCGAAACCAATCCCCCATCTGGCGGAAATAGTTTCAGCCACAAGTGAGTTAGCACAAAGTAAAGTGGGGGATGGTTACTCTCAGTGACTAAGTTATGAATGACATCTTTGATTCCTGCTGAATAGTTTGGTTGCAAGGGTTGCAGGAGAGTATCGAGTGCGATCGCTTGGTCTAGGGGAACACCGCGAAAACTATTGCCCAGACTGAAAACCAGCGTCGAAAATTCATCCGTCCAAGGCGACTTGCCAGCCAAATTCAGCAAGCGCAAGCCCGACCCAACTCCTATCCACACTAAAAGCAGCAGCCAGTTATTAGTCATTAGTCAATGGTCATAGGTTAAGAGTTATTGGTCAAGAGCCATTGATGGACTCATGACGAGTAACTCAGGACTAATGACTAAGGACTCAGATTACTTGGTTTCCGTCACCCGCCAGCTGAGCTTCAGATTGATCCAGAAATTCCACAGAGTCACGGCAGCGATCGCAATCAGCTTAGCAACATATTGATTAACGCCCAGGACATTGAACAGCAAATTCAGGATCAAAAGGTTTAATACCAGCCCACTCAGACAAACCAGATTAAATTTCAATAGCCGCTTGAAGCGCTTGTTCCATCCCTGTTGGCGGCTGGAAATGTCAGCAAAAGTCCAGCTGTCATTCCACAAGAAATTATTGATAATTGCCACTTCCGAAGCCAACGCTGCACTGGTCGTCAATCCCAATCCCACTTGGGTACGCAGCAAATAAAACACTGCCATATCTACAAATACGCCGCTGAAACCGACTGCACCAAATCGGAGAAATCGACCAATGGGCCACCGGGAAAGGCGCAACCTCAGTAGATGTCGCAGATAATCTACATATTGCTTTGCAGAGACCTTACTTTCACCCGCTTGGCGTTCTTGAAACACATAGCCTGCTTCAGCAATCCAACGGATATCACCCCGACCCAGCACCTCAATCAAAATCTTGTAACCCACCGGACTCAGTGTTTTGCCCACCAAGCACTCGCGGCGTACCAAAAAGTAACCACTCATCGGATCGGAGACACGACCCACTACCCCAGGTAGCAGTATTAACCCCAGCATCTGGGCACCACGGGATAAAACTCTACGTACAATACTCCAGTCGCTGACGCCGCCACCTTCCACATGGCGACTGGCAGCCGCCAAATCTGCTCCCCGATCCATTTTCGCCAACAGCTGCAATAACAACTCTGGCGGATGCTGGAGATCGGCATCAATTACACCTAATATCTCTCCCCGCGCTGCCTGCCAGCCACGAATTACCGCTGTCGAAAGTCCCCGTTCTTCAACCCGCCGCATCACTCGCAGATGCGGATACTCCAACATCAGAACCTGAGCGATTTCCCAAGTTCCGTCCGGGCTATTATCATCGACCACAATCAGCTCATAGTCATTCGGGATAGCTCCATCCAACAGCTGAGTCAGTAACCGGACAATCTCCCGGATGTTGTCACCTTCGTTGTAGGTGGGAACCACTAAAGAAAAACGGATCGGGCGCGTCTGCGCGTACCCGCGTTCGTCCCCTATTGTCTGGGAAGTCTTAGAGCCTGCTAAAGCCTTGGAAAAAGCTAATTCAGAGATTCGCAATGATTCTGATGGAACCCGCAATAGGGGTGGCAATCCAGAAAGCGTGGGATTGTTTCTAATATCTTTGCGGCTTTCCACCATATATTTTTAATCCTCTCCAAAGTTAATAAAATCAAATACTTGAAGCTAAACTTAGAACCTGAGCGATGTTTTTGAATCAGCCAGCCCACACTTCTGTGAAGCCCGATCCTCTAATCCTGAGATTCCGTAAAAATTAGCGGTTCCAGTAAGGTACGCAAGCTGCCGATTTTAGGGCTGCTCTATACTACGCAACAAGTACTTAATACCACATCAGTACGGCAGTATCTTTACGTAATCTTTAAATTAACAGGTATTTTTACGGGTCAACTTGTAAAGATTGAGTGAAGTGATGTCTAAGCTACCGCAAATCTTGCAAGATTGAGGTAAAAGAGCGATAGGTTCTCTTCAGTGAAACTCGCAAGAGATTACATTTGTACTTAGAAAGATAATTTTAATAAATTGTAATATATAAGTAAAAATTCGCGTGAAAAAGCCTGCCAACGCCACAGCTTGGTTTGTATAGCCGCAAATTTACTCGGTGTGCAACTTTTTCTTAGCCCCCTTTTTCAAGGCTACCGTGTACACACAAGTCGGCAGACCTCTCCCCAAACCCCTCTCCGACACGGAGAGGGGCTTTGAATATGGCTCCCCTTCCCGCACTGCGCGGAACGAGCATAAATGGGGGGAGAAATACAGAAAATTGCAGACTGCGTTTAATTTTTGATGTTTAATTGTTTTTGTAGAGATTGGCGCATCACGTCTACTGGCGGCTCGCTGTTTAACCAGATTCTCAGGGCGGCGGCTCCTTGCTGGACGAGCATTTCCAGTCCATCAACGATAATCGCGCCTTGTCTTTGTGCTTGTTGCAGAAACCGCGTAGGGTTGGGCTTGTAAATCAGATCGTAAGCGATCGCGCCTTCTGGCAAGTTAGCGATCGCCTCTGCATCTAAGGGAGACTCGTTAACCTTCGGGTACATCCCAACGGGTGTTGTATTTACTAACAGGGATGCTTGAGAAATCAGATTCGGTAGTTCTTCCCAAGAATGGATGCTGATTTCTACTGGTAAAGAGGAGTTGCGCCAGCTGTCTTGAAAGGCGGTTAAATTCTCCAGGTTCCGCCCAACCACATGGATTTGGGCACAACCCAGTTTTTTGCAACCTGCAACCACCGCCCGCGCCGCACCGCCATTGCCTAAAATCACCGCTACACTTTGGCTCCAATCGCCATTGTCAGCTTGCAGGGGGGAAAGGAAGCCTGTAACATCCGTATTGGTGCCAACCCATCCCCTATCCGTCTTGGTAACGGTGTTTACAGCTCCTATCGCTTGGGCAATGTCTGATACTTCTGATAGGAGGGGGATAATTGCCTGTTTGTGGGGAATGGTGACGCTAAAGCCCACAAAATTATCAATCGCAGCAAAACCGACGATCGCTTCCTCTAAATTTTCCGGCGGCACCGACAAAGGTACATAAACGTAATCTAATTTTAAATGAGCGATCGCCGCATTGTGCATCACCGGCGATAGGGAATGCTCGATGGGATGACCAATCACCCCTAAAAGTTTGGTTGTACCTTGAATCATCTGCATTTGGGAAAGTTGTTAACAAGCATCGCTTGTTACTACCATACGGCTATCGGAAATCTTGTTAACAAGCAATTAACAGCTAGTTGTCACGGGGGATTGGAGAAATCATTAACGACTGACAACTGACAACAGATAATGCCGCGTGTAACTTTTTAGGTAATTCCCTCCTTTTTAAGGGATCTGCCGTTGCTACCTAAAGTGTCTCGATCCCCCAACCCCCCGATAAATTGGCGGGCTAAAAAAAGTCGCACATCGCCTCAGATCAATAACTAAGCTCAGCAAAACTGAGTTGTGTGCCAAAATCAGGATTGATGCATACTGGGCGACCATGCTGGGAACACAACTGGGAGGGCGCTATAAAGTAGTCAAAGTCTTAGGAGCGGGAGGATTTAGTCAAACTTACATTGCCGAGGACACGCAGCGACCGGGAAACCCCAGGTGTGTTGTAAAGCACCTCAAACCTGCCCGTCAAGATCCTGCTTTTTTGCAGGTGGCTCGGCGGATGTTCAAAACCGAGGCAAAAACGCTTGAAAAATTGGGACACCACCAACAAATCCCCCATCTGCTGGCTTACTTTGAAGAAGACCAACAATTTTACCTGGTGCAGGAGTTCATAGAAGGTTCTCCCCTGAGCGATGAATTGCACCAAGGTACGCGACTGAGCGAATCTGAAATTATTCAGTTCTTGCAGGATGTACTAGGCATTCTGGAGTTTGTTCATACTTATCAAGTCATCCACCGCGACATCAAGCCGAGCAATTTGATCCGGCGGCGGCAGGACGGTAAATTAGTCTTAATTGACTTTGGCGCGGTCAAGGAAATCCGCACCCAGTTGGCAAGTGGAACCGAAGAAACCAGCATTACAGTGGGAATTGGCACTCAGGGTTATGTGCCCAGCGAACAATTAGCGGGTAAGCCAAAATACAGTAGCGATATCTATGCCTTAGGTATCACTGCGATCCAACTGTTGACAGGGTTAAGACCGAACCAGCTACCAGAAGATCCTGAAACCTCTGAGATTATTTGGCGGGATAAAGTAAAGGTAAGCGATCGCCTGACAGCGATTTTAGACAAGATGGTACGATACCACTTCCGCGATCGCTACCAGTCCGCTACAGAAGTCAGCCAAGCGATCGCTTCATTGACAGAAGTATCCTTATCTGAAACTACGCCGGTTCCAGAAAATTTTGCTGACAAAAGCAGGCAAAAAATTAGCGATTGCGTCGGTGTCATTGAGAAAAAGGCATCCCCCATCCGTTTAGCGATCGCGGGTATCCTCGCTACCGGCTTGCTGCTGGGGGTACGACAACTAGGAGGATTGCAGTCCTTGGAACTGGCAACCTTCGATCAAATGGTGCGGTTACGGTTTGCAACGCGGGTATTGGGAGACTTAGATCGTTCATCCCCGATGGAAGGGCCAGATCCTCGCCTCCTGGTCGTCGAAATCACCCAAGCAGATATCAAAGCTCAAAATAGATATCCTCTATCAGATCGCACGCTGCATCAGCTGTTAGCGCAACTAGAACGGTATCAACCGCGTGCCATTGGTTTAGATATTTACCGCGATATACCAATAGAACCGGGTCATGCAGAATTAGCCAAGCAATTGCAAACGAGCGATCGCATCATTACCGTCTGCAAAATCAGCGATATCGATAATCCGGGAGTTGCACCGCCAAAAACTGTACCCGAAGACCGCCTTGGCTTCGACGATCTGGTCATCGACCCCGATAACGCCGTTCGCCGCAGTCTCTTGTTTGCCACTTCCGATGTCGGAAGCTGTCAGACGCCCTACTCCCTGGGTGCGCGACTGGCGCTGCGCTACCTGGAACAAATGGGAATCGAGGCACAACCGCACCCGAAAAATTATCTCCAGCTCAATTCAATTGTATTCAAACCCCTAGAAGCAAATTTTGGAGGATACCAGCAGGCAGATTCAGGCGGCTACCAAATCTTGCTTGATTATCGCTCCGCTCACAATATCGCCCAGCAGGTAACGCTCACTGAAGTTTTAAAAGGTCAGATCAACCCCGATTGGGTTAAAGATCGCATCGTTCTGATCGGTGTCACCACACCCACGGTTGATAACGCTTTTTACACCCCCTACGGAGGCGGTCGTAAGATGTTTGGGGTACGGGTGCAAGCACAGACCGTCAGCCAAATCCTCAGCGTCGTTCTAGACAAGCGACCTTTGTTTTGGTCTTGGTCGGAATGGGTTGAGGTGCTATGGATTGTGGGATGGGCAGTCGTTGGGGGCATTTTAACTTGGCGAATCCGTCATCCCCTGCGATTGATTGTGGTTGGAACGGCAACGCTGGGCATTTTGTTTGTTACCGGCTTCTATTTCTTTATGCAAGCAGGATGGGTTCCTGTAGCAGCTCCAGCGCTGGCTTTGCTGGTCAGCGCTGGGTCAGCGATCATCTGTCGGTTGGCTCCAAAAAGAAGAAAACGACCGCCACACAAACCCCCCCAAGAGACGCTTTCAGCACCGCTGGATAACTGCCCACCTGAAGCACTAACGGTTCCATCAGATACGCTATCAACTCAGGAAGTCAGCTTCCATTCAGGTTCTACACAAACAACGATGGGTGGCAGCTTAGAACCCAATCAGCGCCACTCTTTCTCGCTTTGGGCCACTCAAGGGCAGCTATTGACGGTGGTAGCTGTAGAAGGCAACGTCAATATCTCGGTGATCGATCCGGAAGGGCAAACCGTCGGGACGATTACCGATGGGGCACAGTGGCAAGGATTGCTGCCTTCTAATGGCAATTACAAACTTGAAGTGTACGCGCCTGATGCATCTGTTTATACGGTCAGTTTTGATGTGGGAAATAACGATGCAACGGGAGCAAAATCCACTATTTTTACAACTTCAAACCCAAATGGCAATAATAGTTTGACAGAGGCAACCATAGATTGCCAAAAAATTCATTAATCTTGTTTTGCTGGGAATTGCTAATGGTTAATTGCTAATTCATCATTGATTAATTAGCTGTTAGCGATGCATTTATAGCGGGCAAGCAGTTGAGTCCAATATGCTTCGGTTAAAAATAATTGTAGTTAAAAATAATTGTAGGTTGGGTTGAGGAACGAAACCCAACAAAACACAAGCATTTGTTGGGTTTCGTTCCTCAACCCAACCTACGCGAACTGTTAAAATAGGTAGAAATTCATATAGCAATCTTATTTGAGTTGTGAGCCAGGATTCAGATACCCGACTTCTTACAGGAGTCGGGTATCTCGCCTTCACGAATCATTGAGGGCTGCTATAGCAATGAGAAAAGATGAATTGGAGCGCTTTAATGCTCCCGATCTGGTTGCGCTGGCTGCTGACGTTGGGCGGTAAATGCAGCATCAGGATTAGAACCCAGAGCCATTTGACCAGTCAGTGTTTTGTCCTCTATTCTGCCTTGAATCTTAATCGCTTCTCCACACTTGGGAAGGGCAGGAACTGTCCCCGATAAACTTAGGTTTTGATTACTCAATTGTCCAGTCAGAGAGGGTCTTTCTTCAGCGATCGCTGTCAATTTAGCATTAGTATCCGCTGGCAATAAAGAGGCGAATAAGTAAATTCCCGATTGCTGAATACTTAAGATTAAATTGTCTGCTTTGAGACATCCAGGTAAATTTTGGGCATTGAGGCGATAGCTTCCACCAATGGCAGGAGGCGCTTTCAGCTTGGATTCTCCGTAGGCGCTGACCACGTTAAATAAAATCATGACAGCAACAATTGCTACACCATAAAACCCTAAGGATTTCAAGTTGAAATGCTTCATGAGAGAGTCTCGGAACTAGGGGCAAGGTCCTCCTCTTGGCTTTGATTGGTAAGCACCGAGGATAGGTGAGAGGTGAGCTTTGAGTAGCGCCGGGTAATCAACAGGGAAGAGAGACACTGAACAGCGAGTTGATCGGTGTAGCGACCCAATGTTTGACGCTCGATTCCCCAGGCGCGGCTGGTACCGGCGATAGTCAAATCGACAGATGCCGATGCCTGCACCGCGACTTGAATGGGGTCGGGGGATGCGACAATTTCGATATGAATGCGATCGCGCAATGAAGAAGGTAATTGATCCATCATATTGCGAAGCTCGTAACTAAATTCACTTTTGACTGACTCGTCTTGCATGACCCGCAGAACCGTGAGCTGCCGATTATCACTATTAGAGAGGAGCCTGATAGCGAGTTCTAATGCCAAATCATCATGAATATTGGCAGAGTAGGGCACTAACAATTTTTCGTAGAAGCGATTGTCAAATTCGCGATCGCTTCCTTTTGGGTCAACAAAAACTGCCACATCTACGGGTGCTTGAGTGAGAATTTGCCCTACTCGTCCTCCCAATCGGTTTCTGCTAAAAGCTGGGCGGTGCCATCCCAACAAAATTAAATCAGCACGGTCGAGTTTACCAATTTGTGCTGTTTCTCGTGCGACATCATTAGTAGTGCGGATAATGGGATGCACTAATTGACGAACTTCTGGAGGTTCCAAGCTTTGAATCAATTGTTCCAGGCGATAGCGGCGTTCTTGAATTAACCGTTCGGCTTCAGCTGGGGTACTTTCAAAAACATAGTCTTCTTCCAGTTGAATCAAGCTCAGGGGATGAACTGCTGCAAATGGCAATTTCGTGCCAGCGATCGCAATTGCCAGTTGCATCAACCCTTTTTGCGTATTGGGATTCGCCACCGGCACCAAAATTCGATAGGTGGGTGAAGCCATCTGTGTACCTTCCTCAACGGTTGGTGGCTCCATCACATCCAGCTTGATCAGCTTTTTCGGATACGTCCATTCCAAAAGTGGCGAGGTCATAAACGTTGTGACTAGCGCCATAATCACTAGCATGGTGAACAGCAAAGGCGAGATTACACCTAGGGACAGACCAATATTTAGCACAATTAGCTCGGTCAAGCCCCTCGTATTCATCAACCAACCCAGTGCTGCGGCTTCTCGTTTCTCGATGCCACCGACACGAGCCGCCACGTAAGTGCCACAATATTTCCCAATAATTGCCACTGCTACAACAGCGACACAAAGTAACCACAATTCCGGGCGATTGAGTAAGCCAATTTGCGTCCGCAGACCACTATAGGCAAAAAAGATAGGTAACAGAAAGGTGAGAACAAAGTCTTCTGTTTTATGAGCTAATTCGCCTACAAGACCAGGGGTTTTTGGCATTACCGCTCCTAGCAGGAATGCCCCAAAGATCAAGTGAATACCGATTAATTCAGTAATCAGGGCGGAAGCGACGACGCCCATATAAATCCCAGCCAGCACAAATTGGTTAATCCGACCTGCGCGGTCATAGTAGCTAGAAAGTCGTTGCAAGAACCAACGCCCTGCTGTTACCATGAACCCGATGTAGAGTAGGGAATACAGAATCGTTGGTATCGCACCCGCCATGCTGTTCGTGCGCGTCACTGCGATCGCTAGCGCCAACAAACACCAAGCCGTGACATCATCGACCGCCGCGCACGTCAGCGCCAATGTTCCCAACCGCGTACTTTGCAAGTTATTTTCGGTAATAATTCGAGCCAATACAGGGAAAGCGGTAATCGACATCGCCGCCCCCAAAAATAAAGCAAAGGCGGTAAAGGCGACGCTACTATTAGAAACCATCGGGTAAAGCAGCAAAGCTAGCAAACTACCCAGAGAAAACGGCACTAAAATGCTGACGTGTGAGGTTAAAATTGCGATTTCTAAGTTGCCGCTGAGGTATTTCGGATTTAGCTCTAAGCCAATCAGAAACATGAAAAAAATCAACCCCACTTGAGACAGCACATTCAAGAAAGGAATGGTTTCGGCTGGGAATAAATTCGCGGCTAAATCTGGAGCAATCAAACCAAACAGAGAGGGTCCCAGCATAATCCCCGCGATAATCTCGCCAATCACCAAAGGTTGCTTGATGAAGCGACACCCAAGCCCCATCAGCCGGGAGAGTCCAATCACGATCAGCACTTCAACGAGAACTAAAACGACTGTGTGCATAATTGTCTCAATGGCGACTCCTGAGTTGCTCCTGCGATCGCTGCCATCAATCAGTCTACCCTCAACCTGATTTGCCAACAGTATTCGGGCAAAGTCTTAAAAATTTCTATATTTGAGGAGTGAGGAGTGAGGAGTGAGGAGTGAGGAGTGAGGACTGAGGACTGAGGAGTGAGGAGTGAGGAGTGAGGAAATGAGGAGTTTGGGATAGTCTTTCAGGGTTAGAGGGGTTCGGGATAGGGAGATCAAACTACACTCTTCTCTTGACGAACCCAGAGAGAATTGCCATGTTTGATAATAAAAACGAATATCTATCCAAAGATAGAAGATAAATTATGGAGTGAGGATTCTACTGACTCAACTTGCTCAATTTCAAGCAGATTCCTCAAAATATTACTAGGTGTTATGCAAACCCAGGATTCAGCTATAGCAGTCCTATTTGATTTGCGAACCCCTGTAGAGACGCGATTAATCGCGTCTCTACACTTAGGCGAATACTCGCGCACAACTCAAATAGGATTGCTATATCTATCAGTTTGAGCTTCAACTCTGAGTCGAATGCGCTTGACGTGTTGCGGCAAATGCGGCAAAGAGTAAAACTGCGAAGCCTGTCTAATCGTATCTTTAGGAATCGCAAAACCTCATAATTATAGCCAAAGATCGCAATATGTGGAAATTTTTAAAGGAATTATTTTCCTCAGGACAATTTATCCCTCACGGTCACTGCTACCTTTGGCAAACGAACCTGGTATGGCTTCACCTGCTTTCTGACTTGTTGATTGCGATCGCCTATTTCTCGATTCCGGCGATGCTCATCTACTTCATCTACAAGCGGAGGGATGTTCCTTTTCAAGGGATGTTTGCCTTATTTGGAGCCTTTATCATTCTCTGCGGTACCGGGCACCTGATGGAAATCTGGACGCTCTGGCATCCAGTTTACTGGCTGACAGGAATTGAGCAAGCGATGACTGCCTTGGTTTCCTGCTACACGGCTCTACAAATGGTAACGCTGCTGCCGCAATTTTTGGCTTTGAAAACACCTGAACAACTAGAGACTCTCAACCGGGAACTCCAAAACGAGATTGCCATCCGCGTGCAGGTAGAAGAAGCATTACGCCGCGTCAACGATGAGTTAGAAATTCGGGTTAGCGATCGCACCGCCGAACTATCAAAAACGCTGCATACTCTAGAATCTGAAATCGCCGAACGCCAACGGGCACAGGAGGAGTTGCTCCAGAGTCAGCATTTCATTCAACGGATTGCCGACGCAAGTCCCAATATTTTGTTTCTCTACGATCTGATCGAGCAGCACAATGTCTATATCAATCGTGAAATCGCCGCGATTTTAGGGTATACGCCCCAAGAAATTCAAGAAATGGGGTTAGATTTCCAAAATCTGATGCACCCTGACGATTTTGCCAGACTGCCGGAATATTTCCAACAATTTGAGGATGCCTCTGACAGTGAAATCTTTGAGAATGAGTACCGGATGAGGCATCGAAACGGAGAATGGCGGACTCTGCTGAACCGGGATACCCTGTTCGCTAGAACCGCTGACGGCAAGGTGAAGCAGATTCTGGGCACGACAAGCGACATCACTGAAAGAAAGCAAGCCGAAGTTGAAATTCGTCTGTTGCTGGAAGCCACCCAAGCCATCAATCGCTCTGTTGATGTTGATACTGCTTTAGCAATCATTCTGCGGTTAATTTGTACGACGATTGGCTGGGATTTGGGAGAAAGTTGGATTCCTGGTGAGGATGGTACGGTTTTAAAAAATAGTCCGGGTTGGTACGGGTGCGATCGCTCGGTTGAAGAATTCCGACGCCATAGCGAAACAGTCACATTTACAGCTAACGTGGGACTGCCAGGGCGCGTTTGGTCATCTCAGCAACCAGAATGGGTAGAAGATGTTTCCGAAACCGCACAAACATTTGTGCGATCGCAAATCGCCGCAGCAGTTGGATTAAAAACGGGTTTGGGCGTACCAATCCTTGCCAATCAGCGAGTGTTGGCGGTTTTAGTTTTCTTTAAGCGTGGCAAAAGTGCAGAAGATCGGCATTTGTTTGAGCTAGTGAGTGCAGTTGCGGCTCAGTTAGGTTGGCTGATTGAGCGCAAACTTGCCGAAGCCGCTCTCAGAAGCAGCGAAGAACGGCTGCAAATGGCATTAGAAGGTAGCGCCTTAGGGATATGGGATTGGATTTTAGCCACCGGAGAAACCTATTTCGACCCGCACTGGAAGAAAATGTTGGGGTATGAAGAAGAAGAAATTGAGAACAATTACGGGTCTTGGGAGCGGCTGCTGCATCCAGAGGATATGCCAAAGGTAATGGCAGTCCTAAAAGCTTATCTGGAAGGTGCCACCTCTATCTACGAAGTCGAATTTCGGATGCTCTCGAAATCCGGGGAGTGGAAGTGGATTCTGGCTCACGGCAAGGTTTTCGAGCGCGATGAATCGGGTGCGCCGCTACGGATGACGGGGACGAATAAAGACATTAGCGATCGCAAACAAGCGGAGGTAGCACTGCGGTTGGCGACCGAACGCTTGCAACATCTGCTCACCTCTAGTCCGGGGATCATTTATAGCTGCAAGGCATCGGGGAATTATGACATAACTTTTGTCAGTGAGAATATCAACACAGTTCTAGGCTACGAAGCACGAGAATTTCTCGAAGATGCAAGTTTTTGGGCAAGCCACATCCATCCAGAAGATGTTAATCGCGTCTTTGCTGAATTACCGCGCCTGTTTGCTACAGGAGATCACACCCACGAATACCGCTTTTTGCACAAAGATGGAACTTATCGCTGGCTCTACGATCAGCTCAAGTTGATCGTAGATGCAGATGGCAACCCCATTGAATGCGTTGGTTATTCGGTAGACATCAGCGATCGCAAGCGCTCAGAAGATCGGTTGCGACTGCTTGAGCGAGCGATCGCTGCTTCTAGCAACGGTATTGTAATTAGCGATGCTCAACTGCCCGACATACCAGTGATTTATGTCAATCCAGCCTTTGAATTGATCACGGGTTATTCGGCATCGGAAACCCTCGGCAAAAATTGCCGATTTTTACAAGGGACTGATACCGCCCAACCCGCTCTTGAGGAGCTGCGGATGGCACTGCGCGAACCAAGAGAGTGTCGCGTCGTGTTGCGGAACTATCGCCAAGACGGTAGCTTATTTTGGAATGAATTTTCCATTGCCCCAGTCCGAGACGCTTTAGGGCGCTTGACTCACTATGTGGGAATTCAAGCTGACATCACCGAGGAGCGAATGGCAGTAGACGCGCTGACAAAACAATTTGGTCGGACTGTACTGCTCAAGCAAATTGCCGAAGAAATCCGCTCTAGTTTAGAACCTCAGCAAATCTTTGCCACCGCCGCCGAGCAAATTTCTCAGCTACTCAGGATCGATCGCTGCCTGATTCATACCTACGTGGCACAACCCGAACCCAGAATTCCTGTAGTAGCTGAGTTTGTGGCTCCTGGTTATCAATCGCTGCTTTCTTTGGAGATTCCGGTTGTTGGCAATCCGCATGGCGAGCAAATGCTAGCACAAGATGCTGCCATCTCCTCGCCAGATGTTTATGCCGATCCCCTCCTAGAAGCTGCTGTGCCATTGTGCCGCCTGATCGGTCTGAAGTCGATGCTGTCAGTGCGGACTTCTTACCAGGGAGAACCGAATGGCGCGATTGGCTTGCATCAGTGCGATCGCTTCCGTGAGTGGACAGCAGACGAGATTGAACTATTAGAGTCTGTTGCCGCTCAAGTCGGGATTGCGATCGCTCAAGCTTCTCTCTTAGAGCAGGAAAAACAACAGCGTGCCTATCTCGACTGCCAAAATCAACAGCTACAGCAAGAAATTAGAGTCCGCCAACAGGCACAAGAAGAGCTTGTCAATGCTCAAAGCGAACTGCGGCGACAGTTAGTTGCGGTAGAGTCGGCATTGGATGGCATAGCAATTCTCAATTCCCAGGATGAGTACATCTATCTGAACGATGCTCATGCCAAGCTCTTTGGATACGACAGCAGCACCGAGCTTTTGGGTAAGACTTGGCACGAACTTTATTCCCCAGATGAAATCAATCGCATAGAGCAAGAAGTTGTTCCCATTCTGTTACGCGAGGGACAGTGGCATGGAGAAGCGATTGGCAAAAAACAGGATGGAAGCACCTTTTTTCTGGAAATTTCTCTGACTTTTACCGAAGAAAAATTTCGGGTTTGCATCTGCCGCGACATTAGCGATCGCAAACAAGCGGAAATTGCCTTGCAACAGCAATTTTTGAGGGAGCGGTTGGTGGGGACTATCCAAGAACGCATTCGCTCCTCTCTAAACCTAGAGGAAGTCTTGAAAACAGCCGTAGAGGAAGTACGGCAATTTTTGTCAACCGATCGGACATTTATTTACCGCTTTAATCCAGACTGGAGCGGGGTTGTGGCTGTCGAGTCGGTGGGTGAGGATTGGACGCCAATTGTCGGAAGCAGTATTAAAGACAGCTGCTTTGTGGCAACGTATGTCCCCCTTTACCAGCAAGGTCGCATTCGAGCGATCACAGATATTCACAACGTGGGTCTAAACGAGTGCCACATTGATTTACTCAAGCAGTTTGAGGTGAAAGCGAACTTGGTGGTTCCCATTTTGCAAGGAGAAAAATTATGGGGACTGCTAATTGCCCATCACTGTAAGGGTTCAAGACAGTGGCACGCTTCGGAGATCGAATGTCTCAGACAATTATCCGTGCAACTGGCGATCGCTATCCAGCAATGCACGCTCTTTGAAAAAGCCACAACTGAAATCATCGAGCGCCAACGGGTAGAAGAAGCCTTGCAACGGAGCAATAGTCGGTATCAAAATTTGGCAACGAACATACCGGGCATGATTTATCAATTTATGATGCGCCCGGATGGGAGCATCTGTTTTCCCTATATCAGCCCCGTTTGCCAGCAACTCTTTGGTGTTTCTCCAGAGGCGGTTCAGGAGAATGTTGGGTTGATATTTGATGTAGTTCATCCGGATGACTTACCCAATGTCATTGAATCGATTGGTGTTTCAGCGAATACGCTAAAACCTTGGCATTGCGTCTGGCGAATTATCGTGCAAGGGAGTATCAAATGGCTTCAAGGGGATTCTCTACCGGAAAAGCAAATTGATGGGAATATTCTCTGGGATGGATTGATAATCGATATTAGCGATCGCTTTCAGGCTGAGGCCGAATTACGCAGAGCTAAAGAAGCTGCCGAGGTTGCCAACCACGCCAAAACCCAATTCCTCGCCAATATGAGCCACGAACTGAGAACGCCACTCAATGCCATCCTCGGCTTTACTCAAGTGATGAACCTCGACTCATCTCTATCCCAAAATCATCAGGAATATCTGGGAATCATTAATCGCAGTGGCGAGCATCTCTTGGAATTGATCAACGACATTCTAGAAATGTCCAAAATCGAGGCAGGTAGAACGACTGTTCATGAAAATTGCTTTGACTTAATTCGCCTCTTGGACAACCTAGAACAGATGTTTCGATTAAAAGCAAAATCCAAGGGCTTACAGATTATCTTGGACTATGCTCCAGATATTCCCCAATACGTGCAAACAGATGAAAGTAAATTGCGGCAAATCTTGATGAATCTCCTCGGAAATGCGATCAAATTTACTTCATCCGGCAGTGTCACCTTGCGAGTCACAAGAAAAATAGATAATCACGAAAAATCCCCTTCCCCATTATCTCTTCCCAATCACCGTTTGCTGTTTGAAATCGAAGACACTGGCCCTGGTATTGCCTCAGAAGAAATAGACAAATTATTTGAAGCTTTTTCCCAAACAGAAACAGGTCGGCAATCTCAGCAAGGAACTGGATTAGGTCTACCGATTAGCCGCAAATTTGTGCAACTTCTGGGGGGAGAAATCGCAGTCAACAGCCAGCTAGAGAAAGGAACCATATTTTCATTTGATCTCCAGATTCGTCAAGCTGAAGCGACTGAGATTCAGACGACGCAGCCACAATCCACGGTGATTGGTTTAGTCCCGAACCAACCTAACTATCGCATTCTGGTGGTGGAAGACGTAAGTGAAAGTCGCATCCTGCTGGTGAAAATTCTGACATCTGTTGGCTTTGAAGTGCGCGAAGCCGAAAATGGTCTAGAGGCAGTTGCCTTGTGGAAGACTTGGCAGCCGCACCTGATCTGGATGGATATGCGGATGCCGGTGATGGACGGCTATGAAGCCACCAGACGCATTAAAGCGGGTGTGAATGGTCAGGCGACAGTGATTATTGCCATAACCGCCAGTGCCTTTGAAGAGCAGCGAAACCTGATTTTGTCAACAGGCTGCGATGACTTCATCGGCAAACCTTTCCGGAATGAAATCATCTTTGAAAAAATGGCTCAACATTTAGGGGTGCGTTATCTTTATGAAGAGTTATTAGAAGGCGGAAGTTTCTTCCCCTCGCGTCTTGGGGGAGGTGCGGAAACCTCAACACCCAGTTCATCCTTTCTGCTGACTGCTTCATCTTTCCAAGAGATGCCTGTTGAGTGGATTGCAGCTCTACATCAAGCCGCTACTGAGGCAGATGGGGAGTTAATTTTGAGCCTCGCTGAGCAAATCGCCGAGTCAAATGCTCCAATATCCAATGCTCTGGTGGATTTTGTCAACAACTTTCAGTTTGAAAAGATCACTGATTTAACCGAACAATTATCTAATGAATAGCGATCGCCTATTTCCACTTAACGGAAATCTTTTACTTGTTGACGATACGCCAAACAATCTGCGGCTTTTATCCGACTTGTTAAGCCAGCAGGGGTATAAAGTTCGCAGCGTAACGAACGGACAAACTGCTCTCAAAGCGTGTCAGGCAAAACCGCCTGATCTGATTTTGCTCGACATCAATATGCCTCAAATGAATGGCTATGAGGTTTGCGAAAAACTGAAAGCTGACAAGCAAACCTGCGAGATTCCCGTAATTTTCTTAAGCGCTCTTGATGAGGCGATTGACAAGGTAAAAGCTTTTACGGTTGGCGGAGTAGATTACATCAGCAAGCCGTTTCAGATAGAAGAAGTTTTAGTCCGCGTCAAGAATCAACTGGTTCTGAAGGAAGCACAAGTAAAAGTCCTGCAACTGAACGCAGAGCTTGAAAATCGGGTCAAAGAGCGTACCAGTCAACTAGAAAGGGCAAATCAAGAACTTAATCTCGAAATTAGTGAGCGCAAGCGAGTCCAGAGTCAACTCCTAGACATGGCGCTGCACGATCCTCTGACTGGCTTACCCAACCGAGCTTTATTCATGGAGCGTCTAGAAAAGGCACTCAGCCGGACTAAGCACGAGGCAGATTATCAGTTTGCGGTGTTATTTCTCGATTGCGATCGCTTCAAAGTCGTCAACGATTCTCTCGGTCATCTCGTGGGAGACGAACTGCTGATTGCATTTGCCAAGCGTGTCCAAAAGGCTCTCGCTAGCCGACTCGAACCATTTCCGAGCATCGTGAATACGCTAACGCGATTAGGAGGCGATGAATTTGCAATTATCGTTGAACAAATCAATGATATCGGTACTGCTACTCTAGTTGCCGATCGAATTCTTCAAGACCTCTCCCATCCTTTTCAACTATCCAGACATGAAGTATTCATGAGCGCTAGTATTGGCATCGCTCTGGGAAATATTAACTATGAACAACCCGAATATTTGTTGCGGGATGCAGATACCGCCATGTACCATGCCAAGACATTCGGAAAAGCTCGGTATCACGTTTTTGACCCAGCCATGCACCAGGAAGCCATCCAGCTTTTACAGCTAGAAACCGACCTGCGAAAGGCTGTAAATCAACAAGAATTTCAAGTTTATTATCAGCCGATTGTTGCACTGAATACCGGCAAAATTGCTGGATTTGAAGCGCTGGTGCGCTGGAATCATCCCCATCGGGGGTTTATTTCTCCATTGGACTTCATTCCAGTTGCAGAAGAAACGGGTTTGATTACCCAGATTGACACTTGGGTTATGCGGGAAGCTTGCCAGCAATTACAGATTTGGCAAGAACAAAAACTGACTCAAGAGCCTCTAACCATTAGCGTTAATCTTTCAGGTCGGCAGTTTTCCCAATCAAACTTAATTGAGCAAATTGACGAAATTTTCCAAAAAACTCAACTGAGTCCACAAAGCTTAAAACTGGAAATTACAGAAAGTGTCCTTATAAATAATAGCCAATCAGCAATGGCAATTATTCAAGAACTGAAGAAGCGTCAAATTCAGTTAAGCCTGGATGACTTTGGAACTGGCTATTCTTCTTTAAGTTACCTGCACTGCTTTCCCATTAATACCCTAAAGATCGATAAATCCTTTGTCAAACGTATGGAGGAAAGCCAAAAGAATATGGGGCTAGTTCCAGCAATTATGAGTATGGCTCATACGATGGGGATAAAGGTGATTGCTGAAGGGATAGAAACTTCCGGACAATTAGCCCAACTAAGAGCGCTCAATTGTGATTTTGGTCAAGGATATTTATTTTCTAGACCTGTGGAAAGTAAATTAGCTTCAGAACTGATTATGGCAGATCCTCAGTGGTAATAATCATCTAGTAAAATTTATTTTTATTTGGCTAAATAAACTTAATCTGCTGGGTGTAAATCTGTCTGTATTTTTACCTCCTTTTAAAGGGGAATCAAGTATTTTGTACGTTGGGTTGAAACAAGAAACCTGCAAGACTCTCCAAAACTCTTGAAAAGTCGTAGTCGTAGGTTGGGTTGAGGAACGAAACCCAACAAATGCTTATGTTTTGTTGGGTTTCGTTCCTCAACCCAACCTACAATTATTTGTAACCGAACCGTATTGTTAGTCGCTCAAACTAACCGAAGATTTGTTGCTTGAAAAATGCCATAAAGATATTCATATATCACGAATTTAGTTTATTTGGCTACTATCCCCAGATAGATATACAAAAAAGGAGACAATTCGTTAGATTTATAAAAAGTTGGTCTGAATGCTTAAACCCATTAGCAGGACAGCACAGACCTTTACAAAATTGCACCTCTATCAACAGTAGCCGCACTAAACTTTATGGTATCAACTCCTCCATCTCAAGCTTCGTCATCTCAATATGAAGTTACTAATCCAGAAGCAGAAGTTGAATCTCTGGTAATCGAAGCTAAACCAGAGAGTGATATTGATTTAGAGTTTCTATACACCAGAGATATTGAATTTCGCCAGGAAACCATTTACTTCATTGTTGTAGATCGTTTCTATGATGGCGATTCTGACAACAGCGAAGGGCCAAACCCAGAACTTTACGATCCAGAGCGAAAAGATTGGGGTAAATATTGGGGTGGAGACTTACAGGGAATTATTGACAAACTAGATTACTTAAAGAACTTGGGAGTCACCGCAATTTGGCTTACTCCCCTGTTTGAGCAAGTGGAAGCATTGTTTGTTGAGCAAGCCGCGATTCATGGTTATTGGACAAAGGATTTTAAACGGATTAATCCTCGCTTTATTGGCAAGGATGAAGAACCTTCTCTCAATAAAACTCAAGATACCAAAGATACAGTTTTTGACAGATTAGTTGCTGAATTACACAAACGCAAGATGAAACTGGTGTTGGATATTGTGTGTAATCACAGCAACCCAGATTTCAGCGGAAAGAAGGGAGAACTCTACGACGATGGAGTAAAAATTGCTGATTTTAATGACGATAAAGATAGCTGGTATCACCACTATGGTGAAGTCACCAATTGGGAAGATGAATGGCAAGTGCAAAATTGTGAATTATCGGGTTTAGCCACCTTCAACGAAAATAATGTTGAGTACCGAAACTACATTAAATCAGCCATTAAACAATGGCTAGATCGGGGAGTTGATGCTTTGCGGGTTGATACTGTAAAGCATATGCCTATCTGGTTTTGGCAAGAATTTAACGGGGATATTATCACCCATAAACCGGATGTTTTCATCTTTGGCGAGTGGATTTTTAGCGACCCTCGAAATGACTTTTCGGTGGAATTTGCCAATGAATCTGGCATGACAATGCTAGATTTTGGTCTTTGTTTGGCAATTCGAGGAGCTTTGGCGCAAGGTGCTGAAGGAGGATTTCACCTAATTCAAGATGTTCTGGATCTGGATCATCGCTACTGCGGGGCGACGGAGTTGATTACATTTATTGATAATCACGATATGCCCCGCTTTCAGTCGTTGAATCCCGATCCAGAGATGGTGCGGGTAGCGATCGCGGTGATTATGACCTCCCGTGGGATTCCCTGCATCTACTACGGTACAGAACAGTATCTCCACGACGATACCAACGACGGTAACGATCCTTACAACCGTCCGATGATGGAAAATTGGGACACCGAGTCACCCCTCTATCGAGATATCCGGTTGCTATCAGGTTTGCGGCGATTAAATCCAGCCGTATCGATGGGGAGTCAGTGGCAAAAATATCTAACTCCTGACGTTTATTGCTATGTACGACGTTACCGCGATTCTGTTGTGTTTGTGGCGATGAATCGAGGGGAAGCTGTCAAGTTGGAAGCAATTGATCCGGAGTTACCAGAAGGAGAACATACCGATGTTTTAACGCGGCGAAAGTTTGAAGTTACAGACGGAAAGTTGCAAAACTTGGAACTAGACGCGCGGGATGTAATTGTCATCAGTCACGTGGGGGAACGCATCAAGGGGCAAACGATTGTGCGGGTACAACTTAATGGTGTCCAGACACAGCCGGGTGAAATTGTTGTGGTAATCGGAGATTGTCCGGAGTTAGGTAACTGGGATATCTCTAAGGCGTATCCACTAGAATTTATCAATACTAACACTTGGTTTGGGGAAATTCCCTTTAATGAAAGTGCTGGGAAGTTGATTACTTACAAGTACGCATTGTGGCGTGAAGGTCAGTCACCCTTACGCGAAAATAATGTCGGTCGTCGCTGGGTTATTGCCACTGAAGGGACGGTAAAATGGCGCGATAGATGGGCAACAGGACGGGAGTCTTAATAATTTAAACGCAAAGGTACGCGAAGGAATATTTAACTTTGTGTACCTTTGCGATTCTTTTTGTGTAAGTCTGTGTTGTAAATTTTCGGTTATTCTAAAGTTGCTAATAGTTCGAGGAAGACTCCGTTTGTCCAACCAAATCCAATTTCGTTGGAACTGTAGCCAAAGAGAATTTCATGGGAAACATTGGCGGAGCAATTATAAACGTCGTATTTTTCTACCAGGGTTCCGTATTTTTCAAACTCTTGCACTAGCAAAGATATAAACTTTTTCGCTAAACGATCGGCGTCTTGGTGATAACCATAGCGATGGAGTCCTTGAACTGCAATTAGCTGTAAAGGTGCCCAACCAAAGGGGGCGTCCCATTGATTTCCGGTTACATGAGTGCTGGTGAGTAATCCTCCCGGTGCCTCAAATTCGGGTAAGTTTTCTACTACTCTCTTGGCTTGTTCTTCAGATGCAATTCCAGCCCACAAGGGATAAAATGTGGTGGCAAATTCATAGCGGCGACGCTTGCCAGTATGGAAGTTGTAATCAAAGTAAAGTCCCGCTTCTTCATCCCAAAGAAATCGGTCAATTAATTTGTGGCGGTTCTGAGCGCGATCGCGCCACTGCTGGGCAATTTCTTCATATCCCAAAATATCGTTTATCTGCGCGGTATCTTGCTCTATTTTATAAAGCAAAACATTCAGGCAAACGGGCGCATAATGAATAATATCTACACTAAATGGACCAAAGCGGTTGCTGATATCAAATCCAGATTCTCGCATGGAACGATCGCCTTTGTAGAATAAATCGGTTAAGCGATCGCTCTGGCGGTCATAATACAAGTTGACATCGTAAGCTTCAACTGCAAAAGTGCGATAATATTCTCGTACCCGGTCATAATGGGTTCTACCTTCTTCATCCCGCTCAGAAATTAGCACTTCCGGCGCTGGCCCTTCACCTAATGCAAAATAGCGCGAAAGTCCGGTTGCTTGATTCAGGTGGGGGGGTAATGTCCAGTAGTAGTAAAAACTTTCAACGGTTGACAGTATCGATTGCAACCAGTGCCGATCGTGGGTGTGCTGGAAGAGAGCCAAAATCATCGGCGTGAGGACGGGAGGTTGCGATCGCGTCAGCATATAGGTGCGATTGGAATTCAAAATCGTGCCGTAATGCTTAATTTCATAAATTAGCTGTTCCACCAAACTTTTGGCTAATTCTATTTCTCCATCTCGCAACAACCCTAACTGGATAAAATAGCTATCCCAGCCGTACATCTCATTAAAACGACCACCCGGAACTACATAGGCATGAGGTAAATATAGCAACCCGTGATCTTCAATTTGATCGACTTCTGCCGGTAAGGTGCGAATTTCAATTTGATTAAATTCTTCGTTGCTCAGGACTTGCCGCAAAGATGCTTCAATGAGCGCTCGATCTTCTATTTGCGATACATATATAGGCCACCGTTTACCTGGAATATGACCAATTTTTGGGTCGCGGGCAGCATCCAAAATATGTTCGTGAGAGCGATAGAGCGTTTTCCAAGTTTTTTTGATGTAGGCTCTTACTGCCTGAATTTGTTCTAGGGAAGGAAAGGATTCGGTTTGAGGTAATGATTGATTAATCACGATTTTTCCTGAGTATTTGTAACAGCTCCGTCTGTTGCCCCCCAATCGCTCGGCGGGCGGGGATATCTGATGTGTAGCATGACAAAGGGAAATCGGTATTAGCGATCGCTTTCGCTAATCAATAAAGCCACCGGAAAGTGTTTTAAGGCTTCCCCAATCAATACCGTGCCATTCGCGGTGAGTGACTGAGAAGTAATAGCATCTTTCATCGCAGATGGCATTCCCTGCGGTAGCTTCAACTGGGTGTCATCCCATACTTTACCCAAAGGATATTCTCCTTCCTGGACAAGGTTCGTCAGCAATCGCGGGACAATCGTAATTGCCACACGATTTTCATGGTTTCTGGCAAAAGCAACAATCCGATCCTTAAACTTCCCATCCACTTCTAGCGGGACGTAATCTCCTTTTTGAAAAACTTCCAGATTTTGTTTTCTTGCCTCCAGAACTCTAGCTATCAAGAAAAGCTTAATTCTTCCATCTTCTTTGCTGGCAAATAGCTCATCGATCAGCTTCAGAACATCTGTCTTAGCTTTCTCTTTAATCTCTTTAAGGAATGCTAGCCGCTGCTCAAAGTCAACTGGACGCCGATTATCTGGGTCTACTAAACTCAGCTCCCATAACTCCGTTCCTTGATAAAAGTCGGGTACACCAGAAGCGGTAATTTTTAGCAAAGTTTGGGAGAGAGAATTGAAAATTCCATAGTGAGCTACCCACTTTTGGAAAGGCAGAAACTTCTGGAGAAATTGATTATCTGCGGAAGGCTTCATCACTTCTTCGATAAAGGCAACAAAGCCATCTTCATAATCAGTATCCGGTCTGAGCCAAGCTGTGTGAACTTTAGCTTCTCGAACCGCTTTCACTACATATTCTTTCACGCGCTCTACAAAGTGCGATCGCTCACTTTCAGCGAAGGGAAAAGCACCAACCAGCGTTTGGTAAAAGAAGTATTCATCATTCTTTTGTGGAAAAACCCGACCGTTCAGGTGGCGTTTTTTAGAGTGGTTAATTTCAATCCAAGTTTTTACCTGTTTTTCCCACTCATCGGGAATTTCTGAAAGAACATTTATTCTTGCTCTAACATCTTCCCCACGCTTAGTGTCATGGGTTGCCGTGGCATTCATTTTATGAGGCCAACGCTCATGCTGTTTTTGGTTAAACTCGTGAAAATCTGCAACTGTAATCCCAAATTGGCTCGGATTTCCACCCACTTCATTCAGCGATAAAAGTCGGTTATAGACATATAAAAGCGTATCCTCAATTCCTTTCGCCATCAAGGGACCAGTTAACTGCTGAAGCCTCATCACGAAGTGACGCTGTACTTCTTTTTGTTCTGGCTTTAAAGAGTCCTCCTCTTCCAGCAACAATAACTTTTCAATGTAGTTCAGTTCTTTCAAAAGCAACGGCACTTGCCCTCTAGCTTTTTCAATGACTTCCTTCACATAGAAGCGATCCGATTCTCTTAATCCCTCTTGATTGATGTAAGTTCGATAAACGGGAAATAGTATCAGAACTTCAGCCAATGCTCTTTGCAGACCATGCTGAGTAAAATCAATTCCTACTCTAGAATGACCCGATACTCGTTTCAGGAGGTGGGCTAAATTATCTACATCTCCCGCCATATTTTTTTCTACAATCAGCCTTTTTTTATCTATAAAAAGCTGCTCGTAGGGGGTATTAAAGCCTGTCAGCCTGGAGTAAATTTCAGTAAACTGCTCCTCGCTCTTAGTTCGGCAGAAAATCCCGTTAACATAGTTTAAGAAGTCATAGCCACTGGTTCCCTCTATAGGCCAGTAAGCGGGTAAATCTTCTTTGTGTTCCAGAATTTTCTCGACTGTAATATAGACATCTCCAGTTTTGTTTCTCAGCCGTTGCAAATATTCACTTGGATCGTATAGTCCGTCAATATGGTCGATTCGGAGTCCAGTGATTGTTCCAGACTCAACCAACTGACTGATAAAATTATGAGTTTTGTGAAAAACCTTAATTTCTTCGACTTTGACAGAAATTAGTTCGTTGACGGTGAAAAATCTTCTGTAATTCAGTTCTTCAGCACCCACTTTCCAAAACGAGAGGCGATAGAACTGTTCTGAAAGCAAGCTATTGAGAGAATTAAAAGTTTCTGGATTACCCTTCTCTCCATTGAAGAATTCTATATTGCTATCGATAAACTCCTGAACCTCTGGATTTTGGGTGTAAAGTTCCCAGAGGAGTCCTTTCACAAAGGCTATCTGGTCGTATCGTTCTTTGCCTTTTGGTTCTGTCAACGTGTTTTTGAGCAGATAAAGAATCCCTAGTAACTTAATGAAATCTGGATGATTTCTTCCCAGGGATTTAGCTAATTTTCCTAAATGATGAGTAATGAACGGAGCGTAAGATTCTATTTTTACAGGGAGTTTTAAGCTAAAATAATTGACACTCAGCCCGCTTTGATCGTACTGGAGTTGAATTTCGCCATTTTCCAAACAATCCCCATAAAAATTCCCCAGCATCGGGGCAAGAACTCTCTCTCTAAGGTTTTCATAAGGATGATTCCAGTCAATGTCGAAGTAGTCGAAATACTCGGAATTTGACCCATTTTCTAGAATGTCCATCAGAAACTGATTCTGGCTATCATAAGCCATGTGGTTGGGAACAATATCCTGTACCCATCCCATTTCGTAATTCTTGATTTCACTCACCAGTGCTTCAAATTTTTCCGGCGTTCCTAGTTCGGGATTTAGTTGTGTGGGGTCAACAACATCGTAGCCATGAGTGCTGCCTTCTCTCGCTTTAAAAATGGGCGAAGCGTAAAGATCGGAAATTCCTAATTTAGCGAGATAAGCAATAATTTTTTTGGCTGAATCAAAGGGGAAAGCTGCATTAAATTGAATTCTGTAAGTTGCTGTTGGAATCCGCATGATGTAATTTTCATTCCTCAATGATGTTTTTAATCTTGTCAGGTGGACAATGCCTGTCCTACAGAGACTACTGGCGAGGCAAAGCCTCAATCTTCTCGTTACCATCAGCTTGATAATCAGGATTGGAAGGCTCCGCCTCGTGTATTATCCTGTTATTTCGTAGAGAACGATACTCTGCGCTTTGATTGTCAATTCTTGGTTTGGCGTGAGTTTTTCAGGTAAAGTGGAACCAGAACCCATCCACTTAGTATCGGAAGAGTCTAAAATCTTTTGCCAGTTGCCACTTGGCAGATTAGCTGTAAAAGTAATCTCTTTCTGATTGAAGTTCATGATGGAATATATCTGGCTAGTATCACTCCAACGATGAAGAAATAAAATTTTATCTGCTTCAATGCTGGATGCTTCTATAGTATTTTTGTCTGGCTTTTTCAAGGCGGGAATTGTTCGGCGTAACCGTATGAGTTTCTGATAAAATTCCCAAAGAGATTTGTGTTTTCCTTCTTTTCTTTTTTCCCAGTTAAGCTGACATTTATGAAAGGTTTCAGGGCTTTGGGGATCTTGCATTTCTCCTCGACCCGCAAATACTTTAAATTCTTCTTCTTTGCTTTTGCGGATCGCTTCAATCAAATCCTTATCTGAATGACTAACAAAGTAGAAGAAAGGCGCTTCTTCACCATATTCTTCACCCATAAAAAGGAAGGGAACAAAGGGAGACAAAAAAATAGCACCAGCAGCTAACTTCAGTCCTTCTAAGGAGACAAGCTGAGAGAACCTTTCTGCCAGGACGCGATTGCCGATTTGGTCGTGAGTCTGCGTAAAGACAATGAATCGATATCCTGGTTCGTCTTTGGAAGAACTGCCATGACGGCGTTTTCTATGGGAAGCGTATTGCCCGGAGTAAATAAAGCCTTCTTTGAAAGATTTTTCGAGTTGTTCAACCTTTCCAAAATCCTCGTAGTACCTGTCGTTTTCTCCGGTGAGTAAGGTATGCAATGCGTGATGAAAATCGTCATTCCACTGTGCATCTATTCCATAGCCACCCACTTCTTTGGGTCGAATGACTCGGACATCGTTCAAATCGCTTTCGGCTATCAGATAAAATTTCCTACCTTGTTGCTGAGAAAAATTGGCAACTTGGTCTGCCATTTCCTGTAATAAGGGTCTAGCACCCATCTCAAAAATACCCTGAATGGCATCTAATCTTAGACCATCTATGTGATATTCTTGGAGCCAGTAAAGAGCATTTTCTAAACAAAAATTACGGACGCCATCGCTGTATTTGTCGTCAAAATTCATTGCCTCTCCCCAATCACCGCGATATTTGGTGGTGAAGTAGGGAGCAAAGTCTCGGAAGTAATTTCCTTCAGGACCTAGGTGATTGTAGACGACATCAAGAATGACTGAGATACCATGTTGGTGACAAGCATCGACGAGTTTTTTGAATCCTTCGGGACCACCATACGAATTCTGCACAGCAAAGGGAAACACGCCATCATATCCCCAGTTTCTTTCACCGGGAAATTGGGCAACTGGCATAATTTCAATGGCATTAATACCTAACTCGCTTAATTCAGCAAGTCGAGGAATTATTGCCTCAAAGGTGCCTTCTGGGGTGAAGGTGCCGACGTGTAATTCATAGATAATGGTTTCATCTAAGGGAACGCCAGACCAATCACTATCATTCCAGACAAAAGTGCTAGAATTGATGACTTGAGAAGGGCCGTGTACGCCCTTCGGTTGATATCTTGAAGCTGGGTCTGGTCTATCAGTCGTTCCTTCGAGTTTGTAGTAGTAAAGCGTTCCTGGTTCAATGCCTGAAGCTTTAACTTTCCAGTAGCCTTCTTCATCCTGTTGCATGGTGAGAAGGCGTTCTTCAGGAGAAACAATTTGTACTGCTACTGTATGAAGAGTAGGTGCCCAAACGGTAAATTCACAATTTCCGTTGCCAAGGTAACAAGCGCCAATTCTCACCTTTAATTAGCCTCGCTGTTAAGTAGTATTTTTTGCCTGATGGCGAAGTCGCGTTAACGTATCCCAGAATATAGTTACGTTTAGTTACGTAGAACTGCCATAGGGTGTATTTTTATTTACTCAATTAGCGATCGCGCACATCAGCTTACTGACCTCTGGAGATGGCAGAAGGCTAAAAGCCACGCTAGTAGAGTCAGAAATCACTGCCTCTGTACTTGTGGCTAAGCTTAGTGGCATCTTGAAATGGGGGGATTGGAAAAAATGCTATGCAAAAAATGAGGATTCCTTTTCAATTGATTTGGGTAGTGGTGGCGATCTGCGTGCTGCCTAGCTTGCTGAATTTGTTGGGAGTGGATTTTGCCTCACCTAAGCATCCCTTCGAGGTGTCAGCGGCTGTGGGAATGTCTCCCCGCGAATTCGTCGAGGCGATGCACTACACTCTCTCCGGGAGCTTTCTGCACACCATTCTGGAGTGGAGTGCTTTCTGTAGCGCCCTGTTCATTGTTATTTTGTCTTTTATTCACTTCAGCCTTAAGCGCGATGCTGTCACTCCCATTATTGGCGTGGCAATGTTTTGCGCGGGGTGCATGGATGCCTTTCATGCTTTAGCCGCCGACCGATTGATCGAGGGGATCGCAGACAACCAAAACCTAATTCCTTTCACTTGGGCAATCTGCCGACTTTTCAATGCTTTGATTCTGCTGGGAGGTGCGGGAATTTTTCTGGTGACGAAACCGAGAAAGTGGAAGGGAGGTGTGGGTTTTGTTGCGATCGCTAGTTTATCCTTTGCTGTTGCTTCCTATACAATTGTCTATCTCTGCGCCCATAGCGCCATGCCTACAACTATTTTCCCGAACGCTATTGTCACTCGTCCTTGGGATATTGCTCCGCTCTTATTGTTTATATTTGCAGGTATTTTTGTTTTTCCTCGCTTTTGCGATGCTTATCCCAGTCTTTTTTCTCAGGCGCTAGCGATTAGCGCGATTCCCCAAATCGCCACTCAACTCCACATGGCTTTTGGCTCAACTGCGTTGTTCGATAACCATTTCAATATTGCCCATTTTCTCAAAATTATTGCTTACCTCGTCCCATTTATTGGCTTGAGTTTGGAGTACATTCATATTCTTCGCCAAGAAGCATTAACGGTTGACAAGTTAGAAGCAACACAAAAAATATTATTAGATAAAACCAATCAGTTAGAACTCATTAATCTTGAGCTGCAAAAACAAATCGCTGAGCGCCAGCAAGTAGAAGAGGAATTGCACCGTTCCAACGTCGAGCTAGAAAGGAGAGTTGAGGAGCGGACAGCAGAAATTAGACAGACAAATGACCTGTTGTTGCTTGAAGTTTCTGAGCGCAAGCAAGGTGAAAATCGCTATCGAGAAAAATCTCAAGAGCTAAAAATTACTCTGCTTGACCTCCAGAAAACTCAAGCTCAACTGATTCAAACTGAAAAAATCTCCAGCCTTGGTCAATTAGTGGCTGGAGTTGCTCACGAAATTAATAATCCAATTAACTTTATTCACGGCAATATAAATTATGCCTGTGAATATGCAAATAGTTTACTACATTTACTACGCCTTTACCAACAACAATACCCATCTACACCTGAAATCGACAAAGAAATCGAAGAGAGTGACCTTGATTTTATCATTGAAGATTTGCCAAAGTTACTAAAGTCAATGCATTTGGGAGTTGAACGGATTCGGGAAATTGTTCAGTCCTTACGTTCGTTTTCTCGCGCCGATCAAGCGGAAATGAAGCCAGTCGATATTCACGAAGGCATTGATAGCACCTTGCTAATTTTGCAGTATCGCCTGAAAGCGATCGCTGGCGGACCCATAATTACAGTGAGCAAAGAATATGGCGATTTGTCTTTAGTTGAATGTTATGCAGGGCAGTTGAATCAGGTGTTTATGAATCTGCTTAGTAACGCGATTGATGCAGTGGAAGAGTCAGTCGCCAAGGAGGAAATATCTTGTCTTTTACCAACCATCAAAATTAGCACCGCTGTTGAAGACGAAAATCAAGCGGTGATTCGCATTGCTGACAATGGCCCAGGGATGACAGAAGAAGTGCGTTCTCATCTTTTTGACGCCTTTTTTACAACGAAGCCGGTCGGAAAAGGCACCGGCTTAGGGTTGTCTATTAGTTATCAGATTGTGGTAGAAAAACATGGTGGCAGTATGGAGTGTATTTCTGCACCCGGACAGGGGGCAGAGTTCGTAATTAAGATTCCGATTTGGCAAAACAAGATATAGCGGCTCTAAATGATTCTCCCCGACAACTCTTACGAAGTCAAGGAGCTGAAACGCTGCCTCACAACTCAAATAGGATTGCGATATAACCAAGTTGTTCAAAATTATAACCAGAAAGTTAAACAATTTCCTAATGTTATATTAGCCCCGATTTTTGGGTTTAAACCTCAGCCGTTTTATCCAGCTAAAACGTCAGGTTGAAGCAAATCTCACCCGCCATTCAAGTAGCAGGCTATTCCCATCTCGGCAGCGGCGATTAGCATAGAGTTGAGTATTGAGAAGCGCGAGACAAACAGATGAACTTTTGTAGCGATAATGTCACTGGAATTTCGCTGGAAATTATGGCAGCGATCGCTGCCGCTAATCAGGGTACCACCATGCCCTATGGTGATGATGAATATACCCAGCGCTTGTCAGCCCGGTTCAAGGAATTGTTTGAGACAGATGTGACAGTTTTCCCCGTGGCGACGGGTTCTGCCGCCAATGCCCTCGCCCTGTCTGTTATTACACCCCCGTTTGGGGCGATTTACTGCCATCACCAATCTCATATCAATCTCGATGAATGCGGGGCACCCGAATTTTATACCGGCGGCGCAAAGTTAGTGACACTGGATGGCGCAGATGGCAAGATTCGCGCCGCTGACTTGGCTGCTGTGCTGGCTTCATCGGGCGCTGGCGTCGTCCATCACGTACAGCCTGCTGCTGTAAGCTTGACTCAGGCAACGGAAGCCGGAACTATCTATCAGCCAGAGGAAATTTCCCAGATTGCCGAAATTGCCCATACCCACAATTTGGGTTTACACATAGATGGTGCCCGTTTTGCGAATGCGGTGGTTAGCTTGGGTTGTTCTCCAGCGGATATCACTTGGCGGGTTGGGGTTGATGTGCTATCGTTTGGAGCGACTAAAAATGGTGCAATGGCAGCAGAAGCCGTCGTCTTTTTCAATCAAGATTTTGCAAAAACTTTCGCCTATCGTCGTAAGCGCAGCGGACATTTATTTTCAAAGATGCGATTTTTATCAGCCCAGTTGGAAGCTTACATTAAAGATGATTTGTGGTTGAAAAATGCTGCTCATGCTAACCAGATGGCTAAGAAATTAGCGCACGGGCTAACAGCGCTACCAGAAGTGAAGCTGTGCTATCCGGTTGCAGTAAATGAAATCTTTATTCAGTTGCCGGAGGGAGTTATCCAAGGGCTTCTTGCCGACGGTTTCCGATTTTATCGCTGGCAGGAGGAAAATTTATCAACCGTGCGATTAGTAACGGCTTTCAACACTAAGGAAGAGGATGTCACTGCCTTTATCGAGGCGGCACGGACACACTGCAACGTGGCTTCTTCACCTCTAGTTTCTCCTGCTACTATATTGCAAAATTGAGTTGTGAGCCAGCCCTTCAGATCCCCGACTTCTTTAAGAAGTCGGGGATCTCGCCTTCATGAATCATTTAGGACTGCTATAAGTAGGTAGACATAATTAAACTCGCGCATCTGATGTAGGTTGGGTTGAGGAACGAAACCCAACATTGACAAGGGTTTGATGGGTAACGCTTACGCTCTACCCATCCTACAAATATAGGACTTACGCAACTTGCGCGACATCTGAGGGCAACCACAGGGGGATTGAACCCGAAAAAATGCTATATGTATAAGCTTTGCGTAAGTCCTGAGAGTGACAGAAGAGCGATATTGGGATCGTCACTATCCAAACAACCTTCAATTTTTAGTAGGGAGGGCAAAGTTCCTTTCCCTAGTTTATGATTTCGTTCCCCGCAGGAGAGCCGAATATTCGTGAAATGAACGCTGCGGCGCACCCAAAATGGAGAATACCGATTTTGCTTGTAAAGAAGCATTATCCAGTAATAATTCCAGTTGTTGAACTGCTTCTGGTGGCGTTTGCTGTCGTGCTGTCCAATCTACAAAATCAATCGGCAGCTGCCACTGTTGCATCGCGGTGAAGGGCATCCCAATACTTTCGCCAGCCGTCTGCCACTCGGATATCATCCAATTCCAACCATGAGAAGGATCGCGTAGTTTCTCCACCTGATTGATAAACTCTGCCAACGCAGAATCTTCCGGCGAAATAATGTCCACAACCAGAAACTTTCCCCCCGATTTTAGCACTCGAAAAACCTCATTCAACGCGGGTGCCAAACTGGGGAAGTGATGAGCGACATAGCGGCAAGTTACAATATCAAACTGCTGATTGGGAAAGGGGAGTGTTGTGGCATTGGCTTCCTGAAAATGCACGTTATTCAAGCTTCGTGCCGCTGCTTGCCGCGATGCCTCCGTTAACATTTTCTGGCTTAAGTCAATGCCAATAACTTCGCAGACATGGGGGGCGAAAGCAAACCCAGTATGTCCTCCCGCACACCCTACATCAAGTACAGTCATCTCTGATGTTGGTTCCCCTGCCTGCACCATCAGCGCCAGATCGTGCCCTTGTGCGAAAATAGGTGATGTACTGTATGCATCTGCTGCGCGGTCAAATTGCTCTCGGATTGTTTCTTCTGGCTCCATTTTTGACTTCTAAAATAGGTGTTGTCAAATTCTCTCTTCTTTTACTCTGCGCCCTGGAGCGGTTCGTTTTTCCAACCTACGGAATAATCTGGTGGAATTGGTGTTTTTAGCTCTAAGCGAACCGGATTGAGAAGCGATCGCGTTCTGTGTCATCATCAACGCACGATGCAGCCAATGTCGATAGCACGCAAAGCTTTAAAACACTCTCAAACCAGCAATTCTAGCTTTTTAATCGCCGGACGCGGAATCCGGGGAATCTGCGGAAATGGGCATCACCAGCACCTTATCAACGCGATTGCCATCCATATCCATCACTTCAAAACGCCAGCCACCCAGTTCAAAATGATCGGCAGCCGTGGGAATTTTCCCTAAATGGGTAATCATAAAGCCGCCCATTGTGTGATAGTTGCCTTTTTGCGTTCCCGGCAACTCCTCAATATCTAATATTTCCAAAAACTCTTCCACCGACAACATTCCATCCACCAACCACGAACCATCTTCGCGTTGTACGGCTGGGGGAGATGTCGTACTGTCGATTTCTACGTCACCAACAATTTCTACTAAGATGTCGTTGAGCGTAACCAATCCTTGAGTAACGCCGTATTCGTCTACAACTAGCGCCATGTGAGTGCCGGTTTGCTTAAACAATTCCAGAACTTTCAATCCCCCAGTACTTTCAGGCACAAATACCGGCTGTCGTAACGAAATTGTCAGGTCAAGCTGTTGTCCGGACAGGCAGCGCCCTAACAGGTCGGTCACTGGAATAATGCCCAAAACATTATCCAGCGCTCCCTGACAGACTGGAAATCGAGAATAGGCACTGTTCATAATCTTGTGTTGATTTTCTTCCGGGGAGTCTTCTAGGTCAAGCCAGACAATATCCAGTCGGGGTGTCATTAACGCACTCACGTGTCGGTCTCCCAGGCGAAACACTCGTTCCACCATGTCTTGTTCTGCTTCCTCAAAGGTTCCCGCCTCCGTGGCTTGCTCGATTAAGGCTGTAATATCATTTTCGGTAATTTCACCATCGGTGGACGGTCTGATGCCCAACAGCCGCATCATCATATCAGTGGAGGTACTCAATAGATAAACAACTGGCGAGGCAATGGTAGCCAACATCCGCATCGGGATAGCAACAGCGGCAGCAATCCGTTCCGGATAGTTTAAAGCCAGCCGCTTCGGTACCAGTTCGCCAATAATCAGCGTCAGATAGGTGATGATTAGAATGGCAATTGTCGATGCGATCGCGTCTTTATACGGGCTTATCCAGGAAATCGAACCTAATACAGGGGTTAGTCTTTTGGCGATGGTTCCTTCGCCGAAAGCACCGGAGATAATCGCCAGCAGAGTTATCCCCACCTGAGCAATCGCCATAAACTGATTTGGGGAATTCGCCAGTTCCAAGGCAGCGCGTGCTTTGACATCCCCTTGGTTAGCCAGCTGTTGCAGCCTCACCTTCCTTGCCGAGACGATAGCTAACTCTGACATCACAAAGATGCCATTGGCAACGATCAGTAGCAAAATAATTAGAAATTCGGTAGTAGGGGTCATTTGTAAACGTGTCAGTAGTATCGGCGGGTGCCTAAGGTGGAAGTAGGGGCGAGTTTACCCGAAGTTGGCTTTTGAAAACCAGATCACCGACGGGTTCACCCCGACATCGGAACCTGGGTTTCCCCAAAAAAGCAGTAGCTATAGAGAAAGTAGCATTTTGTGTAAAGCAGAAATCTATCGGTAGAGCAGTCTCGATTTGAACTGCCTTCTAAAATGATGGAGTAGGGAGGTATACTCCTGCCTTTTTCTCAGAACGAATTAAGCATTTCCTCCAACTGATGGCATTTTCTTCTATTATTCGTGCCTTAGGGCGATCGCCTCTGACGACAGAACTCCTGTCTAAGCTCAACCAACAACGGTATCTACAGCTCAACGGAATTCCCCGTTTGCCAAAGGGATTGGTGGCTTCTGCCCTCGCGCAAGCCCAAGGACAGAATTTGTTCGTGGTGTGTGCCACCCTGGAGGAAGTCAGCCGCTGTTGCGCTCAACTGGAAGCAATGGGTTGGCAGACGGTACATTTTTATCCGACTTCTGAAGCGTCGCCCTACGAGCCATTCGACCCCGAATCGGAGATGACTTGGGGACAGATGCAGGTATTGGCAGACTTAGTTAGGACTGAGGTGACAGGACTCAGGACTGAGGTGACAGGACTGAGGACTGAGGTGACAGGACTCAGGACTGAGGAAATCGCTCAGAAGTCAAAAGGAAATCCCACGCTCAGTCCTCAGTCCTCAGTCCTCAGTCCTCAGTCCTCAGTCCTCAGTCCTCAGTCCTCAGTCCTGAAGATGGCGGTTGTGGCGACGGAACGGGCGCTGCAACTTCATTTGCCGCCTCCTGAAGCTTTTAAGCCTTACTGCGTCACCCTGGAACGCGGACAGAGTTGGGATTTAGACGCCTTTAGCAAGAAAGTGGCAACTCTGGGATACGAACGGGTGCCTTTGGTGGAAATGGAGGGGCAGTGGAGTCGGCGCGGGGATATTATCGATGTGTTCCCGGTGGCGGCTGAGTTGCCGGTGCGTTTGGAATGGTTTGGGGATGAGCTGGATCAGATGCGGGAGTTCGATCCGGCGACGCAGCGATCGCTTGATAAGATTGAGCGGCTGGTGCTGACTCCGACTGATTTTAGTCCGATTGTTCGGGCGGCTTTGGAGGCGATGAACCGCGAAGACGCGAAGAACGCGAAGGAAGAGAGGGAAGAAGAACAAGAAAAGAGTACGCGGCGATTGTTGGGGGTAGCTTTTGAGCATCCAGCTTCTTTGTTGGATTATTTGCCGGAAAATACGCTGATTGCGATTGATGAACCGGAGCAATGTCGCGCCCATAGCGATCGCTGGGTGGAACACGCCGAAGAACAATGGGCAATTGCTAATGATAATGAACAATTACCCAAAATCCACCGCAATTTTGATGAATCTTTAGCGGCGGCGGAATGCTTTAAGCGGCTGTATTTATCTGAACTGGTTGAATCCTCAGTCCTCAATCCATCGTCAGCACTAAATTTGGCTAGTCGTCCGGTTCCGGTAACGCCGCATCAGTTTGCTAAAATTGCGGAAACTTTGCGGAAGGAGCGCGATCGCAGTTTCTCGATCTGGATCGTTTCTGCACAGCCTTCGCGTTCGGTATCGTTGCTACAAGAACACGATTGTCCGGCGCAATTTGTCCCCAATCCCCACGATTACCCGGCGATTGACAAGTTGCAAATTCAGAAGACGCCAGTGGCGGTAAAATATTCGGGGATCGCGGAACTAGAAGGATTTATTCTGCCGACTTTCCGGTTGGTGGTGGTGACAGACAGGGAGTTTTTCGGACAGCATTCTCTGACAAGTCCCAGCTATATCCGCAAGCGTCGTCGTGCGGCGTCTAAGCAAGTCGATCCCAACAAGTTGCGCCCCGGTGATTATGTGGTTCATCGAAATCACGGGGTAGGTAAGTTTCTGAGGCTGGAAAGTCTTACCGTTAATAACGAAACCCGCGAGTATTTGGTGGTGCAGTACGCGGATGGTTTGCTGCGAGTGGTGGCAGATCAGGTGGGTGCGATGTCTCGGTTTCGTGCCACTGAGGGGAAACCGCCGGAACTGAATAGAATGTCCGGGAAGGCGTGGGAATCTACTAAGAATAAAGTCCGCAAGGCGATTAAGAAGTTGGCGGTGGACTTGCTGAAGTTGTATGCTCAGCGATCGCAGCAACAAGGTTTCGTTTATCCAGCGGATTCGCCTTGGCAGGAGGAATTAGAAGATTCTTTCCCCTATCAACCGACGCCGGATCAGTTGAAGGCGGTGCAGGATGTGAAGCGGGAAATGGAAAGCGATCGCCCGATGGATCGGTTGGTGTGCGGTGATGTCGGTTTCGGCAAGACGGAAGTCGCCATCCGCGCTATATTTAAAGCGATTACCGCCGGGAAGCAAGTTGCTTTCCTCGCCCCAACAACGATTTTGACTCAGCAGCACTACCACACCCTAAAAGAGCGTTTCGCCCCTTACCCAATTGAGGTGGGTTTACTTAACCGCTTCCGCAGTGCTGAGGAACGCCGCAATATTATCAAACGACTGGCGACGGGTGAATTAGATGTCGTCGTTGGCACTCACCAACTCTTAAGTAAGGAAATTCGTTTCCGAGATTTAGGGTTGTTGGTGGTGGATGAAGAACAGCGATTTGGCGTCAACCAGAAGGAAAAAATCAAATCTCTGAGAACGCAGTTGGATGTGCTGACTCTCAGCGCCACGCCGATTCCCCGGACGCTTTATATGTCACTGTCGGGAATCCGCGAAATGAGCTTGATTACCACGCCGCCGCCGTCTCGGCGTCCGATTAAAACTCACCTGGCATCATACGATCCCGAAGCGATCCGCACGGCGATTCGTCAAGAACTCGACCGGGGGGGACAGGTGTTTTATGTAGTGCCGCGAGTCGAGGGAATTGAAGAAACTGCCACGAAGTTGCGGGAAATGGTGCCAGGAACCAGACTAGCGATCGCTCACGGTCAATTAGACGAATCTGAGTTAGAAGCAACGATGCTTGCCTTCAGCGCTGGCGAAGCGGATATCCTCGTCTGTACCACGATTATTGAATCCGGTTTAGATATCCCCAGAGTCAACACAATCTTGATTGAAGATGCCCATAAATTTGGTTTATCCCAGCTGTACCAATTGCGCGGACGGGTGGGACGTGCTGGCATCCAAGCTCACGCATGGCTATTTTATCCCAAGCAAAGGGCGCTCTCAGATGCCGCACGGCAACGGTTGCGAGCCATTCAGGAATTCACTCAGTTGGGTTCTGGCTATCAACTTGCCATGCGCGATATGGAAATCAGGGGCGTCGGTAATTTATTGGGTGCGGAACAATCGGGACAGATGAATGCTATTGGTTTCGACCTTTATATGGAAATGTTGGAAGAAGCGATTCGGGAAATTCGCGGACAGGAAATTCCCCAAGTTGACGATACGCAGATTGACTTGCAGCTGACGGCGTTTATCCCTGCTGACTACATCACCGATTTGGATCAAAAGATGAGCGCTTACCGTGCAGTGGCGGCGGCGAATTCTAAGGAAGAATTAGTGAATATTGCCGCAGAATGGAGCGATCGCTACGGGAGTATCCCCAAATCTGCAACTCAGTTGCTGCGGGTAATGGAACTGAAACAACTGGCGAAAAAACTCGGCTTCAGCCGGATCAAACCAGAAAGCAAACAACACGTTATCCTAGAGACACCGATGGAGGAACCCGCCTGGAACTTGCTCAAAGACAATCTGCCACAACATCTGAAAACTCGCTTTGTCTACACCCCTGGTAAAGTCACCGTTCGCGGTTTGGGCGTCTTGCCTGCCGATCAGCAGACGGAACATCTGATTACTTGGTTGGGTAAAATGCAAGGGGCACTCCCAGAACCGGCACTCGTCTAATTTAGCTATCAGTTTCCAGGGTTGAAGGATTGAAGGTTGTATACCAAAGGATAGGGCAAGTAGTGGCGTGACACAGAAGAATGTAAGTGCATTACGTAGGGAATGGTTGAGGCACGAAACCCAACTTTCTCTCTAGAGGGTGTTGGGTTTCGTGCCTCAACCCAACTACCAAATATTCACTATTTTAAGTGTGCCACGCCAGTAGGTAGCGTTAAAACTTCTTCCTTTCCCTCTGCAAACTTTTTGTTACTTTTGCTACCAATCCTCTATCAATCTCAGGAAAGATAATGAACGAATTGCACTCAAGAAAATTACCCCGTTGGATACTTTCGCCTTGACTGAATACTTAGTTTTAATGTAATTAATCAATGCAGTATCGCCAAGCTAAAAACTAACTCCTGAAAGACTATCCAAATCTCGGATGTGTAGGCTATGTAGGCTGGGTTGAGTTCGCGAAACCCAGCACTGATGCAGTCGGTTGGGTAACGCGATCGCTCTACCCAACCTACAATTTTTAAAGGATTTCAGGAGTTTTGGATAGTCTTGCCGCAACTAACTCTCTTAGGTCAGAATTTTCGGAACATTTGTTTAACTTATCTAATTCTGTTCCTCTAGATTTGGCTTGGCGTTGCGTTTCACGATTGCAACCAGTCGAGAAATAAACTCAATTCAGTCTCTAAGTCAATGCCAGCTTAGGTAGTTTGACGTGCCATTTGTTTAATTGCTGGTTATTTCATCAAATCTTTAAAAATCCTGATAGAATTTGTTCGTAGTTTTATGAAACATTTCTTTAGGGTTTGTATCTTGGAAATAAGGATGAGCAAATACTCAAGCAACTGGAAAACACAAGGGTGAACCTAATGAGTATGATCTGCACAGACAAACAGCCGAATACCCTACAAAGTATTGCCCTCGCTTCGGCAGAGAGCGTACAAGCAGCTAAAGTCGTTCGCTTGCCCAAAAAGCCGCAATTCGATGTACTGCGCCCACTCCGTCAATGGCTGGACGGAATTGAGATTTCTGACCGAAAGCGGGCTGAGTTTCTCGCCAAGGCGATTCCAGCACAGTGCCCCTTTGAGCGCGATATCAAGCTATTTGGTCACAAAGTAGGACATATTCCTCCGTTGTGCAAGCTGAATCCGTTTTACGACCAACTGGTAGGCTTGCGTTTTCGGGCGCTTTGTTATCTAGTCGATCAATGTGGTGTGGATATCCAGTCCTACATCTAGAAAAAACTAGAGCAATTTGTGCTAAGGCAAGCATACGCTCATCAGGCGATCGCCAGATGGAAGTAAAGGTTGAGCATCAACCCAGTCAATCGCACCTCAACCAGTTGGGCGTCTTTGCTAGGTCCATTTGGATGAAAGAAGTTTCCGAATTTTCCTGGACTTATGACAATCCGGAAACTTGCTAGTTTTTAGAAGGGGATCGCTGTAACGCCGGAAGATCGACAGCCAGTGTAGAGGGCAAAAGGCGACTTAGTAACGTTTCCCGCCAGGATGCTTTGCACTTGCAAGATTTAGAGCAACGTTTGAAAGCATTATTCAGTTTGGATAATTTGAGAGATTTCAGCCAGGTAACGCTGCCAACTGCGACTCAATTTCATCGGGATTGAGCTTCTGACCAATAAAGACTAACTGAGTTTGCCTGGTTTCCTCTGGTTGCCAGGGACGGTCATAAAATTGATCGAATCGCGTTCCCACTCCTTGCAATACCAGCCGCATCGCTTTGTTGGGAACTGCCACAAATCCTTTGATTCGGTAGATTTCCTGTTGTTGCACCAACGCTTCCAACTGTTTTTGCAGCTTCTGGGGATCGAAAGTACGGTTTAAAGTCACCTGAGTTGAGGTAATTTCTTCGTCGTGATCGTGGTCTTCTTCAGTGTCGTGATGACTAGGACGATCGTCTAAGTTGTCTTCTACGGCACTCTGGAAGCCCAGGAGAACCTCCGGATCTAATTTTCCGCGATCGCTAGCTACCATCTTGACAGCACGAGACAGTTCTCGTTCAATCAAATTCACTACCTCAGCCTGCTGCGTAGCATTCACCAGATCGGTTTTATTCAACACCACCAAATCGGCACACGCCAGCTGATCTTCAAAAAGTTCTTGCAATGGCGTTTCGTGTTCCAGATTGGGATCTTCCTGGCGCTGTGCGTCCACGGCTTCGGGATCGCTAGCAAATCTCCCCGCCGCCACCGCTTCGCAATCCACCACTGTAATGACAGCATCCACCGTCGCTGCATTGCGAATTTCAGGCCAGCGAAATGCCTTCACCAGCGGCTTCGGTAACGCCAATCCCGATGTTTCAACTAAAATGCAGTCCAGGCTATCTCTGCGCTTCAGCAGTTCTAGCATCGTCGGCAAAAATTCTTCCTGAACCGTACAGCACAAGCAACCATTGGTCAATTCAACAATATTGCTGGTGCTGTCGGCGTCTTCTTCTGGACAGTAGCCGCAAGAACGCAGCAATTCGCCATCAATCCCCAGTTCGCCAAATTCGTTGACTAAAACGGCGATGCGGCGTCCTTGATTGTTCTGTAGCAGGTGGCGGATTAGAGTTGTTTTACCACTCCCTAAGAAGCCGGTAATCACAGTGACGGGAATTTTTGTAGCCATTGTTGGAAAAGTGTTGAGTTTTGAATTAATAATTCAGTACCAAGGCGGCGAGGGCGGATCTTTAGTAATTATTTACGAGTGCCTTGTATACACGATTGACTATTCTAGGCTGAAAGCTGAAATTTAGCTCGATTGCGCGATCGCTCCAGTTCTTCAGGACTTACGCAAAGCTTATACATATAGAGTTTTTTCGGGTTCAATCCCCAGGGGGATTGCGGTGGCAGATGTGGTGATATTTGCGTAAGTCCTGTCTATATTAGATCCAGCCTTTTATCTCAGCATCAGTAAGCGATCGCTCCAACTTTAAATATTCGCTTTTAGCCGCTTGCAGAATATGTTTCATCATCACCGCTTCTCCCGCATCAGCAGCTAGAAAAGCAGCATTCAACGCAATATTACGAATATTTCCTCCCGCTACATTCAACCTGCCCAACTTTTCTGCATCTAAACCCTCTGTAGGAGTTTGACTGGGAAAAATACGCATCCATATCTCAGATCTGCCTTTAGCATCCGGAAAGGGAAAGGGAACCACAAACCTGATACGGCGCAGAAAGGCTTGATCTAGAGAACCTTTAAGATTAGTCGTCAGAATAGCCAAGCCCTGGTATGATTCCATGCGCTGGAGTAGATAGCTGACTTCGACATTAGCATGGCGATCGTGGCTATCTTTAACCTCAGTGCGCTTGCCAAACAAAGCATCCGCTTCGTCAAATAGCAAAATTGCGCCCCCAGTTTCTGCCGCATCAAATATCCGCCGCAGGTTCTTTTCTGTCTCGCCAATATATTTACTAACGACAGCACTCAAGTCAATACGATAAAGGTCAAGACGCAATGACTGCGCCATTACCTCTGCTGCCATAGTTTTACCCGTACCAGAAGCACCAGAAAATAGGGCACTGATGCCTAAACCCCGACCTCCTTTACCAGCAAACCCCCAGCCTTCGTAAACCTTAGCGCGTTGTCGGACATGAGCGCTAATATCCCTAATCGTCTGGCGTTGTTGTTCGGGCAATACCAAATCTTCCCAGCTAGCTGTTGATTCAATCCGTTGAGCCAAATCATCTAAGCGCGGGCGTGCCATTGCGCGACAAATATCCCACAACTGATTTTGGATTTTGGATTTTGGATTTTGGATTGGAGATTCAGAATTCTCCACCTCTTCCCCTCTGTCCAGTTCTCCCTTAGCTTTCAAACAGGCGGCTACGATTGTGGGAGTGCTGAGGTTAAACTGAGACGCTAACGCCTCTACTTGCCCATTCAGTTCAGCCGCAGCAGTGCCTAAGTAAGAGTTCCAGATAGCTAGTTGTTCGCTGTGAGTCAGATGGGGGACATCAAAAGTGATGAGGGGGCGTTGGCGTGGATGCTGTCGTTCCTGGCTACTGACAATTAAGGGGCTGTTAAGGTTCTCAATGAACTGGGAGACGGCAAACTCTCGCAATGTATCAGCCTGATTCACTTCATCGCAGTTGAGAAAGAGGGCGCTGTTGGTCAAGAGGGCTTCGCGAAACCAGCGCTGTATTAAGTGATGGAGTTCGTGGGGGTTGGTAGGAAGGACAGACGCTTCCATCACGTTCAGGTTAAACCCTACACGAGTACAGGCATCTACGGCAATAGAGTATTTGGCGCTCACTTCTGAGCCACACAGTTGCACGATCGGAAAGCTGGATGTACCGCTGACATCAGACCAAGTACCGATTAGCTGTTGTGCCAGCTTTTGGTGTGAGGGTGGGAGAGGTAGGTTGCGATCGCTCTCGAATGGGATGGGCTTGACAATGCCTGTTAGTTGGTCGTCTAGGCAAGGTTCATCTAGGAGATAGCACAGGATACGTTTGTTAATTTGGATGGGAGATTGAGTTAGCGTCTGCGAGGTGCCGATTTCAATTAGCCCCCAGCGTTGTAAGGGGCTTTGGGATGCTAGGACGCTCCAATGGCTGTTAGGTAAGATTGATAATGCCAAGCTAAAGGTAGGGTAATTTAGTTCTCGGATTCCTTGGGCATCCGCACACAGAAATTTAAAGTTCGGGTCTAATTCCATGCCAACGCACAACAGCAGGATGTCGCGCTCAAAGGGGGACAGGCTGAAGATGGTACATAAATTCTCTAAGGCTGAGGGGATGCTTTGGTCAACAACTGTTTCTGGGGCTAATTGTCTGTCTAATTCTGCTTGGGCTGACTGTTGTTGTAAACGAGAAATATGATTTTCTAATCGCTGACGAACTCTATCTACTGATGCCAGCAAATCTTGAAAATTAGTTTGATATCTATTGGAGAGTGCTGAGGTATTCATATTTCTTTACTTTGGCAGCTCAACGGTGAATCTAAAGTTTTTATAGCGACAATATTAAGCCATATTTAAATATTTATTTAAACTGAACTGCATAATCTATAATATTTTCATAAATTATCAATTAATCTCTAACGCGAGGAAAGTTGGGGAAGAATATGTATACAAATACACAAAAGAAAAGTTCTTCGTTCAGTCCTATTTCTACTCAGAAAAAAAATAATGGTTCTGATGGTTCGCACTCTTTTTCTGTCCAGCCTCAACAGGAGATAAATTCCTCTTCAGAGCAAGAAAGACCAAGTTATTCAAGGAATGCGGCGGACACGCTAATCGCCAATGTGATGCCGTCTATGGAAAGTAAGGAGCAGGGGGAGGAGGCGGCAGGACAAAAGGATCAAGGGGCGATATCGGTAGCAGAGGTGGTGATGCGGATGCCCTCGTTGCCGATTGCGCCAGCAGGGTCAGTTGCCCAGCCCTTGGGGGATATGGGGATTCAACGGCAATGCTCGGAGTGCCAGCAGCAAGAGCAAGAGCAGGGGTTGGAAGAAGGAAAAGACTCGGATGAGATGTCGTTGAGGGCGCTCGTCCAAACGAAGCTTACCGTTGGAGCGCCAGGGGATAAGTACGAGCAGGAAGCTGACCGGATGGCGGCGCAGGTAATGAGGATGTCCGTCCCTGCGGCTCCTTCGCCTCAAGTGCAGCGGTTTGGGGAAGAGGGCAACCCAGTTCAGATGTCGTCATTGATACGGTCAATTACGCCTATCGTGCAGAGGCGAGTGGATGAGCAGGTGCAAATGCGATCGCTCGTACAACGAGCATTTCAAGCGGGTGGGAGTGAAGCGTCTGGGGATTTAGAAGGTCGTTTGAATGCATCTAAGGGTGGGGGTTCGGCTTTAGCACCGGAAGTGCGATCGTTTATGGAGCCGCGCTTTGGTGCTGATTTTAGCTCGGTGCGGGTGCATACGGGTGGTGAAGCGGTGCAGATGAATCGGGAATTGGGTGCTCAGGCGTTTGCTCATGGGAGTGATGTTTATTTTGGGGAAGGGAAGTCGCCAGGGAATAATGAGTTGACGGCGCATGAGTTGACTCATGTGGTGCAGCAGACGGGGAGCTTACAGCGAAAATGCCCTGCCTGCCAAGAAGAAGATAGTCAGATAATGCGAAAAGGAACTGCGGATGACTCAATCAATACTTCACTAGCCAGCAATTCTGCTCCAACAACTGAGTCTATTCTCCAAATGCAAGGATTAGGAATTCGAGGGCAAGGTGCTCAACGTGAAGAAGATAGTAGTAAAAAGGATAACAGTTCTGCACAGCTTTCTATTCAAACAATATCTGAACAGAAAGTAATGAGAAGTCTTGCGTTTGATAGTACAGTCCAGATCTGCCGTAGAGTATTAACAACTAGAAAAGTTCAGGTTTCTCAAGGCGGGTTAAGGGTCGTTCTTGCTTTAAAGCCACTGAAGACAGAAACTCCTAATTGTCAAAATCATGACTTTGGAATCACATTGACTAAATCTGTAGATTTGTGGTTCGACAATGAAATTGCAACTTGCACAGCCAATACGGTGGGAACAAAGTCATTTTCATTTAGCAGTCTTCCCTCAGGAACTTATTATTTGACGATTTCGCGTACTTTTGATCACCCGTATTGTTGTATTGAAGGTGATATTTTTGTTTTTGATGAACCTATAAGCGGAGACTCTTCTAGTTGCGTACGTGATAAAGATCCTTCCGCTATGGATATAGTTCATGGAGCATTGGACATTGCTGGATTTATACCAGTTTTAGGCGCTATTCCTGATGGTGTCAATGCTGCTATCTATGTTGCAGAAGGTGATTGGACGAATGCAGGAATAAGTGCATTCGCCATGATTCCTGCAATTGGAGATGGAGCAAAGGCAGGAGTCATGGCAGGTAAAGCTGTCGTCAAAGTGTCTGAAAAAACGGCGCTTAAATTAGGAGAAGAGGGTTTAGCAAAAGCCTTTAAAGAAGCGAAAGCTGTGAGTAAAGCTGAAGAAGCAGTGAAAGCTGCATCAAAATTAGAAAAAGAGGCGGCTGAAAAGGCTGCAAAAGAGGCTGCTGAAAAAGCGATACAGGCGAAAATTAAAAAATGCTTGGAAATTTATGCGGCTAAGGAAGCATTAGGCACCTGCAAGGGTTGTAAGGGAACCGATACCCCCGCAGAACGTGCTGCGAAGATAGCTTGTATTACAGCTGAAATTGGTTTCAGAGAAGCTTACTTGAAAGAAGGCTGCGATGATGTTTTACTAGAAAGCATCGCTCGAAAGAAAAGAGGTGACGATCCTGAAGGAAAGCACAAGAAGGCATTAGCTGAGAAAATACTAAGTTTAGCTAGATGTGGCACCTTACCTACTAAATGAGAAAGTCATATTATGGAACTACCGACTAAAGATGAGATTAATGTTTACAACTCTCTAGATGAGATCACAGCATGTAAACATTTCCTCAACAAGACTTTGGAAGAGGTTGAAGTCTTATTTCGTGAAAGCAGTTTAGCTTATGGGCAAGATCTAGTATGGATGGGACCTAGAGCTTTTGATTTCTATCTCCAGGCTGTGATCAACTATTTACAAAGCGACTATTCTGCTGATGATAACGATATCGTCAATTGCTTATGTTCAGTTATAGAATATAGGTTGCAGGAAGAAGGGTTTTCATTGGTTCGTGATAAGGTTAATACGATAATTGATTATGTGATAGCCAATTACGATAAATTTGAAGTTGATACCAATATATATGGTGATTTACTAGAGAAATATAAACAACTTTATAATAAGTTGAAAACTGTATAACGAGCGCCGATCTTATAAGGCGTGCTACTTCATTAACGATCAACTTCATTGATTAAAAGAAGAAGTGCGATCGCTGATATTGTAGGGTGCGTCGCGACGCACCCTACTTATTCGCCAGCGCCCCAACTTGGTGGTTCAACGCTTGTACCGTTTATTCCCCAATCTGGCGCATATACTTCTGCTGCAATCAATCGATACAGACTATAAAACTGCCAGTGTTGAGGAACCTGACATAACCCATGCGCTACAGAATTGTAGTGAATATAGTCGCAATGTCGGGTAAAGTCCTCTTCATCACGGATCAAATGCTCCCAAAACCGCCGTTGCCAGAGATTCCTTTCCCCTCGTTTTTGTCGAGAGGCACAAACAGCTAAAGGGAGAGCAAGCTGATTACCGCATTGCTTGATAACAAAGCCTTTGATTAAACGCAATCGTGCGATCGCCCGTAGATTGGGTTGAGGCAACGTTACCCAACATTTGCATGGGTTATGCGATCGCTATCCCATCCTACAACTCAAGCTCATATCTAAGGCGATCGCTTATTTTGCTCAAATGGTGGAGTGCAATCGCCGATCTTGTAGTGCGATCGCTCCTCTCCCGTAGGATGCGTTCCTTTATATGTGCAAAACAGCCCATCTCGATAAATCAGCTACGATCAATAAAATAGTGTTTCTGCGATCGCACTATGTCTTCCCCCTTTCCTGGGATGAATCCATACCTTGAAGCACCCCAACTATGGTCAGAGTTACATAGTAGGCTAATTGTCGCGATCGCAGATGCCCTCAATCCCCAAATCCTACCTAAATACAGGGCGGCGGTTGAACGCCGCATCTATGAAATCAGCGATGGGGAGTCTGTCTTAGTTGGAATTCCCGATGTCAGCGTCACTCAGGGAATAAGTCGCCCCAGCCAAGACGAAATCTCAAACAACATAGGAACGCTGATACCGCAGCCCACTATTGTTACGTTACCAATGCCCGAAGAGGTTCGCGAAAGTTACCTCGAAATCCGCGAAATTGAAACCGGGTTAGTTGTCACCGTCATCGAACTCCTCTCACCCAAAAACAAGAAAGCCGGTCCAGGACGCATCGCCTACGAAACCAAGCGCCAACAAGTTCTACGCAGCCTTGCTCATCTCGTGGAAATTGACTTACTCCGTGCTGGTACGCCTATGCCCATGCTGGGACAATCTGCACCATCTCTTTATCGTATCCTGATAAGTCTTGCTCACCAGCGTCCTCGTGCTAACTTATATTCTTTATCCTTACAAACTCCAATTCCTATGTTTAAAGTTCCTCTTCGTAGAGGAGAGAGTGAACCCACACTAGATTTACAATGTTTAATTCACGAGGTATACGATCGCGCTGGCTTTGCCTTTGTCATTGACTACAATCGTATGCTTTCACCGCGTCTTACTCAAGCCGATCAAACCTGGTTGACCGAACATCTGCAATCTCAGGGTTTAATAAACTCCTGTGATTAGGCTGAATACTCAAATAGCGTCAAAATAGCTATGGTCAGAACATTAACCCGTTGGACTGTCAAAGATTACCATCACATGATTGAAAGTGGTCTCTTGGCAGATCGGCAGGTTGAACTGATCGACGGACCATCAAGCTTTGCCATGCACTCAGCCGTTACCATCCAGCATAGCTAAATGCTTGAGTTCTGCTATAAAAGTCTCTGAACCAACCATCCGCGAGGTTGAGAGGGCAACTTGGGCTTGCTGACCGAACACTAAATCCTCCAACTGAGCTAGTCGGTTGATTAGTTGCTCATAGTTTTCGACCGACATAATTACGTAACTTGGTTGTGATTCTGTTGTGAGCAAAATTGGTTCAACAGCAGCTTGGCTTAAAACTTCACTGCGGGTATTTTGAATTTCAGTAACATAAAAATGCCGCATTTTTGACATTTGCCCAAGAGCTTTTCACCTTATTGTAGTGTAAATCATTCATCGTTTGAGTGCGATCGCTCGCCTGTAGTTTGACATTTAAATAATGGGTGGACTGTACCGTTAGAGTGCCTACCTGTAGGGTGCGTCGAGACGCACCCTACAGGTAGGCGATCGCTTTCACCTCGCTCAGGAATCAGCAGAGGGTGCGATCGCCAATGTTGCCTCTATAGGAAGCGATCGCAACGCCAATACCGTGTCACCCCCTCAAGGTTTGATGCCATGATTCTCTACAAACCCTAAAAGTATCAAGCTTGGTTCAATAGTGTTCTCGAAATAAGAAACTCAAACTCTAGTTAATTTAGAAAATGAATTTTACCCTTACGTTTCTCTGAAGAAGTAAATAATTTTAGGTAATTTTATATCTGAAATTTTAGGCAATTAAATCGTTAGTTGCTGTATTATTCACCATTTGATAGAGTAGAAAATATTACCTCCCAAGCGGGATGTGACTTTCTCGGTGTGTGGAAGCGCTGATACAACCCATGCAATCTTGTAGATAACTCAAAAAGTCCATGCACTAGGAATTCGGAAAATGAAACCTGTTCATCCCTCGCGTCCAAATCGCTTCATTCCTAGCAATTGGCAAATCGAGCAACTGCCTGGATTAAGCGCTGAAAATCAAGCTCGATTAATAGACTGTGGCATAAAAACCACCCTGCAACTACTCCAGCAAGCCAATAGCCCGGTGCAAAGACAAGCCTTAGCTGCCCAGTTACAGATTCATACTCAACACATTAATAAATGGGTGGCTTTGGCGGACTTGTCTCGCCTTCCGGGTGTGGGTTGCGAATATTGTGGACTGCTACTCCATGCGGGGATCGCTTCTCCTGCACAGCTTGCCCAGATGCCCCTTGGTAGGATACATCAACAAATTTTGCGATTCCAAGTCGCCACCCTACAACGCCGGGATCTATGTCCCACGCGGGGCGCGATCGCACAATGGATTGAACAGGCGCGTGCAGCTGCGCGATCGCCTTCCTGTAATCTCGTCTAAGGGACATTTCCTATCGCCAAGATGCCCTATAAAAGCTGACAATCCTGAAAGCTTGATGATAATGGCTTCACCATCACCCAGCCTCCAGGATTGTAAAAAATCGTGTGTTGTGGTCTAAGAGTCTTGAGGGAACGTAAACTTATTGTTCGGCGGTGGCGAGATCCGTGCTACCGCGACTGCGTTTGCGTGTCAGCGTGTTGAACAGCATCTGACCAATTGCCTTGATCAAGTTGCCATTTAATTCTTGGAACAGCTTCATATTCATGCCAAAAGCAGCATTGGCTTCATCCACAATCTTTTCGGCTGTGGCGTCATCAATGGGCAGATCGTTCATCGCTTGGCGATAGGTTGCCTTGAACGCCTTTTCATCGTCAATGTCTTGAAATTCGTAGAAAGCAGTCCCTTGCCCATCCGTGAGGTTCATCGCCCGTTGAGCAATGCCTTTGAGGATTTGACCGCCGGATAAGTCGCCAAGGTAGCGGGTATAGGAATGGGCAACTAACATTTCTGGGGCTGAAGTAGAGACTTCCCGAATGCGCTGGATGTATTCTTCAGCGGCAGGCGAGGCAGAGATTTGTTCGCGCCAGTTGGTACCGTAGTAGTAAGTGAGGTCTTGTTCTAGGCTCTTTTTCCGGTTCAGCTGGGGAAAATAAATCTTAGACAGAATGGGGTGTTGCCGGTGCCGTTCCATCTCTTCTTCCATTGCTGAATAGACGAAGTAGAGGTTCTTTACCAGATTCCGGTAAGAGTTCTTTTCAACAACGCCTTTTAAAAAGCACTTGACAAAACCGACGTTTTCTGCCATCGTGTGAGATTTTTTGGTTCCCTCACGCAATTTGGTTGCTAAATTGCTGGTCATGCTAAATTTCCGATCCTTAAGGTCTACCGAGGAGCGTACCGATCTTTTTCACGGCTGAAAACCGCTAAAACGTTAGATTAGACTGATTTGCTGAGAATTTTTATTAAGAATTTTAAAGATCGGCGGCTGTAGAAGGCACGTCGCGCGGAAGCAAGGCGGCTACGATTTGGGATTTTAGATCGGACTAAAACGCAGCTACAAGGCAGCTGCTAGGCTTTGCCCTAAAATTATAGAATTTCTCGTTTTCTTGGGGATTGGGGAAAGCCACCCACTAAAAAGGGCGGGTTTCCCCACCCCTACAGGCTAATTAATTCCTCATCATTACCCACACATTTCAAAAGCTTGAATGCCAAAGTTTTAAATCATGAAATTGAGGTAGATACATCTGGTTGAAAGAAAGCTTCGGGATCTATAGCAATCCTATTTGAGTTGTGAACCCCTGTAGAGACGCGATAACCCTTGTCTTTACACTAAGGCGAATACTCGCTTTCTGTATTTCTCCTTCCTTGAAAAGGGGGGCTAGGAGGGATATAACAAAATTGGCTTTACTTTTCGATCCACCCAACCCCCCTTCAAAAGGGGGGCTAAGAAAAAGTTGCACATGGCGTTAACAACAGCAACTTTAGGCTTTGTTGCAACAACTTTGCCGTACTACTGTGCTGTCTGATTGGAACCAAGACTTGCTTGAATATCTGGAGGCAAAATTACTTTGTCAACAACGTGGATGACGCCGTTGCTGGCTGGAATATTCGGCTGGATCACCTTGGCGTTGTTTATCGTAATTTCGCTGCTGGTACTATCAACTTTGATGGTGACGGGGGTACCTTCAACAGTTTTCACCTCTCCTGATTTCAGTTCGCTAGAAGAGATTTTCCCTGGCACCACATGGTAGCTCAGAAGCTTGATTAAGGTTTGTTTGTTTTCTGGTTGCAGTAGTTTGTCCACAGTACCGGGTGGTAAGGCGGCGAAAGCTGCATCAGTCGGTGCAAATACCGTGTAAGGCTTGTCCCCAGTTAATTGGTCAGTCAAGCCTGCTGCTTGCACTGCTTTGGTGAGGGTAGTGAAGGAACCATTGCTGGCTGCTGTTTGTGCCAATTCTCCCAGGTTTTTGTTTTCGGTTGCAGCACCGTTGGCTTCAGCACTGGGTGAGGTGGTAGGAGAAACTTCAGCACTGGGTGAGGTGGTAGTAACAGGCGCTTCAGCAACTGGTGATTCGGTCGTTGCGGTAGAATCGCCAGCAGGAGCTTGGCTGGTCGTGTCTGCACCAGGCTGACCGCTGCAAGCAGAGAGAACTACCAAACTCCCAACACCGATGACGCTGAACAACAATTTTCCTAAACTTTTCATGAATGACCTTTTGGTAAAGATAAATTACACAGCTATTTACAAAAGTTAATAATAAATAGACCAAGAGCCTCTCAGTCTGGGGAGGTATTTAGGGATGCGATCGCGTCTCTCTAATGAAAGGTTTTACCAGGCTAATGCCAGCCCATCGGCGCGGGGTTCGGAGGCGGCAACCAGTACCCCGCCTTGCCGCAAGATGATCTGACCCTTGCCAAACATTCCTGGTTCTGCACTGATTTGGATATTATGACCCCGTTCAGCCAGAGCTAGAGCGATATTCCGGGGCACCATCTGTTCTAAAAGCACTGTCTTTCCAGCAACAAACCGCCATCTGGGTGCATCCAGCGCTGCTTGGGGATTCATTCCATAGTCTAGGAGGTTGACAACGACTTGCAGATGTCCCTGCGGTTGCATAGGTGCCCCCATGACGCCAAATGGCCCCAAGGGTTGATTGTCTTGTGTAAGAAAGCCGGGAATAATGGTGTGAAAGGGGCGTTTAGCGGCTCCCACTTGATTCGGGTGTCCCGGAGTTAGAGTGAATCCCGATCCCCGGTTTTGCAGGGCGATGCCGGTATCGGGAACGAGAATGCCGCTGCCGAAGCCACTGTAGTTGGATTGGATGAAAGAAACCATCAGTTCGCCGTCAGCCGCCGCTAGATAGACGGTGCCTCCCTTGGGTAAACCGGGCTGAGCGATCGCTAAAGCTTCTTTTTCAATCAAACAGCGCCGTTCGTCAGCATAAGCTTTGTTTAGGAGGTGTTCTACAGGCACCTCCATAAACCGAGGATCGGCAATATATTGATGTAAATCGGCAAAAGCCAGCTTCATCGCCTCAATTTGCAGATGGTAGCTAGAAACTGATTCGCGGGGGTAATCGGACAGGGGATAACCTTCCAGAATATTTAAAGCCATCAGCGTGGCGATGCCTTGAGTGTTGGGAGGAATTTCCCAGACGGTAATGCCCCGGTAGTTGGTGAAAATAGGCTGCACCCACTCACAGGAGTGCATTGCCAAGTCAGATGCTGTCAGAATGCCCCCGCTTTTGGCGGCATTAGCGATTTTTTCAGCAATTTCCCCTCGATAAAAGCTTTCCCCTTCAGTTTGGGCGATCGCTCTTAGCGTTTTGGCATGAGCCTCACTCCGCCAAATTTCCCCGGCGGCGGGTGCCCGATTTCCCGGAAAAAATACTTGTTTAAACGGCTGAAATTCCGGCGCAATTAGCGGCAAATATACTGCCTCGGCTCGTTTCCACGCCCGTGCCGTCTCCGGTGACACTGGGAAACCTTCTTCAGCGTATCGAATTGCTGGTACAAATAGCTGCTCAAACGGTAGCTTTCCCCAACGTTTCCATAATTTTTGCCATCCCGACACAGCACCCGGTACGGTGACAGTCAGCCAACCCAGATTGGGAAATTGTTCCATCCCGGCAAAAGTGTCTAGATTGAGATGCTGGGGACTTTTCCCGGAAGCATTCAAGCCGTGCAATTGCCCATCCCAAACTAAAGCGAAAGCGTCTGAACCGATGCCGTTGGAGGTGGGTTCAACCACCGTCAGCGCGATCGCCATCGCGATCGCTGCATCCACCGCATTTCCCCCAGCCATCAGCATTTCCATCCCAGCCAAAGCCGCCAGAGGTTGGCTAGTTGCCACAGCACCTCGCTGCCCCATCACCACTCGTCGGGCACTAAAGTAGGGATAATCGGTTAAATTTTCTGGCGGCATTGCATTTTTAAAACGGGCAATTTATAGCTGGAAATTCAAAGCGGGAAACTCTGTACCAAAGTCGTCTGTACCGCTCCCTGTTCAGCAGGTTCGATCGTATTCATTAGAATAACCGCACTCCGTCCATTTGGAGCTAAACGCACTTCTCTGAGCGTATATTTCATCGTCCGATCGCGGTATGTATTCAGGCTGCTCAGGGTACGTCTCCGATTGTTGTAAATAATCTCAAGTTGCAGCGCCGCCCGATCCGTATCCGCATTTCCCCCATACGCAACTGATGGTATATATTTTTGCCGCATCAGCACCTGTAGAGGATCTTTTTTGTTCTTCACTAAAAAGGTATAAACTTCGCTTCCATCTGGGTTGGTGACGCGAGAAAGAGCTGGCAGCCTTCTTCCTGCCGCCGGACGATTTAGTTTTAATTTGTACCGAATTACTGCTGTTTTTTTGAGTAATTCTGTCTCAGCGGCTTTAGTAGTTGAATTTGAAGATTCCTGAGTATTTTCAGTTTCTATACAGCCGTATTCAACGCAAGAATTTGTAGGCGCATTCACAATTTGTAATTGTGCTTGCGGAGCTTCTGTAATCGGGTTTCGATAGCTTTCTAGGTAGATATAGTGACGGCTATCGGTTGAAAACCCCGATAGTCGATGACTGGTTTTGAAAATTTCTGCGAATGCGTCTGAAGATATGAAAATAGTCGCGATCGCGGCGAAACTCAGTGAAAATACGGACAAACCTTTCATTGTAGTTTTAATTTTTTGAATGCAGAGATTATTTGATTTTAAATTTTAAATCTAGGATTGACAATTTCTTTTAAATTAGCGAAACACTCAGTTTTTGCTAAAGCGTTGCCCGATCGACTAAACTCTTCCACAGCATCAAATCTCCAAGCGGCAACTGCAAAAAATACTTCTTTTGGAGGATGCATTTGGCTATTTTAGTTGAATAAATCTAGAAAATTTATAATTAGCGATCGAACACCGCATTGGCAACAATAAAAGCATCCGTGACTACTCATCTAAAAAAACAGCGATAGAATAGCATCCGTTAGCTCTAAACACTCAAGAAAATTTCAGCATGAACTTTTTTACCTACCTTTTGCACTTAGCCGGATCGGGTGCTGGTGCTTACATTGGTGCCCGCCAAATCCGCGATCCCCTAACGCGCCCAAACGTCCTCGCCGGGTTCCAACTGGCAGAATCAGGTTCAGTTCCATTTCTGCAAGCATTGAGCGATCGCGCCGCCGCTGAAGGCGATACGTGGCTAGCTGAAAAACTTGCTCGCCACGCCTCCGATGAAAAGCGTCACGGTCAAATTTTTGCCCAAGCGCTGAAGCGGCTTAACAAGCAAGTCATTGACTTCAAGAAAGCCGCTGAAACCAAGCCAGAGGCTAAACCGGATGAACGCCGCCGCAGTCCCTTTTTTGAAGCTTACTTTGAAGGATACTCGCAAGAAAGCTTGAAACCGCAGAATATTGACTGGGTGGTGTTCATGGGTAGCACTTATATCCTAGAACTAGATGCCAGCAAAGACTTCGTTCGCATGGCTAATGTGTTACCAGAGGACGAACCAAATAGTGTCAGTTTGAAAAAGGGACTCCTGAGTATCGCCCACGACGAAACCGGACACGCCGCTTATCTTTTAGAAGCGTTAAAGCGTCGCCTCCCAGATGCAGCGGTAGAAGAGATTATGGATACGTGGCGGACTCACAAGGTGAATGCTTTGTTGGCAATGGTGACGAATCTGATGCAGAAAAGCGGACAGATGTCTTCACTGGTTCAGGATGGCGTTCCCACAGAAATGTCTGAGGAAGATTCAGAACTAGCGGTGGCTTAAAACCCTAGTAGGGGCTTTCGCATTTGCGCGAACACCTCTATCGTTACAGCCAGAGTTTTTTCACCTGACATCTGGCACCATTCTCAATAAGCCGCCAATCCAGCCCGGAACTCAAGTTCCGGGCTAACAGAATCAAGTCCACTAAAGTGGACTGAAGTTCTTCCTCAGTCCACTTTAGTGGACTTTATTTTATTAGCCAGGGGTTCAAACCCCTGGCTGGCGGCTGGCGGCTTTATTTTATTAGCCAGGGGTTTGAACCCCTGGCGGCTGGCGGCTTAATGTGATAGGTGCAAGAGTTTTTTCACTCGAATGCGAAAGCCCCTACTGTAATTAGGATGCTGTAGCGCGGTCAATTTTTGCTACTTCCTCATCAGATAGTTGCACATCGACAGCACGCACAGAGTCCTCAATGCTGGAAACTTTACTTGCGCCGGGGATAGGCACAATGGCTGGAGATTTTGCCCGCAGCCATGCTAGGACAATATTGTAGACAGAAACGCCTTTTTCTTGGGCAAGTTGAGCGATCGCATCAATATCTTCCAAATTGCTCACGCGACGGCTACCACCCAACGGACTCCAAGGCAAAAACGTCAGTTTTTCCTTCTGGCAATACTCCAGCACCCCATCATATTCTGGCTGACGATTCCAAGGATTGTACTGGTTTTGCACGGAGACAATCTCAACCACATCACGGGCGCGTTTAATTTGCTCTACTGAAAAGTTGGAGACACCGACAAACCGGATCGTTCCTTGTTCCACAGCTTCTTTTGCTGGTTTCAGTGACTCTTCAATCGTGTAGTCTGTATCGGGTGCGTGGTATTGCCAAACATCTATCGGCTTCTGTCCCCCCAACGCCTCAAAGCTGATCCGAATTGTCTCCCGCAGATGCTTGGGGTTGCCGTTGCGCGTCCAGCTACCATTGGGGCGCATCAGTCCGCCCTTGGTGGCAACGATAACATTACTCTTATCGCCAGAATAAGAGGAAAGCGCTTTACTAATTAAGCGTTCGTTGTGATGCTTATCTGATTCATCTTTGCAGTAGGAATCAGCGGTATCAATCATTGTGACGCCCAAATCGAGGGCGCGATGGATGACTTTTATTGATTCTGATTCTGGAGGTCTGCTACTTAAAGACATTGGCATTCCACCCAGAGCGATCGCGCTTATTTTGACACCCGTATGTCCCAGTTCTTTCGTTTCCATCATTAAACCTTGCTTTCGTCTTCTACCCCTTCAATTGATTAAAGATCGCCGAATGGAAATCCTCTGTCTGACGGTTAGTTCTTTCGCGCCAGCGAGACACTCGGCAAACCTAACCCCCTAACCTCCTTCTATCCATTACCCACATCTTTCTTAACATTTCTGTAAGGTAGATACTGAGGGGATGGCAGAAGTAAATAAAGACGGCATGATTGACAAAAGAAACAAGAAATGAATATTAGCGTTGCCGGTAGGGTGCAGTCGGTCAAAGAGCGGGCGTTAACTATCAACAAGGAGAGGGGGAATATGAGTGGAGAAGTTTCCAGGTAGCGGCAATATCGTGTAATCGGCGCAATCCACGCCAAATAGTTTTTACCCCAGGTTCACCATCACCAATTCGCCCCAAAAAGTCACCAAGAGTTGCAATCATTCGCACAGCTGCTCCTAAAGACGGTGGTTTGTCTGGTGGAATAGAATTATGGTTGATAGTCGCACACAAAGATTGCCATTCACTCTTTTCTAAAACAGCATCACATGGTAAATCAGGATTAACTCGTGAAGAGTAAGTCAGCCATAACAACCGCCAAGCCACAATTGTATAAGTAGCCAGTGCCATCTGAATGCGGTCGGCGGTTTCCAATTGTAATTTTTCAATCCCACAACCACTTTTTAATGTGTAATGATAGCGTTCTATTAACCAACGGTAGGTATACCATTCAATACAACGTGCTGCCTCTTCTAAACTATTAATTTCCCAGCTAGTAATTAACAACCAACTAATCGGATTAATTCCTGTGGGTGGATTTTCTTCTGCTGCCAGAATGATTTGTAAACTAATAGGTTTTAGCTGTGAACGCCGGATGTGATGTAATGGTACTTGGATATCTAAACTGGTGAATCTCATTGTTAATACCGCCGTTCTCGCACTAGGTTCTGGAGACCGTTTAACTTCTACTGCCAGGGTTCCAGATGGTTCAATTTGGCGTATGGCTTGATGTAGATATTTAGCACAGTGGTTGACTTTGCGATTGTGAGTACCGCGAATGAGCAAGTGGGAATTTTCGGAACGTTTGAAACTGAATAGGTCAAATATATCTGCTTCTGAGTCGCCTATTGTCACCACTTGAATCTCTGGTGGTATCAACTTTTGTGTTAACTCTAATCCATCTAACCAGCGTTGACTTTCTTTTTGTTGGGTTTGCCGTTGACGACGTTTTTTAGCAATCCCTAAATTTTCTGGTTCTCTTGCCCATACTCGCTGTTCGATAATCCCTAACGGGACTCCGTTACTTGTCGCTGCCAATGTTGAATGTACTTTCAATCCTGATGATTGGGAATGGTCTAGATAACCCACCCCTTTAGTTTTTGGGTGGTTTGTTAAATCTATGCTTGTTGTGTCTTGTATTGCTAATACTATCTGATCGTCTTTAACTCTTTCAATTGTCCTGGCTATATGGGCACGGCGAATCTCACTGGCGGAAAAATATGGTGATTTCCAAAAATTATATGCTGCCTTGGTTGCTGCCACATTTTCACAGGCTTGTGGTACGCTACTAGCCGGTTGCGCTGCCAAGTCTTCTACTATACGTATTAACCGCTTGTTTCGACGAGCATCTCCTAAGTCTATCTGCGCCAATTCTTGGGCTGCCCACTTTTCCCTGATCCCATTACCCGCTTCTCTTCTCTCAACACTATACTTATCAAGCCTTTCACCATTATGTTAAGTCTCTTGTTTAATTGTTAAGAAAGATGCGGGTAATGGATAGCCCAGAAGTGTTGAATCCAGACATAAAACTTCATGAAAGATTAGACAAGCATATTGGGCAGTAAATCGTAGCTCCAATGCACAATGGAACAGCGGCGGCTCAATTCTAATTGCAAATAGCGAAATTTATCCAACAATCGATGCCCATAAAAAGCAGGAATTTCCATCAACTCTAGAATCACATAGGCAATTAATACCATATAGATTTGCATCCTGACACCGTTGACATTTTTAGTAATCAATCGGTCGAGTTTAAGATGCATCTTCAAAAACTTCCAAAGAATCTCAACCTGCCACCGCTTACGGTAGATTTCACTAATCTCTTCATTCGTTAAAGAGTCCAAATTAGTCGCTAACCGAAACTCACTGCGACTCTCTAAATCGCCAAACCAAACCACGCGATACCGCTGATGGTCGAGTTCAGTCTTCATATTATTTTTGATTCGCACCACAAAGCGGGTTTGGGTAGCGCTTAATGCGTCGAGAAATTCCCAGATGGCAAAACCTCTATCCATGACTCCAACGCCATCTTCGGGAATCATACTGTTCACCATCTCGGCAAACCGTGCATCATGTCCTTGACCAAAATGAATTAAACACTCGGTGGGATTACTCGGCGTTAAATTGACTCCATTGAGTAGTTTTACTTGATGATAACCCGGCTCCCAAAATAGTTTACTGGTCAAGGTGATGACGGTTGAATCAATCGGAATTAGCATCTGAGCTGTCGCCGGATTCTGCCGTTTTAATCGTTCTATCAATTCGATGTAAATTCGGCAAAAACACTCCCCCTCACGAGTTTTGCAGGCTTTAGAAAAAGTGGAAATATCAACTTCAATCCCGGCATGATTGAGCCGATAGAATAGGTCTCTCATGCTCATCAAACTCTGATCGAGAACAAAA